>CAIMTJ010000093.1 GCA_903844385.1 uncultured Burkholderiales bacterium
GAGAGAATACAAAATGCCAGAAAGAGACTGCCAAAGGCGGGCCGGCGCGCCAACGCGCTGGCCAAGACCTCCCGATACCCCAATCGGAAGCGCTCAAATTGCTGATCAAAAGCGCGGTATATGCGCTCGAGCCAACTCGAATTGGTCACGCGGCCACTGGCGCCATGGCCATGGTCCACATGTCGCATGAGCAGCATGACCATGGTCGGCACAAAACTTCTGGACAAGAAAAACGACACCAACATGGCAAACACCACCGCTTCACCCAAGGGCACGAACAAGTAACGCGCCACCCCTGAGAGAAAAAACATCGGGACAAACACAATACAAATGCACAAGGTCGCCACAAACGCTGGCACCCCAATCTCGCCCGCCCCCACCTCAATGGCGTCATAGAGCGGCTTACCCATGTGCAAATGCCGCTCAACGTTTTCAATGGTCACAATGGCTTGGTCGACCAAAATACCCACAGACAAAGCCAAGCCGCCAAGCGTCATCAAATTGAGCGTCTCACCCAGCGCAAAAAGCAGCAAAATCGACGACAAGATCGACAACGGGATCGTCATCGCAATGATGAGCGTGCTCCTCCAGTTGCCCAAAAACAAAAGCACCATGGCCGCGGTCAATGCGGCCGCAATCACCGCCTCACTCACCACCCCCTCGATGGCCGCTTTAACAAAAACCGATTGATCAAAAATCTGTGCGATTTTGATATCTTGGGGGATGGACTTCGCGGCCTGGGGCAACTTTTCTTTTAAGTTGGAGATGATGCTCAAGGTCGAGGCACCGCCATTTTTGAGCACAGAGATCAACACACCCCTCACACCGTCTTGGCGCACGATGTTGGTTTGCGGGCGAAAGCCGTCTCTCACCATGGCCACATCGCGGATGTAGGTGGTCACGCCATTGACCGTTTTGATGGGCAAGTCATTGAGCCCCGCAATGGCGCTCGTGGAGCTGTTCAAGGACACGTTGTACTCGGTGCCATCGAGTTTGGTGGTGCCCGAAGGCAAGATCAAACTTTGCGCATTCACCGCATTGACCACATCGGCTGGCGCCAAACCCCGGGCCTGGAGTTGTCGGGTGTCGATATCCACCGAGACCAATTTGATCTTGCCCCCTGATGGGTAAGGAATGGCCACACCGGGAATGGTCACCAACTGGGGCCTCAAGGAGGTCACCGCGGCATCGAACAAGTCTGGCTCGGACAAGGTGGGACTCGAGAGGGCCAACTGAATGACGGGAATGGTCGAGGCGGAGTACTTGACCACAAGGGGGGGGGTGATGCCCGGGGGCAGTTGCCTGACTTGAGCTTGCACCGCCGCGGTGACTTGGGCCAAGGCGGCTTGGATATTGGCATTGGGTTGAAAATAAATTTTGATGATGGAGCTGCTTTGAAGCGACGTCGACTCGATGTGCTCGATATCGTTGACCACGGTGGTCAAGCCGCGCTCACTCGAGGCCGCAATGCGTTGCCCCATCTCTTGGGCTGACAAGCCGTTGTAATCCCAAATGATGCTGAGCACCGGGATATTGATCTCGGGGAAGATGTCGGTTGCCATGTTCAACAGCACAAACGGCGAGGCCAACAAAATCAGCAAGGCCATGACGATGAAGGTATACGGGCGCTTGAGTGCGAGTTGAACCAGGGACATCAGAATTCTTTATAAAAAACACGCCTACCCAAAAACATGGCGAGCGATACCAACACATAGGCCGATGAAAGAGCCTTAGCATACCCAATTATCTTGACATTTATCAACACCACGCCCTCACATCAGGGTAATTTCGGATGAATAAACGACACCCATGTGGCAATGTTGGATCACCTTGACGGCCGCCCAAAGCAGCGTTCAACCTGAGAGGCCCCTCCCGATTCCTAGCGGCACCCTTTTTGCTCGGACCTGTTAGAGCCTGGAGCCCGTGGGCCCAAGCTTGTCATTTCCAGCCAGAAGTGGCGGCAAGAGAGCACCAAAACGGTTCATCGCGATGGTTTTTTTCGAGGCAATGCCAAGAATTGGACAAGCCTTGGGCCACTCAACGTTAAACTCAGGCCCAAGAGGGGGCTCAAACCGCGTTCACGAACTGCAGAGAAGTCCTTGCCAATTTTGATGTTTTTTTTCATCGTTTCGATTTAACCCAAGTTTTGATCATGTCCCAACTCATTCACACCCAGCAACTCCAGGTGAGCCCAGATCTCCACAATTTCATTGAAGCGGAGGTTCTGCCAGGCACAGGGATTGATGCCGCCTCGTTTTGGCGCTCTTTCAGTGCGCTCGTGCAGGATTTGGCCCCCAAAAATCGGGCCCTGCTGCAAGAACGCGAGCGGCTTCAGTCTTTGCTGGACACGTGGCACACGCATCATCCAGGACCCATCAAAAAAATGGCGACCTATCAACGCTATTTGAGAGACATTGGCTATTTGGTACCCGAGCCCAAGCCCTTCAAAATCACCACCACCCATGTTGACAAAGAGCTCTCCACCCAAGCCGGCCCCCAGTTGGTCGTGCCCATTTTGAATGCCCGCTACGCACTCAATGCCACCAATGCGCGCTGGGGCTCCTTGTACGACGCTCTTTACGGTACCGATGTCATTGCCCAAAACCCGTCAACGCCCGCCTCCTCGGGCTACGACCCCGAGCGTGGTGCTCATGTGATCCACTACGCACGCCACGTCCTTGACCGTGTGGCCCCCCTCAAAAAAGGCTCACACGTGAACAGTGTGGGTTATGTCATCAAAGATCAGACACTGTGGGTGAATTTGGCAGGAGGCCTGAGCACAACGCTGGCCAAGCCCGAGCAGTGCGTGGGCTTTCAGGGCGAAAAATCCCACCCCAGCAGCATCCTTTTCGTGCACAACGGCTTGCACCTGGACGTGATCATCGACCCCAAGACGCCCATTGGACAAAACGACCCCGCCGGGGTGAGCGATGTGGTGATCGAGGCCGCCTTGTCGACCATTTTGGACCTGGAGGATTCTGTGGCCGTGGTGGATTCAAGCGACAAGGTCCTGGCCTACCGCAACTGGCTCGGTATTGCCAAGGGCAGTTTGAGCGAGTCGGTCACCAAAAATGGTCGCACCTTCACGCGCCGCCTCAACCCGGATCGCCATTACCTCACGTTAAAGGGCAGCGAGCTCACGCTGCCTGGCAGGTCCCTCTTATTTTTGCGCAATGTCGGGCACTTGATGACCAACCCAGCCATCTTGTATGAGAACCATGACGCGAACACCACCACGGGACCATGGCTGGAAATCCCCGAGGGCATCATGGACGCCTTCATCACCACCACCATTGCCCTTCATGACCTCAAAGCCGATGCCTCAACCCAGATCAAGAACTCCAGGCAAGGCTCGGTCTACATCGTCAAGCCCAAGATGCATGGCCCGGCCGAAGTGGCCTTCGCCAATGAGCTGTTCTCCAAGGTTGAGGCCGCCTTGGGTCTCGCGCAAAACACCGTCAAGCTCGGCATCATGGACGAAGAGCGCCGCACCAGTGTGAACTTGATGGCCTGCATTCATGCGGCTCAATCGCGCTTGGCTTTCATCAACACGGGCTTTTTGGACCGCACCGGCGATGAGATGCACACCGCCATGCGAGCCGGCCCCATGGTGCGCAAGTCACAGATGAAGTCCACCGCCTGGATCAAGGCTTACGAGCTCAACAACGTGTTGGTGGGTTTGGCCTGCGGGCTCCAAGGCCGCGCCCAAATCGGCAAAGGCATGTGGGCCATGCCCGACTTGATGGCGCAGATGATGGCGCAAAAAGTGGCCCACCCCCAAGCCGGCGCCAACACCGCCTGGGTACCGAGCCCTACAGCCGCCACCTTGCACGCCTTGCATTACCACCAAGTCAATGTCAAACAGGTCCAAAAAGAGCTCAGCCGCCTGGTTTGGGGGGAGCAACGAGAGGCCCTCCTCAAGGATTTGCTGCGCATTCCCGTCGAGACCCATCCGCACTGGAGCGACGAGGACAAGCGTGAAGAGGTTGACAACAATGTGCAAGGCATTTTGGGCTATGTGGTGCGCTGGATCGACCAAGGGGTCGGCTGCTCCAAAGTTCCCGACATCCACAATGTGGGGTTGATGGAAGACCGCGCCACGTTGCGCATTTCGAGCCAACACATCGCCAATTGGCTCGCCCACGGTGTCGTCACCCGAGCCCAAGTGATGGCGTCATTCAAACGCATGGCGCGGGTGGTGGACCGTCAAAACAAGGACGACCCGCTCTACCAACCACTCGCTTTGGACATGAGCAACAACAGCGCTGCACTCGCGGCGATGGACTTGGTTTTTCAAGGACTCAGGCAGCCCAGTGGCTACACCGAGCCGCTGCTGCACGCTTGGCGCCTGAAGGTCAAAGCCAAGGCCTAGCCCAAGCCCAACCCCCAGCCTTCAACAACGCCTTGATTGCACCGCTAGAGCCCAGTTCACTGTTGTCCCTCCCCACAGGGTTCACGATCTTCCTCCAACCTTGGGGTCACCATGCCAACGTCTGATTTTTTCACCAAGCTCAAGCACCAACTCTTAAAGGGCTTGATCACCCTCGTCACGGCGGTCGTTTTGTTGGCCGTGCTCTACGCCGTGGTGGCCTACCACTACAACTACTCACAAGGCGAGAGCGTGGGTTATGTTCAAAAGCTGAGCTACAAGGGCTGGTTGTGCAAGACCTGGGAGGGAGAGCAAGTGCGCACCATCAGCACCTTGCCCACGCCTTATGAAAAGTTTCTCTTCACCGTGCGCGATGAAAAGGTGGCCGATCTCATCAACCAGCACATCGGTCAAAAAGTGGTCTTGCAGTACGAACAGCACTTGGGGCTGCCCAGTTGTCTGGGGGAAACCGAGCACTTTATCGTGGGCGTCAAAGACGCTCCCCCTTGAGGACAACATCCCTGCCCAAGCGTTGGGTCTATGCGAGAGGTCTTTGCGCTGGGACAGTCAGCGCTGCGTGCTGAGCGGTGCCGCTTCATCACCCGGGTCCTCCCCTTGGGCGACGGCTTTTTCCAACGCCGTCATGAAGAGCAAGGACACGTCACAACCGGTTTGGTCGGTGATTTCTTGAAAACACGTCGGGCTCGTCACATTGATCTCGGTGAGCTTGTCCCCGATCACATCCAGGCCCACCAGCAAGAGACCCTTGGCCCACAGCCGCGGGCCCAAAGCGCGAGCGATCTCCCAGTCGCGCGCATCCAAAGGACGGGCCTCGCCCTTGCCGCCCGCAGCCAAGTTGCCCCGCACTTCACCGCCTTGGGGAATGCGCGCCAAGGCAAAGGGAACGGCTTGTCCGGCAATGATCAAGATGCGTTTGTCGCCTTGCTCAATGGCGGGGATGAATTGCTGCACCATGACGGTCTGCTCACCGTCGCGGTTCAAGGTCTCGATCAAACTGCCCAGGTTCAAGCCATCGGCTTTGACGCGGTAAATCCCCCGCCCACCCATGCCATCGAGGGGCTTGAGGATGATGTCTCGGTACTGCGCATGAAACGCGCGGATGTCCTCGGCTCGCCGAGTCACCAAGGTGGCCGGGGTGTATTCGGGGTAGGCCAGTATGGACAATTTCTCGGGGTGATCTCTGAGGGCCTGCGGCTTGTTGTAGACCCGCGCGCCTTCGCGCTCGGCTTGAGCGAGCAAGTGGGTGGCATAAAAATACTCCACATCAAAGGGCGGATCTTTGCGCATGATCACCGCACCAAACTCGCTGAGTGCCAGTGTCGCAGCACCCTTGAGGCGGCACCATGGGGCTGGCCACACGCTGTCGGCTGAGTTGGAGTTCGAGTTCGAGGACAGCACCAGCTCCAAAGCCCATGCCTGAGCACTCACCTGTGAACCCGTCACCCAAGCCAAGCCCCCCACCTCGCAAGCGTAGACCTCATGCCCGCGCAGCTGCGCTTGGCGCATCATCACATAGGTGGTGTCTTTTTTGATGTTGAACGTGGCCAAGGGGTCGGCAACAAAGAGAATTTTCATTCAAGACTTTCCTGGGTCAACGCAAGTCTCAGCGACCTTGCTCGATAAAAAAATGCACATCGCTGAGCGTGAGCAAGGGGCCAAGCAAGCGGCCTGCGGCCTAATCGTAAACCTCGGCCTCTGGGTCCGTGGCTTCGAGCTCATAGCTCGCCGCCAGCATGGCCAAGCGGGCAATCACCCCGTACATGTAAAAGCGGTTGGGCACGCTCGCGCCCGCTTTGAGGCCGGGCTGCGGCGTGTGGGCGCTTTGCTCAAAGGCCAGCGGCACAAAGGAGGCGCCCGGGGCGTTCAAGTTCTCGTCCACACCGCGCTCAGCGTGCACGCGGTAAAAGCCCCCCACCACATAACGATCCATCATGTAGACAACCGGCTCGGCCACCGCATCGTTGATGCGCTCATTGGTGAGAACACCTTCTTGGATGATGACCTCCGAGAGCGACTGGCCATCTTTGGTCACACTCATTTTGTTCTTGGTCTTGCGGTTCAAGGTCTCCAAGTCTTTCACATCCCGCACCGTCATGATGCCCATGCCGTAAGTGCCGTTGTCGGCCTTGACCACCACGAAGGGTTTTTCATGGATGCCGTATTCTTTGTATTTGCGCTTGATTTTGAGCAGCAAAGCGTCCACTTGGGTTTTCAAGTCCTCAATGCCTGAGCCCAGCGCAAAACTCACCTCGCCCGCTTGACCAAACATCGGATTGATCAGCCAAGGGTCGATCCCCAACAACTTGCCAAATCGCTTGGCCACCTCCTCGTAGCTGGCAAAGTGCTGACTCTTTCGGCGCACACTCCAGCCCGCGTGCAGTGGCGGCAAGAGGTACTGCTCGTGCAAGTCCTCCAAAATACCGGGAACACCTGCGCTCAAGTCGTTGTTGAGCAAAATCGTGCACGGATCAAAGTCCTTGAGCCCCAAGCGGTGTGGCCCACGGATGACGGGCTCGAGGGTGATCTGCTCGCCCCCGGGCAAATCGATCACCGTCGCCTCTTTGATCTCGGGGTTGATCGAACCAATTCTGACATTCAAGCCGGCCATGTAAAAAATGCGCTTGAGTTGGGCCACGTTGGCGAGATAAAACGAGTTGCGGGTGTGGTTCTCAGGGATCACCAGCAAATTGCGCGCTTCGGGGCAGATTTTCTCAATGGCGGCCATCGCCGCTTGAACCGCCAGGGGCAGCATCTCGGGTGTCAGGTTGTTCCAACCCCCGGGGTACAAATTGGTGTCGACTGGGGCCAATTTAAAGCCCGCGTTGCGGATGTCCACCGAGGTGTAAAACGGGGGGGTGTGCTCCATCCACTCCATGCGAAACCACCGTTCAATGGCGGGCATGGAGTCCAAAATTCTTTGCTCCAACTCATTGATGGGGCCCGTGAGCGCGGTGATGAGATGAGGAACCATGGCGATGTCGACTTAGAAGAGAATAGATCGCCATTGTAGAGCTTGAGCGCCCAACGTGCTTGTGCCCAGCACCCGAGCCACCCCCGGTCAGGCAGACCCAGCGCCTAAACTCTCACCTCACCTTGACCCAGAACAACATATTTGAGGCTGGTGAGTCCGAGCACACCCACCGGGCCGCGGGCATGGAATTTATCGGTCGAAATCCCAATCTCAGCGCCCAAGCCGTACTCAAAGCCGTCGGCAAAACGCGTGCTGGTGTTGACCATGACACTGGCCGAGTCCACTTCTCTCACAAAACGTTGGATGTGGCGGTGGTTTTCACTCAAGATCGCATCGGTGTGGTGGCTCGAGTAGTGGTTGATGTGGTCAATCGCCGCGGCCACATCTGCCACCACCTTGATGCTCAAAATCGGTGCCAAATACTCCTCGTACCAGTCTTGTTCGGTGGCCGCCTTCAAGCCCGCGATCTGGACCTCGGAAACCTGCCGCGCAGGAAGGCCTGCTTTGAGGTAAGCAAGTGAGCGCTCACAACAGCGCAACTCCACGCCCTTGGCCAACAGTCGCTTGGCCATCTCTGGCAAGAAGTCGGGCATCACCGCCTCGTGCACGAGCAGGCTCTCGGTTGCATTGCACGGGCTGTACTTTTGTGTTTTGGCGTTGTCCACCACCGTGAGCGCCATGGGCACATCGCAGCCCGCGTCGACATAGGTGTGGCAGTTGCCATCGAGGTGCTTGATGACGGGCACTTTGGCGTCCTTGGAGATGCGCTCAATGAGGCCCTTGCCCCCGCGCGGGATAACCAGATCAATCCATTGCGGGTTGGCGATGAGCTCCCCCACAGCTTGCCGATCGGTGGTGTCCACGCGCTGAACGGCCAATGCCGGTAAACCAGCCAGCCTCAAAGCCTCTTGCACCAAGGCGGTCAAGGCCTTGTTGGACTCAAAGGCCTCGGAGCCGCCGCGCAAAATGCACGCGTTGCCACTTTTGATGGACAAGGACGCCGCCTCAATCGTGACATTGGGACGGCTCTCAAAAATCATGGCAAACACCCCAATGGGGACCCGCATTTGACCCACGCGGATGCCGCTGGGCTGTTGGGTGAGTCCGGTGATCTCGCCAATGCAGTCGGCTGCCGCGGCCAATTGTTCACACCCCAGCGCACAGGTTGCAAGCGTCTTGTGGTCAAGCACCAAGCGATCGAACAAGGGCCCACTCAAACCCTTGGCCCGGGCGTTGCTGAGGTCATGCTCGTTGGCCGCCAAAAGCGCTGGCTCTTGGGCCGTCAACAACTGGGCCAAGTGCAGCAAGGCGCGTGACTTTTGCGCGCTCGAGGCGCGCGCCATGAGGGTGCTGGCCGCTCGGGCGGCCAAGCCCAATTCGTTCAAGTGCTCGCTCAAGTGCTCGCTCAGGTGCTGGCTTGGGCGCTGGGTTGGGTCTTGGCTGGAAGTGGAGGTGCTCATCGCCGTCATTTTGCCAGACTACAAGACCGGGTGAGCGCGTGAGCCCATTCGTGCAAGGCCGCCCATGCATCCGTTGGCCAACGCGGCGACTTCAGGCCCTTGACCACCCCATCCAATTGGTGGGCCGCCAACAAATGGTGCTCCAGTGTGCTGGCGCTCAACTTGGCCATGACGCGCTCGATGAGTTTTTCTCTCACCCCCCACACGCGTTGCTCGCGCAGTGCCATGGGCAGGGCCTGACCATTGAGCATCGAGGCCTTGATGCGGGACATGACCCGAACCTCTTCGGCCAAGGTGTAGTGCACCAGAACGGCCGACTCGCCCTCGGCTTGCAAGCCGTCGAGCATGCGCTCAACGCGCTCGAGTTGTCCCGACAGCACCGCCTGGGTGAGCTTGAAGACATCAAAGCGCGCCACATTCATCACCGCCGCACTCACCGCTTCAAAACTCAACTCGCCAGGCGGGTAGAGGAGGGCCAACTTTTGAATTTCTTGGTGCGCAGCCAAGGTGTTGCCCTCGACGCGATCGGCAAAGAACTGCAAGGTCTGCACACCCTCACTGCCCGCCTTGACCTGGTGGCCTTGACGGGCCAGACGTTGGGCGATCCAAGATGGCAGTGCATCGCGCTCAATTTTTTGCACCTGGCTCACCAATGCCGCCGCCTCCAGGGCCAAGAACCAACTGCTTTGGCGCTGGGTTTTATCCAGGCTGGGCAGCACCACGACCAGCAGCAACTCTTGGCTTGCACCGCGAGCAATCTCGGCTTGCATGGTGCGGGCCATCTCAGCGAGTTGGACCAAAAATTGGCCGCCGTCTTTGCCGGGTTTGCCGTTGGGGATATGAATCTCCAGCATTTGCTGCTCGGCAAAGAGACCTCGCGACTGGGCTTGAGAGCCCACCTCGCTCCAATCAAATCGTGCCCCCGCCACCCGAAACACCACCCGCTGCTCAAAACCCCGTGCGTGGGCACTGTGGCGCAACTCATCAAGGAGCTCTTGCTGCAGCAAGGGCTCATCGCCTTGGATCACATAGAGGACCCGCAGCCCCTGGGTCAAGGCGGCGGTGAGCGGGCTGTTGGCTTTCGTCATGGGCGTGTCATGGGCGTGTCTGGGGGGGCATCAAGGCGTGGCTGAGACTGGGCTTGGGTTGAAATGGGGCTTGAATGGGGCTGTGCTCGGGGTTCAATGCACCGATTGAATCGAGCCCAAGCGGCGAATCAATTGAAAGACCAAATCGGTTTGCATGTTTTGGTAGAGGAGCTCCTCTTCCATCTCTTTGGCCAGCACCGCGGTTTCATCAAAGCTGATGTCGCGTTTTTGAACCATCTCGGCGTCGGAGATTTTTTCATACCCCTCGGGGTTGCGCGCTTGAAAGAGCACACGGTAGCGCAACTGGAACTCCCGGATGGCGCCACTGGAGGTTCGCCCCAAGATCACCTTTTCCTTGACCGCCGCGTTCAAGTCGAGAATCAACTCCGCGCGGGCGAGTTCACGCGGATCCGTGATCACTTCCAGTGCTGGCGTCTGGTGCAGCACTCGCATGAGCTCGAGCGCAAAGGGCGTCGAGACCTGTCCGTTGATGAACAGCGTGGAGAACACAAAACGCGGCGGGCGGCGCAACTCAAAGCCACACCCCGTGAGCCCCAGCGTTGCCACCCCCATGGGCAAGCTCGGCAACCAAACCCATGAGCGCAAGAAGTGGCGGCGTGAGTGCATGGCTTTGATGTGTCCTAGATGACCACGTTGACCAAGCGATTGGGCACGACAATGACTTTCTTGGGCGGCTTGCCTTGGGTGAGCTTGAGCGTCACCTCATGCGCCAAGGCGGCTTGTTCCACCTCCTCTTTCGTGGCCGAGACACTCACCACCAATTGCCCTTTGAGCTTGCCGTTGATTTGCAGCACCAACTCCACAACGTCACGCTCGAGTGCGTCTTCGCGAACCTCGGGCCAAGGCGCGTCAAGCAAAGGACCCGCCGTGGACTCCAAGCCAAGGGCCTGCCACAGGTGCTGGGACACGTGCGGGCACACCGGCGACAAGACCCGAAGCAAGACCCCAAAACACTCCACCCACACCGCTTGACCCAGCGGCTGGTGAAGGTCCAGTTTCGCTTGCTCCAAGGCGTTGAGCATTTTCATGAGGGCCGAGACCACCGTGTTGTACTGCATGCGCTCGAAGTCAAAATTGGCTTGGCGCAGCACCGTGTAGAGCTCTCGGCGCAAGGTTTTGCCCGGCGCACTGGCGCTTTGGAGGGCCAAAGCCGCCGCCAAGGCCTCGGGTGCCCAAGCTTGCTGCAAGGCCTCGGGGGTGAACGCGTCTCGATGGAGGTAGGCGCACTGCCACACCCGCTTTAAAAACCGAAAACTGCCCTCCACCGCTTGGTCATTCCACTCCAAAGTGGCCTCAGGGGGTGCCGTGAACATGGTGTAGAGCCGCGCCGTGTCAGCGCCATATTTCTCGATCAAGGCCTGGGGGTCGACACCGTTGTTCTTGCTCTTACTCATGGTGCCCACGCCCTCGTAATTGACGACGTAGCCCGCAGGGTGACCGGCAAACGGCTTGGTCAAGGTCGCGTGTGTCACGCGCCCGCTCGCGTCTGGGATGTTTTCAACATCTTCGGGCCAGAAATACTCCACGCCACCTTGCGGGGTTTTTTGCGAATAAATGTGATTGAGCACCATGCCTTGGGTGAGCAGTTGTGTGAAGGGCTCGTCGACCTTCACGAGTCCCAAGTCGCGCATCACTTTGGTCCAAAACCGTGCATAAAGCAAATGCAAAATCGCGTGCTCAATGCCACCGATGTACTGGTCCATGGGCATCCAGTAGTCCGCCCCGCTGGCCACCATGTGCTCGTTGTCGTGGGGGTCACAGTAGCGCATGAAGTACCAAGACGAGTCGACAAAGGTGTCCATGGTGTCGGTCTCGCGCCGAGCGCTCACCCCACACACGGGACAAACAACCCCCTGGTGAAAGCCCTCGTGGTGGATCAAGGGGTTGGCGCTGCCATCGGGAATGCAGTCCAGCGGCAACACGACGGGGAGGTCTTTTTCCGGCACCGGCACTGCGCCATGCTCAGGACAATGGATGATGGGGATGGGGGTGCCCCAATAGCGTTGGCGGGAAATGCCCCAGTCTCTGAGCCGCCAGGTGGTTTTGGCCTCCCCCAGCCCCTTGGCCTGCAAGGCCCGCGTGACCGCGTCCACACAGGCCTCAAAGGCCAAGCCATCCAACACGCCAGAGTTCACCGCAACGCCAGTGCCTTTGATCGCATAAGCGTCGTGCCAAGTGGTCTTGTCAAAGGCCTCACTCGCGCAGGCCGTGCCTGGCACATGCACGACTGGTTTGATCGCCAAGTTGTACTTGAGCGCAAACGCAAAATCGCGCTCATCGTGGGCGGGCACACCCATGACAGCGCCGTCGCCATAGCCCATGAGCACATAGTTGCCCACCCAAACCGCCACCGGCTCACCACTCAAGGGGTGGGTGACCACCAGACCCGTGTCCATGCCCTCTTTGTCTTTCAAGGCCAATTCGGCTTCGGTGGTGCCGCCCCTTTGGCACGAGGCGATGAAGGCGGCGAGTGCCGGCTGGGTCTTGGCAGCGTGCACGGCCAAGGGGTGCTCGGGCGCCACGGCGCAAAAACTCACCCCCATGATGGTGTCGGCACGGGTGGTGAAGACATGCATGAGCCCTTGACCAATCAAGTCACCTTGTTCATCGCGGATGTCATGGGGAAAGGCAAAACGCACACCGACACTTTTGCCTATCCAGTTGTCTTGCATGAGCTTCACGCGCTGCGGCCAGCCCGGCATGAGATCGTCCCTCACAAACTCCAGCAACTCCTCGGCATATTGGGTGATGGCCAGGTAGTAGCCGGGAATTTCTCGCTTTTCCACCACCGCACCCGTTCTCCAGCCCTTGCCGTCAATGACTTGCTCGTTGGCCAGCACCGTTTGATCAACAGGATCCCAATTGACCACTTGGGTCTTGCGGTAGGCCAAGCCTTTGTCGAGCATTTTCAAGAACAACCACTGATTCCAGCGGTAGTAACTCGGGTCACAGGTGGCGACTTCTCGGCTCCAATCGATGGCCAAGCCCATGCCCAACATTTGCTTTTTCATGTAGGCGATGTTGTCGTGTGTCCACGCCGCTGGGGGGACCTTGTTTTTCAAGGCGGCATTCTCCGCCGGCAACCCAAAGGCGTCCCAGCCCATGGGCATCAAGACGTTGTAGCCCTTCATGCGCAGGTGGCGACTGAGCATGTCGTTGATGGTGTAGTTTCTGACGTGGCCCATGTGCAATTTGCCACTGGGGTAGGGCAACATGGAGCAAGCGTAGTACTTGGGTCGCTGGCTGTCTTGGCTGACTTTGAACGCTTGCGACTGCCTCCACTGGGCTTGAATGGCGGGCTCAATGTCGCTGGGGTTGTATTTTTCTTGCATGACCACAAAGGATAAGAGAGAAAGGCCCATCCAGTGGGCCCGAGAGCGGCATCAGGGCCGAGACGGCCCAGCGCCACCCGCACGGTGAAGGAGTGTCTATTTTAGCGACTCAAGACCCTGGGCTCACGGCTCTTGCAAGCCGAGCACGTCAAACATGTCAAAAAGTCCCTGGGTTTTGTCGGCCAAAAACCGCGCTGCTCGCAAGCTGCCCTGGGCATAGGTGCTGCGAGACGAGGACTTGTGGGTGATTTCGATGCGCTCACCCTCACCCGCAAACAGCACCGTGTGGTCGCCCACAATGTCGCCACCGCGCACCGTGGCAAAGCCAATGCTCCTGGGCACCCTTGCCCCGGTATGGCCGTGTCGGGTAAAGACGCCATGGGTGCTCAAGTCACGCTGGCTGGCTTGGGCCACCACCTCGCCCATTTTGAGAGCCGTGCCTGAGGGCGCGTCCACCTTGTGGCGGTGGTGCGCCTCAATGATCTCGACATCGTAGTCCTCGTCCAAGCTCTTGGCGGCCAAGGCCAGGAGCTTCAAGGTGACATTCACACCCACACTCATATTGGGCGCCATCATGATGGCGATCCCTTGGCTGGCGGCGCGAATGCGTTGGGTCTCCTCGTCACTAAAACCAGTGGTGCCAATCACCATCTTCACATGCAGTCGTTGACAAATCGCCAAGTGCGCGAGCGTGCCCTCAGGACGGGTGAAGTCGATCAAACAATCCGCCCCTTGCAAGGCCTCCTCGGCTCGATCGCTCACCAAGACCGCGGTGCTCAAGCCCAACCATTGACCCGCATCTTGTCCCAGTAAGCGCGATCCCGCCATATCGATGGCCGCACTGAGCTTCAAATCGGTGCTTGCACAAACCGCTTGGATGAGCATTTGGCCCATGCGGCCACCCGCTCCGGCGATGGCAATGCGTAGGGGTTGGGTCATCGGGGGCACTCCTGGTGAGATGAAACAAGGATACGCGACGGTCGAGTTGATCCGTGATGAGGGCCCAGCGCCAACAAGACCCGGGCGGTCACACCAACGCGATCCTCAGACCATTCAGGGCGACTCCAGAGGGGGAAACTGGGCACTCACCGCGGTGGCATTGAGCAAATCGATGCTGGCCTCACTGCCCGCAAGCGAGCCTGGAGCCTGGGGGAGTGGCTTAAACGGCGCCAACTGCTCAGGCGTGGCCGTGAGGGGCGGGATTTTGGCGGTCGAGGGGCGGCGAATATCAATGCGCGCCGCAAATTCGGCCTCAGTGGGCAAGGGGTCGGCTTCATAGCGTGTCATGGCGTCGTTTTCAAAAAACACCGCCAGTCGGCGCTGCTGGATGGGTTCGTTGTGACGCCGAATGGTGAAGGCATAGTCCCAGCGGTTGCCATGGAATAAACTCTCGATCAAGGGCGTGCCCAACACCTCCTTGATTTGGTTCTTGCTCATACCGGGGCGGATCACCTGAATTTGCTCTTGGGTCACCACATTGCCCTGAATGAGCTCAATGCGGTAGGGATTGATGTTGGCCACGAGTCGGTTCAAGGGCTCATCGACAAAGGAGCACGCGCCTAAGACCAGCACGGCAGCGCCGAGCAAGGCCGCCAACAGCCCACGATTCGGGTGCAGGCCATGTTTGCGGTTTCGGGTGTGTGATTGCATGTCAATCCAACGTTGGGATAAAGCTATGATGGGGGCATTGTAGCGAACACCCAGCCTAGCGCTTCGGACTTTTTCAACCCACCAGCAAAGACCACGCCATGACGCCCTTGCTTGACCTCAAAACGACTGGCCTCAAAGCCACCTTGCCACGACTGAAGATTTTGGAGTGGTTTCAACGCGGCGAGCATCGGCACATGACGGCCGAGGATGTTTACCGCATTGCCCTCACCGAAAACATCGACATCGGCTTGGCCACCGTCTACCGCGTGCTCACTCAGTTTGAACAAGCGGGGCTGTTGAGCCGCTCGCACTTTGAAAGCGGTAAAGCGGTGTTTGAGCTCGACCAAGGCCAGCACCATGACCACTTGGTGTGCTTGGACTGTGGCCGTGTGGAGGAGTTTTATGAGCCTCAAATTGAGCAATTGCAAAAATCAATTGCTCAACACAAAGGCTTTGAGCTCGCCGACCACGCCTTGAGTCTTTATGCGCACTGCAGCACCAACCCCTGCCCTCACCGCCTCGACAACCGCGCGCCATGAGCGTCATGCGCGCCATGCGCTGCCTCAGGCCTACTGAGGCTAGGGCTCCTACTCATTGAACCTGCACGCCAGCTTTGAAAGCGGCTTGATCACACGCTGCTGCGTTCACGCTAGGCTGACTTGAACCGCCGCTGGGTCAAATGCAGGGCCAAGACATAGGCCATCACGGTGTAGGCAAGGATGGCCAGCAAGGCCACGCTCGCCGCTTGGGGCCACTGGCCCAAAAATAGCGGGCGAAACACTTCAATGACCAAACTGAGCGGCAGCCACGCAGCGACCCCTTGCAACCAATGGGGCAGTTGCTCGCGGGGGAAAAAGACCCCACTTAAAAACATCATCGGGGTCAAAAACAAGGTGAAGTAATAAGTGAAAAAATCATACCCCTTGGCCAAGGCGTTGAAGATCAAAGCGATGGCGCTGAACATGACCGAGGCCAAGACCAGCACGCCCCAGGCCAACAGCACATGCGCCTGCCCCAGTAGCCCCATCAAGGCCATCACCACAAAGATGGCACTCACACTGAAAATCGCCTTGAAGGCCGCCCACAGCATCTCGGCCATCACGATGTCTTCGAGCAAGATGGGGGCATTCAAAATCCCGTCCCAGGTGCGCTGCACCGACATGCGCGAAAACACCGAATAAAGCGCCTCAAAACTCGCCGCATTCATGGCACTCATGCAGATATAGCCACTCGCCACAAAGTTCAAATAAGGCACCGCGCCACGCGGCGTTTGGATCTCACCCACCAAAGACCCCAGGCCATAGCCAAAGGCGGCGAGCCACATGAGGGGCTCGGCAATGTTGCCAAGCAAACTGGGGATGGCGAGTTTTCTCCAAACGAGAAAATTGCGCATAAAAACAGGCCAAAACCGCATCACGAGCCCTCCCGCATTTGACGCCCCGTGAGCTTGAGGAACAAGTCCTCCAAGTTCGCCGGTCGGTGCAAAATCCTGACTCGCGGATACGCCTGCAAGGCGTGCAACAAGCCCGACACCTCATGGGCGTAAAAGAACACGGTCTCGCCGCTTTTTTCAACGCGCTCAGCATGGGGTTGCAGTGCGGCCAAGTCCGCTTCTTGCCACTCAACACCATAGGCCTCGACCACATGGGCCTCCAAATGCGCTGCAATCAAGGCCTGTGGGCTGCCTTGCGCAATGATCTGCCCTTGGTCCAAGACCACCAAGCGGTCGCACAGTCTCTCGGCCTCGTCCATGAAGTGGGTGGTGAGCAAAATCGATTTGCCCGACTGCACGAGTTGCTGCAAGCGCTCCCACATCAAATGCCGGGCCTGGGGGTCTAGTCCCGTGGTGGGTTCGTCCAAGACGAGCAATTGGGGATTGTTGATCAAGGCGCGTGCCAAGCTCAGCCGCCGCTTCATGCCGCCTGACAAAGCCGCGGGCTTGTCTTGGGACTTGGTGGTGAGGGCGGCAAACGCCAAGAGCTCAGGGATGCGAGTCTTCAAAAGCGCCTTGGGCAGCCCAAAATAGCCGCCAAACACCGCCAAATTTTCCACACACGTGAAGTCCGGATCCAGGGTGTCGAATTGACTCACCACCCCCAAGTGCGATTTGATCAAGAGCGCATCCCTGGGCATTTCACCACCAAAGGCGCGGATGTGACCTTCTTCGGGGCTCAAGAGTCCGAGCAGCATCTTGAGCGTTGTGGTTTTGCCCGCCCCGTTGGGGCCAATCACCCCCAAACACTCGCCGGGGAATATCTCAAAACTCACCCCCTTGATCACCTGCAGGCTTCCAAACGACTTGACCAAGCGCTCGCATTGCAGCAAAGGCTCGCGCTCGCCCGAGTACGCTGTCACGGCGGGTTGCTGCTGGTGTGCGAACGCCCCGCTTGACACAGGGGTCGGCCCACTCAAGGCAACTCTCCGAGGTGCATGGCTTGGCGGTGGCGCAACAAAAAGTCGTCGTAGGTGTTGATGCCACGCAGCTGCAAAATCGTGTTTCTCACCGCCGCTTCCACCAACACCGCGATGTTGCGCCCGGCAACGACTTGAATCACCACTTTGCGCACGGCAATGCCCAGCACATCCTGGGTCAAGGGCTCATGGGGCAAGCGGTCATAGTCACGCTCCAACGTTTCTCGCCGCACCAAGTGCACAATGAGCTTTAAGCGCATTTTGCGACGGACCGCGGTTTCTCCAAAAATTGCCCGAATGTCCAACAAACCAATGCCGCGCACTTCCAGCAAGTTTTGCAAGAGCTCCGGACAACGCCCCTCGATGGTGTTTTGGTTGATTCGGTACAAATCCACCGCATCGTCCGCCACCAGTCCATTGCCCCGAGAGATGAGCTCCAGCCCCAACTCGCTTTTGCCCAGTCCCGACTCGCCAGTGATCATGACACCGAGCCCCAAAATATCCATGAACACGCCGTGCATGGTGGTGCGGTCGGCAAAGTGTTTGGACAAATAGGCGCGCAACACATCGATCACATAGGCCGAGGGCTCTGGGGTGATGAACAAGGGAATTTGGGCGCGGTCGCACAGCGCAATGAGCTTTGGAGGTGGGGTCTGGCCGTCGGCAATCACCAGCACCGGTGGGGTCAAGGTGACGATGCGCCCGATGCGCCGCTCGCTGTCCTCGGCCGTGTCGCGGGTGAGGTAGGCGACTTCTCGCTCACCCAACAATTGCAGCCGATACGGGTGGATGTAATTCAAATACCCCACCAAATCGGCGCCGGAGCGCGCTTGTCGCACCATCACTTCATCAAAACGGCGATCCGATGCATTGAGCCCGGCCACCCATTGCCAATGCAATTTATCTTTGAAGTCTTCAAACAAGACCACGGCACTCACGACATTGGGCTTCAAGGCGTCCTCACCAACAAGATCAACGGGTTCAAACAACACCACGCAGGCGCACGGCGCACGGCGGCAGGGGGATGGGGCAGCTCGGGTGCTTGGCGCCCAGCATGGTGCGCGAGCATGATCTTCAACTCAATTGAAGGTCAACGCCACCGAGCACCCGCTCGTGCAGTTGCTCGGCACTGGCACAGGTGAGTAAGCCCTCACGCGCCTCTTTTTGCTGAAGCAAGCCGGCAATATTGGCCAAAATCTCCAAATGACGCTGGGTCGAGGCCTCGGGCACCAGCAAAAAAAACATCAATTTCACGGGCAACTCATCGGGCGCATCAAACCCAATGGGCTCATCGAGCAAAAAAACCGCCAACAACGGGTTTTTAAGGCCTTTGATCCTGCCGTGTGGAACGGCCACCGCATGCCCCAGTCCGGTCGAGCCCAGCCTCTCGCGGGCAAACAAGCTGTCAGCAATGCTGGCCCTCGATAGCCCATACAACTCTTCAAACAGCAAGCCCGCCTCTTCAAAGGCGCGTTTTTTACTGGTGATGTCCAGGCCCACGCGCACGTGAGTCAGGGGCAAGAGTTGGGTGAGACGAGTCATATTGGCGTCACATTATGCATCGTGCGCGGGCACACTAAAAGCTTTTTCAAAATCACCCAGGACCCCAGGCGTCATTTTTTCCCCACACCCGGCGCCGCCCGGCGAGTGGCCCCTCACTTGGCCCCTTACTTGGCCCCTCACTGGGCTCCAGCGGGGTCCAGCAGGCCCAAGCGCGGCCCATGCGCGAGTGCTGCGCGCCTCTACTCGCCCCTTCAGGGCGCGACCAAGCCTTCTTGCAGTGAGGTGTCTTTTTTCAACGGGGTGTGTTGGTGCTGCTGCACGCGCTCTTTGTGCTTGGCCACTTGGCGATCGAGTTTGTCCACCAACTCATCGACCGCGGCATACAAGTCCTCGTGCGAGCTTTGCGCAAACAAGTCCCCCCCGGGCACATGAATTTTGCATTCAGCGGTTTGTCGGCGTTCTTTTTCTTTGCTGTTTTCGATGCTCAGTATCACTTTGACATCCACGACTTGGTCGAAATGGCGCAAGATGCGCTCCAATTTTTGAACCACATGGTTGTGCAAGGCCTGCGTGACTTCGAGGTGGTGACCGCTGATGGTTAAATTCATAAAAGCCTCCGGTGGACATGTAGAGAGATAAAAAAACAACGTGACACAGCCCCACTATGCCCTGAAGCTTCACCGAATGCAAGAGGCATCCTCGCTGGCGTCGTTTCACAAACACCACGCCGCTGACAGCCACCGCTTCCCTTGCCTTGGTGTTGTCACGAATGGGGTGCGATAATACTTGCACCTTCACTTTGGAGCTGATCGCTTTGGACACCCCCAGTCTTTGGGGAGTTAATCGCCAGTCCACCCGGTTTTGACGCCCTCGCGCATCGAAATCCCTGTGCACTCGGCCAATAACTCCCATGTTATTACCCCCCGTTTGCCCTTTGGGTTTCATGCTTAGCAAGGGATTGCCATGCTCAATATTTTCAGTCTGGCCAGTGGCCGTTTGTTTCAAGAGGAAATCGAATCCCTTGAAGAGCTCTCCAAGTTTCAACCGATTTGGGTGGACCTTGAGTCCCCAACGCTGGATGAAAAACGCTGGATTAAACAGTACTACGGCCTGTCCATTCCCGAAGACGCGATGGACGAGGACATTGAAGAGTCGGCGCGCTTTTACGAAGAAGACAATGGTGAGCTTCACATCCGCAGTGACTTTTTAATTGCCGACGAAGACTCACCGCGCACCGTGCGGGTGGCCTTTATTTTGAACCAGCACAACCACGAGCTCAACAGCAAAGGGGTGCTCTTTTCGATCCACGACGAAGATGTGCCCGTCTTTCGACTCCTCAGGCTGCGCGCCAGGCGTGCACCTGGCCTCATTGAAGACGCCAAGGATGTGCTGCTCAAACTCTTTGACGCCGATGCCGAATACTCGGCCGACACTTTAGAGAACATCTACGACCAACTGGAGAGGGCCGGCAAAATGGTGCTCTCGGGCGACGTCACGGACGCCTTGGCAGGCGAAGTGCTCGGGGACATTGCCCGCCAAGAAGACTTGAATGGACGCATTCGCCGAAACGTGATGGACACCCGCCGCGCGGTGAGCTTCATGATGCGAGCGCGCATGCTCAACGCCGATCAGTTTGAGGAGGCGAGGCAAATTTTGCGCGACATCGAGTCCTTGGACAATCACACCGCTTTTTTGTTTGACAAGATCAACTTTTTGATGGACGCGACGGTCGGTTTCATCAACATCAATCAAAACAAGATCATCAAGATTTTCTCGGTCGCGTCCGTGGCCCTCTTGCCCCCGACCTTGATAGCGAGCATTTACGGCATGAACTTTCAATTCATGCCCGAGTTGAGCCTGAGCTGGGGCTACCCCTACGCCATGCTGCTCATGCTGTGCAGCGCCTTGGTGCCGATGTGGTACTTCAGAAAACGCGGCTGGTTAAAGTAAGCCCCTCCAGCCCCAAGCGCGCGCCCACAGGCGCGACGCTCAAGCGTGATCGATGCTCACGCCATGGGGTGGTGGGTCGCCAGCGCCCGCATGGCGTGCCAAGGACTGCACCAGTGCTTGGAGGATGGCCGCGCCAAAGGGTGCCGCCACTTGCGCGATGAACTGGGCAAAGTCCACGTGCGCCGTCTCATCGGCCTGGTCGGAGATGATGCGAACAGCGGCAAACGGCAGGCCAAAATCGTGACACACCTGGGCCACGGCTGCGCCCTCCATTTCAACGGCCAACACATCCGGCAAGGCCGTCAAAATGGCTTGGCGCTGCAAGTTGCTGGCGATGAATTGATCGCCACTGGCGATAAGCCCTTGGTGGAGCGTCCACGCCTGAGGCTTGAGATTCAAACCCGCGAGAAATCCCGCGTCCTGCCCCTGCTCGCCCAGGGTGGCCAAGCACTGCTGAGCCGCTTGGGCCAGTGCCAAGGAGAGAAAATCGTCGCAGGCGAACAGCGATTGACCATAAAGCGGCACCTCAAATCGCGCAAAAAGCGGTGAGGCATCCATGTCGTGCTGCACAAAGTGACGTGCAACCACCACGTCCCCCACCTGCACGCCGCGGGCCAATCCACCCGCTACGCCGCTGAACACCACGTGGGTGATGCCAAAGCGGTGGATCAAGGTGCTCACCGTGGTGGCCGCCGCGACTTTGCCAATGCGACACAGCACCGCCACGACCTCAACGCCGTGCCAAGAGGCTTGCCAAAAGTCTCGCCCACCCACCCGGCGGGCCTGGCCGCCCAAGAGCGACACCACCTCGCTCAACTCCTCGTGCATGGCGCACACCACGCCCAAGCGCGCATCGGGAGGAAACAAAGCAACAGGCTCCAAAGCCGGCAAGGACTCGGGAGCCTGTGTCATGGGTGAGGGCAGAAAATTATTCGATGGCTTTGAGCATGTCTTCAACGACCTTTTTCGCGTCGCCAAACACCATCATGGTCTTGTCCATGTAAAAGAGCTCGTTATCGAGTCCCGCATAGCCCGACGCCATGGAGCGCTTGTTGACGATGATGGTTTTGGCTTTGAAGGCCTCCAAAATCGGCATGCCATAAATGGGGCTGCCTTTGACCATGGCCGCGGGATTGACCACGTCGTTGGCCCCCAAAATGATGGCCACATCGACTTGACCAAATTCGCTGTTGATGTCTTCCATCTCAAACACCTGGTCATAGGGCACTTCGGCCTCGGCCAAGAGCACGTTCATGTGACCTGGCATGCGACCGGCCACCGGGTGAATCGCATACTTCACCGAAATGCCTTTGGCCGTCAATTTGGCCGCCATCTCTTTGACCGCGTGCTGAGCGCGCGCCACGGCCAAGCCGTAGCCCGGCACGATCACGACGCTCTCGGCGTTGCCCAAAATGAAGGCCGCGTCATCGGCGCTGCCGCTCTTGACCGCGCGCTGCACGTGATCGCCTGCGGCGGCGGCGCCAGCCTCACCACCAAATCCACCCAAAATCACATTGAAAAAGGAGCGGTTCATGGCTTTACACATGATGAAACTCAAAATCGCACCCGAACTGCCCACCAAGGAGCCCGCGATGATGAGCATCGGGTTGTTGAGCGAAAAACCAATGCCCGCCGCCGCCCAACCCGAGTAACTGTTGAGCATGGAGACCACCACCGGCATGTCTGCACCCCCAATGGGGATGATGATCAACACACCGAGCACAAAGGCCGCGGCCAACATGCTGAAAAACGCGTTCCACTCACCCGTGAACATGAAGGTCAAGCCCAGGCCCAAACACGCCAAGCCCAAGATCAAATTGAGTGGGTGCTGAAACGTGAAATTGACGGGCGCGCCTTGAAAGAGTCGGAACTTGTATTTGCCCGAGAGTTTGCCAAACGCAATGACCGAGCCGCTGAAGGTGATGGCACCAATGGCCGCCCCCAAAAACAGCTCCAAGCGGTTGCCCTCGGGAATGGGGTCGCCCAGGTGGTGAACAATTTGAAAGGCGAGCGGTTCGGCCACCGCCGCCACGGCAATGAAGACCGCTGCCAAGCCAATCATGCTGTGCATGAAGGCCACCAATTCGGGCATTTTGGTCATCTCAACGCGTTGCGCCATCACTGCACCCAAGGTGCCGCCAATGAGCAGACCCAAGAGCACGTGGCCCAAGCCCGTCACGACATCACTCGTGGGCAGTCCATCGGCGCCCAAGCCCATGGAAGTGGCCAATTTGTAGATCAAACCCACGGTGGTCGCCACCGCCAAGGTCATGCCCAGCATGCCAAACAAATTGCCGCGAATGGAGGTCGTGGGGTGGCTCAAGCCCTTGAGGGCTTGGATAAAGCAAACGCTCGCGACCAAATAAAGCAGGGTGACTAAATTCATGCTCATGACTGCACTCCAGACGCCGCTGGGGCTTTTTTATCCTTCTTCTTGAACATCTCAAGCATCCTTCTCGTGACCAAAAAGCCACCAAACACATTCACCGCCGCCAAGGCCACGGCCAAGATTCCCATGGTTTGACCCAGGGTGGTTTGGGTCAAACCGGCGGCCAACATCGCGCCCACGATCACAATTGCAGAAATCGCATTCGTCACCGCCATCAACGGCGTGTGCAAAGCGGGTGTCACATTCCAAACCACATGAAAGCCGACGTAAATGGCCAGCACAAAAATGATTAAATTGGTGAGAGTTGGTGAAACGATATCCATGGTCTTATTTCCTTTTAACAGTTCCGTCAAGCGTCATCAAACAAGCGCTGACAATGTCATCGTCAGCCGGCATGTGAAATGAGCCATCCTCTGCAGTCACCAATTTGACGAAGTCCAAGATGTTGCGGGCATACAAGGCGCTCGCATCGGCCGCCACCATGGAGGCCAAATTGGTATAGCCCACCAAGGTCACGCCGTGGTGCTGGACAATTTGATCCGCCTGGGTCAAGGGGCAGTTGCCGCCTTGGGCCGCGGCCAAGTCCACGATGACCGAGCCGGCCTTCATCGACTCCACCATCTCTGCGCTCACCAAGACAGGGGCGGCTCGCCCGGGGATCAAAGCCGTGGTGATCACCACGTCGGCCTGAGCGACGCGTTTGGCCACCTCCACCTTTTGGCGATCCAGCCACGACGCTGGCATGGGACGGGCATAGCCGCCCACACCTTGCGCGGCCTCGCGCTCTTCGTCGGTTTCAAAGGAGACATCGATGAATTTGGCACCCAAGGACTCGACTTGCTCTTTCACACTGGGGCGCACATCCGAGCACTCAATGACAGCGCCCAGGCGTTTGGCCGTGGCAATCGCTTGCAGGCCCGCCACCCCCACGCCCAAAATCACCACGCGAGCGGCCTTGACGGTACCCGCAGCGGTCATGAGCATGGGAAAGAAGCGTTGGTACAAATCGGCCCCCAGCATCACCGCCTTGTAGCCGGCAATGTTGGCTTGGGAGGACAAGACGTCCATGCTTTGAGCACGCGTCGTTCTGGGCGCGGCCTCCAGCGCAAAGGCGCACACCTGCGCTTGCGCCAAGCGCTCCAAACCGGCCGCGTCAAAGGGGTTCAACATCCCCACGAGAACGCTTTTGGGCTTCATGAAAGCGAGCTCATGCACGCTCGGTGCACGAACTTTGAGCACCACGTCTTGAGACATGGCACCGGCTTGGTCGCTCATCACAGCGCCCGCCGCCACATAGGCCTCATCGGTCACACTCGCTTTGAGGCCGGCACCGGCCTCAACCACAATGTGGTGTCCTTTGGCTTTGAGTTTCTTAATGGTCTCGGGGGTCGCAGCCACGCGACTCTCCCCAGGCAAGGTTTCAAGTGGCACGCCGAAATTCATGGGATAGGCTCCAAAAAAACCCCTCGCCTGATGGGTCAGGCTTTGGGTGAAAAACGAATCAGATAGGATAACCCATTTTAGTTACGTCTTTGGGTTTTCCCTAAAAAGTGCCAAAATCACCATCAATTTTACGGCTGTGCACCATTTTTGAAGCTTCCCTGGCGAGCCCCCCCTCATTTGAAACCGCAACACCATGATGACGCCCCCCTTCGAGCCCTCGAGCCCACCCCAACCCAGCCTCACGCGTTGGTCCCCAAGCGTCACGGTGGCCGCCATCATCGAGCGTGACGGGCGATTTTTGCTCATCGAAGAGCACACCCCCGAGGGTCTCAGGCTCAACAACCCGGCTGGCCATTTGGAGCCCGGTGAGTCTCCCCTTGAGGCTTGTGTTCGTGAAGCCCGCGAAGAATGCGCGCACGCTTTTAAACCAACTCATTTGGTCGGGATTTATCTCTCTCGCTTCCAGCGCCACGACGCATCACACCCTCATTATGAAGACGTGACCTATTTGCGTTTTGCCTTCGCTGGAGAGCTTTTAGAGCACTTTCCCAGCCAGTCCTTGGACCACGGCATTGTGCGCACCGTGTGGCTCACGGCCGAGGAGGTCTTGGCCAGTGCTGCGCGGCACCGAAGTCCCCTGGTGGTGCAGTGCATGCAGGACCTTTTGCGCGGTCAACGCCTACCCTTGGAGGCCATTCACACCGACCCGAGTGTGTGGCTTGTCCCCCAGTAAGGCCGCGCAAGAACCCCGCGTTTGCACAAGCCGCTCACAAACAGGCCATAATCTCGGGTCGGTGGACCCAGCCCTGGGCGGGATCCCTCATTTTTTCATGTCATTGGTCAACTTGGTGGGGAGTTTTTGTGAATCAATTAGCTTACAAATATGGCAGTGGTCAAGCCGTGTCGCGCATCGAAGATGACCAACTCCTAAAGGGTCTGGGGCAATACACCGATGACATCGTGCACCCGGGCCAGTCCTATCTGTCTTTTGTGCGCTCCCCACACGCCCATGCCCACATTGTCTCCATCGACACGGCTCTCGCCCGAACCATGCCCGGCGTCTTGGCCGTCTACACGGCCCAAGACATGCACGAGCTCGGTGTCAAGCCCATGGCCCGGCCGGTCAACTTCAAGCGTTCTGATGGCTCACCCATCGCGTCAGCGAGTCGCACGATTTTGGCCACTGAGCGTGTGCGCTTTGTGGGTGAAACAGTGGTGGGCGTGGTCGCGAGCAGTTTGGAGGTGGCCAAAAACGCCTGCGAAGCTGTGGTGGTGCAATACGATCCCTTGCCCTGCGCTGTCACCTTGGAGGACGCCTTGGCCGAGCATGCACCGCTTCTTGCTGATGTGCCCGACAATATCGTGGCCGAGACCCGCTATGGCGACAGCGCCCAAGCCCAAGCGGCGTTCAAGGCGGCCGCCCACACCGTCACCTTGGAGATTGTTCACCAGCGCTTGATTCCGTTGACGCTGGAGCCGCGCAGTGTGCAAGCCCATGTCGAGGAGGGCCGCCTCATCGTTCGCATGAGCTCTCAAATGCCCAGCGCCCCGCACGCCCAAATTGCCGACCTCTTTGGCATTGCCGCGGCAGACATTCGCGTGATGGTGGGCGATGTGGGCGGCGGATTTGGCATGAAAACTGGCGCCTACCCAGAAGACTTGATGGTGGCGTTTTGCGCCCACCAATTGAAGCGCCCCGTCAAATGGCAAGCCGAGCGATCGGAGGACTTTTTGGCCTGTAGCCACGGCCGAGACGTGTTGAGCCATGCGAGCTTGGCACTGGACGCGAGCGGCAAAATCGTGGCCCTGCAAGTCTCCAACGTGGCCAATGTGGGGGCCTATCCCGGCATGACCGGGGTGGCGATCCAACTGCTCATTGGACCCTGGGTGCAAACCGGGGTCTATGATATTGGCCTCATTGACTACCACTTCAAAACCGTGATGACCAACACCGCCCCCACCGGTGCCTACCGGGGTGCGGGGCGTCCCGAGGCGATCTTCAATATCGAGCGCCTCATGGACGAGGCCTCACGGGTGAGTGGCATTGACCGCTTGACCCTCAGGCGCATGAACATGATCAAGCCCAGCCAAATGCCCTACAAAAACGCCATGGCCCAGACCTACGACACGGGCCACTTTGAATCCATCATGGACCAAGCACTGACCCTGGCGAACTGGGACGGGTTTGAAGCTCGCGCCAAAGCCTCCGAGGCCAAGGGCTTGTGGCGCGGCATGGGGATTGCCACGTTTCTCGAGTGGACGGGCGGCAACGCCATGGAGGAAAAAGTCAATGTGCGCATTTTGGCCGATGGTGTGATTGAGGTCTTCACCGCTGTCAACGCCATGGGGCAAGGCATCGCCACGTCCTTGTCGCAACTGGTGGTCGATGTCTTTGGTGTTGACATCTCTCAAGTGCGCGTGGTCATGGGCGACACCGACCGCGGTGCGGGCTTTGGCTCGGTGGGTTCGCGCTCGCTCTTTACCGGCGGCTCAGCCGTCTCGGTGGGTTCACAACAAGCGCTGGACAAAGCGCGCGAGCTCGCGGCCAAGAGCCTGGAGGCCGCGGCCAGTGATTTGGACTATGCCAGCGGACTCTTCAAGGTCAAGGGCACGGATTTGGCCATTTCTTTGGGCCAACTCGCGGCCAAGGAGCCCGACTCTCGCATTGAACTCGATTCGAGCACCTCTGCCACGGGGGCAACTTGGCCCAATGGTTGCCACATCTGTGAAGTCGAGGTCGACCCGAGCAGCGGGGAGGTGGCCATGTGCAGCTACACCTCCATGAACGATGTGGGCCGCGTGGTCAACCCGATGATTGTGATCGGTCAGCTCGACGGCGGCGCGGTGCAAGGCATCGGCCAAGCCTTGTGCGAGCAAGTGATCTATGACCCCACCACCGGTCAACCCCTCACGGGCAGTTTGATGGACTATGCCATTCCCCACGCCGATGTCATGCCGGCGTTTTTCAACACCCACATGGACCAAAGCGTGCCGTGTAAAAACAATGTGCTCGGTGTCAAAGGGGTGGGGGAATTGGGCACCATTGGCGCCACACCGTCGGTGGTGAACGCCGTGGCCGACGCCTTGGCAAGGCATGGCTTGGGCGCTAAAACCCGCTCACTGCAAATGCCCCTCACCCCCGCACGGGTGTGGAGCGTGATTCACGCCTGAGCGAGCCAGACGGGGGCCCTTGCGCGGGCCGCGCTCGTCTTGACGCTCACGGCTCACGACTTCAAGCGTCAGCAGCAGCGCTCAGGTGCGCACCAATCAAGCCCGCGAGCTCAAACATATTGACCTCGGGTTTGCCAAACACCGCTTGCAAGCTCACATCGCACACAATCTTGCGCTTGTCCTTGGGGTCTTGTAAGCCCTTGGACTTGATGTAGTCCCAGAGTTTTTTGATCACCTCGGTGCGGGGTGCGGCATCCAAGCCAATCACCTGGGCCAGTGCGGCGCTTGGCACGAGTCCAGCACTGGGTTTTCGTGGGGCTTTGGCGCGAGTGGCTTTGACTTGGGTACCCGACTTGATGGTCGCTTGGGTGCCTTTTTTGCTGGTCTTGGCCGAGGTCTTGGCGCTCTTGCCAGGGGTTGACTTGGCGGTGGTTTTGGCGGGTGTTTTGACGGGTGTTTTGCGCGCGGGGTATTTGCTCGCTCTGGGCTCAAACTCAAACTGAACTTTGCCCGCCGTGGCATCCCAAGCCAAATAGGCTTTGAAGGCACGCCGCGTTCTCATCGAGACGAATTTGTCGAGCAAATCGGTTTTACCCGTTTCCAGCAACTTTTTAATCTGCTCGTGCTCGACGGGCTGCTGCAAGACGATTTTGCCGCTCTTGAAGGTACATGTGGGCGTGGCTTGCAGCAAATTGGGCAGCGAGTGCTCACACACATAGTTTTGTCCCCGCTCGAAGACACGCGCACCACAAGCGGGACAGGCCCCCAGCGGCACTTGTTCGCCAAAGTCGACCAACTCACCGCTTTCGAGCGCATTGCTGTCTTCTCCAAAATCAAACTCGAGCTTCCAGTTTTGCTCTTCTTCATTGAATTTGAGAGCCATCTCGGCGCTGAAGGGCCAACCCGCTTTGGAGCGAAAACCATCGAGTGGGCCAATGCGTTTGTTGGCCAAGAAGGCATCGACCTCGGTCAACTCGAAGGCCCGCCCAGCTGGGGTCTTGCCAAAGGAGAAACCACACCCCGTGCTTTGTCCATCGATGCCTTGGCAGGTGTAGCGCCGGTAATTTTCTTTGACCTGTCCGCCACACTTGGGGCAGGGTGTGGTCAGCGTGACGTAGTCGCCCGGGATGGTGTCCTTGTCGTACTCTTTGGCTTTTTTGACAATGTGCTCGGTCATGTCGGCGATGTCCTTCATGAACGACTCGCGCGACAACTCGCCGTGCTCCATCAAGGACAATTTGTGTTCCCACTCACCGGTGAGTTCGGGCTTGGAGAGCTCCTCAACACCCAGACCCCGAAGCAGCGTCATCAGCTGAAACGCCTTGGCTGTGGGAATCAATTCGCGGCCATCGCGCAACATGTATTTTTCATTGAGCAGACCCTCAATGGTGGCGGCACGCGTTGCAGGGGTTCCGAGCCCCTTTTCTTGCATGGCCTCTCTGAGCTCATCGTCTTCGATGGATTTGCCCGCCCCTTCCATGGCCCCCAAGAGGGTCGCCTCAGAAAAGCGCGCGGGTGGGCGGGTTTTGAGCGCCTTGGCCTGTGCATCCAGGGTCTGGCTGCGCTCGCCCGCCTCGATCGCCACCAAGGTCTTGGTGTTGGCGTCCTCGTCGCTGGCATCTTTGCCGTAAATGCTCATCCAGCCGGCGTTGACCAGCACCTTGCCTTCGACACGAAAGTGGTGCGTGACGTCGTGCAGTTGGACCTGGGTGGTGCGGGTGGTCACCAAAAACTCGGCCGAGGGGTAAAAAATCGCCATGAAGCGCCTCACCACCAAGTCATAGAGCTTTTGCTCGGGCTCGGACAAGCCCTTGGGCTCTTCAAGCGTTGGGATGATGGCAAAGTGATCACTCACTTTGCTGTTGTCAAAGACGCGCTTGGTGGCCTTGATGTAGTTGCTCTTGAGAGCCGTTTGGGCGTAGGCCGAGAGGTGTTTCATGCCACTGCCCGCAATCATCTCAAAGGTGTCTTTGACCGTGGGCAAGTAATCTTCGGGCAAATGCCTCGAATCGGTCCTGGGGTAGGTCAAGGCCTTGTGGCGCTCATAGAGACTTTGGGCCAGCGCCAAGGTGGATTTGGCGGAAAAACCAAAGCGACCATTGGCCTCGCGCTGCAAAGAGGTGAGGTCAAACAAAGCCGGGGCCGCTTGGGTGGTGGGTTTGCTCTCCTCGGTGACCTGCGCAGGTTGGTGCGTGACGGCTTGGGCGATGGCGTGGGCGTCGGCCTCGCTCCAGATGCGATCGGCTTTTTTCTCGGCATCGGTCTCGTCTTTTTTATGCTCGGTGTTGATCCACTTGGAGGTGTACTCCCCCGCTTTGACTTGAAAGTTCGCGTGAATTTCCCAATAGTCGCGCGAGATGAATTTGCGAATCTGCTCCTCGCGCACCACCACCACCGACAAGGTGGGCGTTTGCACGCGGCCCACGGTGGTGAGAAAAAATCCACCATCGCGAGAATTGAAGGCCGTGAAGGCACGCGTGCCATTGATCCCCACCAACCAGTCGGCCTCCGAGCGCGAGCGCGCCGCATCGGCCAGGCCTTGCATTTGCTGCTCACTTCTCAACGCGTTAAAGCCGTCTCGAATGGACTGCGGCGTCATGGACTGCAGCCACAAGCGTTTGACCGGTTTTTTGAGGTCTTTCTTGCTGCCCGCGTATTGCTCAATCAAGCGAAAAATGAGTTCGCCTTCGCGCCCTGCGTCACAGGCGTTGATCAAGGCGGTCACGTCTTTGCGTTTGACCAATTTCACCACCGCGTTGAGCCGGGACTTGGTCTTGTCCACGGGTTTGAGCTCAAAATGCGGTGGGATCACCGGCAAATGCGCAAAACTCCACTTGCCGCGTTTGACATCAAACTCCTCGGGCGCTTTGATCTCGAGCAAATGACCCACGGCGCTGGTGACCACATAGGTGTCACTCTCAAAATGATCCTCATGTTTTTCAAACTTGCCCGCCACACTTGTGAGCGCGCGCACAATGTCTTGCGCGACCGATGGTTTCTCAGCAATTACCAGTGTTTTACTCATTCAGTTGTGTCCTTCATGCATGGCATTGTCCAACTTTTTCAGCCCCATGTTCGTAATACCTCTAAAATTGTCGACTTCAGCGTGCTCGGCGCGTCATTTTGACATGCTCTTTTTTTGAAACGAAATTCCACCATGGCCACCCAAGAAAAGTCCAAGACTTCCCCCAAAAAACACATTGAAGCCAGAAGCTCGGGGGTACACGGTCGCGGCGTGTTCGCCTTGGTCGACATCGAACCGGGCAAGAAAATCATCGAGTACAAGGGTGAGGTCATCACCTGGCGCGAGGCTCAACGGCGTCACCCCCACGATCCCAGTGACCCCAACCACACCTTTTATTTTCACATCAATGAAAAGCACGTGATCGATGGCGGCTCAGGCGGCAACAAAGCGCGTTGGATCAACCACGCTTGTGACCCCAATTGTGAAGCCGACGAGCAAAACGGCCGGGTTTTCATCAAATCCATCCGCGCGATCGCCGCGGGCGAAGAGCTCAATTACGATTATGGCCTGATCATTGATGAGCGCTACACACCCAAGCTCAAAGCCGAATACCCTTGCTGGTGTGGCTCGCCCATTTGCCGCGGCACGCTCTTGGCGCCCAAACGCAAAAAGTCCAAAAAATAATGCCGCTGCAGGCTCAGGCTTGGCATGAAGAAACGCTCAGAGCGTCCTTGCGCGAGCCTCTGCCTGGCTGGCACGTGGAACTGCTCCCTGAAATTGACTCCACCTCCTCGGAGCTCATGCGCCGAGGCCACCAGTCGGATTACCGCTCGACGGTCTTGCTCGCAGAGCATCAAAGCGCTGGCCGAGGTCGCTCAGGCCAAGCGTGGCTGAGCGAGCCGCGCCAAAGCCTCACCGTCTCGATGGCGCGCACTCTCGCCCCCTCAAGCTGGATGGGCTTGTCGCTGGCTTGCGGTGTGGGTGTCGTGCAGGCCTTGTCGGCCTATTTGCCCGCTGACTGTGCGACTGATGGTCTCTCAGACCCACACATCACCCCGCGCTTGGGCCTCAAGTGGCCCAATGACCTGTGGGCATGGGACGCATCGGGTCCGGCCAAAGTGGGGGGTCTCTTGATCGAAACCCAAAGCCTGCGCGCGCCCCACGTTCAAGCGTGCCGCGAAGCCAGCACCCCGGCGAGATTTTGTGTGGTGGGGTTGGGGCTGAACTTGCGCACACCCCAAAGCCCAGCGTGGGGCACCTTGTCACCGCCCCCAAAGGGACTGGTGGACTTGGGCGTGACGCTGGCAACGCGCGCCCAGGCCCACGCCCTGCTCGCAAGCGTCGTGGTCTCACTCGCGCACACCCTGAACCAATTTGAAGCGCACGGCTTTGCCGCATTCAAGCACGAGTTTGATCGGATGGATTGTCTGCGCGGTCGCCAAGTCACACTCAGCGATACGCGCCATGGCCAGGCCATGGGGGTCAATGAACAAGGCGAGTTGCTGCTGGGGTTTGGCAACGAAGTCCACTGCGTTCAAGCCTCCAGCGTCAGTCTTCGTCCTGCATGAGGACGGCATCGGTTGCGCTATGCTGTGGGTCTTGCAGTCTTCGCGTTGGCTGTCTGGTTTGAATATCTGTTTTGATGATTTTTATCTTTTGGGGGCGCAAACACCATGGCTTTAAAACTTTACTTCTCTCCCGGCGCTTGCTCCTTTGTGCCGCACTGTTTGCTCGAATTGGCGGGTGCGTCGTTTGAGCCCGTGATGATCAAATTGCACAAGGGTGAGCACCGACAGCCTGAGTTCAAGGCCATCAATGCACTGGGACAAGTGCCGGTCTTGGTCGATGGCGAGCGGGTCCTCACGCAAATCTTGGCCATCACTGTGTACTTGGATGGGCTCTTTCCTCAGGCCCATCTCCTGCCTACGGATCTTTTTGAGCGCGCGCAAGTGCTCCAAATGTTGGCGTGGATGAACAACACCGCTCACCCCACCTTCACCCATGTGTTTCGGCCCAGCAACTATTCGCCCGATGCCCACGTTCAAGCCGACATCAAAGCACACGCAAGCGAGCACTACCGAGCTCACTTGCAAAGCTTGGACGCCTTCGTGGCCAAGAGACTCGAGCGCGGTGAGCCCTGGCTCGCCGGCGAGTTTGCTGGACCCCTTGACGCCTATGCGTTGACCTTGTGCCGCTGGGGCACCATCGCTGGGCTCGAGCCCAGCCAATTTCCTGCGCTCTGGGCCCATGTGCAAGCAGTGGCCAAGCACCCCGACATCGCGCGAGCAGTGGCCACCGAGAGGTTGGTGCTCAACACCTTGGAGAGCCCCCCCAAAACCTGAGCCCCATGGTTGGGATCCTCTGCGGTGGGCGGGGACTGGCATGAACGCTTGAGGGTCGTCAACCGAGATGGCGCACGGATTCATCAAGAGCGAGATCAATGCGCACGCGCCGCTCTTGTGAGGTGAGCGGACAGTTCATTGGCGGACTCAGCGCGCGTCTTGCCGGTCGGCTCCCGCATACACCTCCAACCCCAGCGCAATGACGGTCGCCACTTGTTCACCCACCTCCGCTTTGAACTCCGCTTCAACGCGGGCGACGGCGCTCTCAAAGGCCTTGAGCCATGCCAGGCCCGTTGGCGTGAATTTGATCAATTTCGCTCGCGCGTCACGCGGATCACGCTCTCTGGCCACCAAGTCCCAGGCCTCACATTGGTCGACCAAGTCACCCATGGCTTGCTTGCTCATGCCTGCACTTTGCGCCAGCGCCGTCAAACTCGATCCTTCGATCGACAAATGCCGCGTCAAGTGAATGTGGGCCGCACTGACTTGCCCCTTGCTGGCCAAATTGGACAAGGCCAGCGGCACCCCCACGTCGTGGGCCATGAGGTAAAACACCCGTTCATCAAAGCGGCGCATGGCTTGACCCAAGAGCCGGCCGAGGTGGTTTTGTCGCCAATCGACACTGGAGACCAGGGGCGCAGTGAGGTCGTTATTGAGCATCCCTATATGGTAAGGCAAACTGACCAAATATTCTATTTACAAGTTGAGACACTTCGAATAAATTACTGTTCAAGCATCCAGTTCCAACAAGATGTTTTTTTAATTTTGTATTTTAACCTGTTGATTAATAAGGAGTTAATTATGGACGCACCCGTCAAATCCCTCGCCGCTTTGAGCGAAAAAACCAAAGCCTTACAAGCCGCTTTGGCGCAAATTGAAAAACAATTCGGCAAAGGCACCATCATGCGCCTGGGCGAAGGTGAGGTGATCGAGGACATCCAAGTCGTCTCCACCGGCTCGTTGGGACTGGACATTGCCTTGGGCGTGGGTGGCCTTCCACGCGGGCGGGTCATTGAGATTTATGGCCCCGAGTCCTCGGGCAAAACCACCCTCACGCTCCAAGTCATTGCCGAGATGCAAAAACAAAACGGCACCTGCGCCTTTGTGGACGCTGAGCACGCCTTGGACATCCAGTACGCGCAAAAGCTCGGCGTGAACCTGCAAGAGCTCCTCATCTCCCAGCCCGACACCGGCGAGCAAGCGCTCGAGATCGTCGACTCCCTCGTGCGCTCGGGCGCGGTCGACTTGATCGTCATCGATTCGGTGGCGGCCCTCACCCCCAAGGCCGAGTTGGAAGGCGACATGGGCGACTCCCTGCCCGGTCTGCAAGCGCGTCTCATGAGCCAAGCGCTCAGAAAGCTCACCGCGACCATCAAAAAGACCAATTGCATGGTCATTTTCATCAACCAAATTCGCATGAAAATTGGCGTCATGTTCGGCTCACCCGAGACCACCACGGGCGGCAACGCCTTGAAGTTTTATGCCTCCGTGCGCATTGACATTCGCCGCACCGGCACCATCAAAAGAGGTGAAGAGGCCATTGGCAATGAGACCAAAGTCAAGGTGGTGAAAAACAAAGTCGCCCCGCCCTTCAAGACCGCCGAGTTTGACATCTTGTTTGGCGAAGGCATCTCGCGACACGGCGAAGTCATTGATCTGGGGGTCACCGCTCGGGTGATCGACAAGTCCGGCGCCTGGTACGCCTACAACGGCGAGAAAATCGGTCAAGGGCGCGACAACTCGCGCGAGTTCTTGCGTGAAAACCCAGAACTGGCCCACGAGATCGAGAACAAGGTGCGCGAGTCCCTCGGTATCCCGTCCTTGCCCCAAGCCTTGAATGCGCCCGCCCCCACCCCTCCCGTGGTGGCTGCGCCTGCGGGGAAAACACCGGCACTCAAAACCCCAGTGGCCCCACTCGCCGAGGTCGAAGAATAAGTCAAGGACCGCACCGCCGCCAGGGGCGGCGGGATCGGCACACCGGCTCGGGTGCCTGAGCATCGGCTCAGACACCCCGCCAACCAAGACTGACCTCGGCCAACACAACACAATCTAATCCCGTCAAACCCAACCACCCCCTTGCCAGGAGAGTCCAGCCGCCACGAAACGCCACCCACCCAAGCAAGCAAGCCCCAAGCACTTGCCGCCACTGACTCGATGTCGAACACCCCAGCGAGCGCACTGCAAGCGACAGCAGTCCCCGCCGTTGAGCAAGAATCCAGGCCCGCACGCTCCTTGGAGCAGGCCGCTGAGCCGGCGAGTTCTTTATGCCCATTACCGTACATCCAGACTGCAACACCGCACACCAAGACACCACCACCCCACACCACTCAGAACTTGTCCACCCACCTCAGAGCCTCAGAACATGAACACTTCAACCCACCCCTACCCCTTGATGTCCCTCAAATCGCGCGCCCTGCGGTTTCTCTCGCACCGGGAATACTCACGCGCTGAATTGGCGCAAAAACTCAAACCCTTTGAGACCGAAGCGGGCGAAATCGCCCGCCTCTTGGACGAGCTCCAAGCCAAAGATTTTGTCAACGAAGCGCGTCACGCCCAATCCTTGGTGAACCGGCGCAGTGAAAAACTGGGCATGGGTCGGCTCAAAATGGAAATGCGCGCCAAAGGCGTTCCCGAGGAATTTGCACTGCAAGCCTTGAAAGCGCTCGAAACCACCGAGTTCGAACGCGCTCAAGGGCTGTGGCAAAAGAAGTTTGGAGTTTTGGGCGAGGACGCCAAGGCACAAGCGCGCCAGAGCCGCTTTTTAATATCGCGTGGCTTTAGCATGGACACGGTGCGAGCGGTTTTTAAAAGCGCCGCCCAAGCGGCTGAAGATGCGAGCGCTCACGCCAGCGCCAGCATGGACGCGACACCCGGGCTTGACTAGTTGTGTCGCGCGCGCGCGAGTCCCAGCATCAAGCGAATATTTTGCACGGCCGCGCCACTCGCGCCTTTGCCCAAATTGTCTAGGCGCGCGAGCACCACACATTGGCCACTGCTCTCGTGGGTGGCGACTTCGATCTCGAGCCAATTGGTGCCGTTGAGCCCACAGGCGTCAAGCCGCGTGGGCACCTCTAGCTTGACCCTCACCTCGCTGTAGGGCAAGCGCTCATAGTGGTGACGGTAGACGTCGATCAACGCGCTTCGGCTCACCGCCCGAGTCAACTGCTCGGGGTGCAAGGGCAGTTGCACCACCATGCCACGGGAGAAATTACCCACACTCGGCACAAACAAGGGCCGACGTTGTAAGCCCGAATAGAGCATGATCTCAGGCACGTGTTTGTGCTCCAAACCCAAGGCGTAATACTCCATCAAGGGCGAGAGGCCTTGCTCATACGACTCGATCATGCTGCGCCCGCCACCCGTGTAGCCACTGACACTGGGCAGCGCGATCGCAGCGTCGCGGGACAACACCCCCGCATCAATCAAGGGCCGCAGCAAGGCAATGGCGCCCGTGGCGTAGCAGCCTGGGTTGCTCACCCAGGCCGCCTGGGCGATCCTGTCCTCTTGCTCAGGGCAAAGCTCGGGCAATCCATAGACCCACGGCGCTTGGGTGCGATGCGCACTGGATGCGTCGACGACTTTGGGCGCTTGGGCGCCCAGACTCTCGATCAAAGCGACCGATTCGCGCGCTTGTTCATCGGCCAAACACAGCACCACCAAGTCGGCTTCACGCATCAAAACCCGCTTGGCGCTCACGTCTTTGCGCAAATTGGGCTCAATGGTCAACACCGCCAAGGACGCCTCACGTTGGAGTTGCTCCTTGATCAAGAGGCCTGTGGTGCCGGCTTCGCCATCGATGAATATTTTGAACATTTTTACGTCCCCGTGAAAAGAATTTCGCCAAGATGAGCTCTCAGACACGCCAAAAACGATTATTTCGCTCAGGTCATGCTACATTTCTGATCGGCAAAGTTGCGTTATCGTTCGCCATGTTGTGTGGCCCGATCAACGTTTCTATTTTCCCCTGATTTTTAAGAGAACTTGATGAAAATTCACGAATACCAAGGCAAAGAAATTTTGCGACAGTTTGGCGTCCCCACTCCAAGGGGCATCGCGGCCTTTACCGTGCAAGAAGCCGTCGAAGCGGCGCAAAAGTTGGGCGGCCCGGTTTGGGTGGTCAAAGCGCAAATTCACGCTGGGGGTCGCGGCAAGGGCGGCGGCGTCAAGTTGGCGCGCTCGATCGACGAGGTGCGCCAACTCGCCTCTGAAATCTTGGGTATGCAACTCGTCACCCACCAAACCGGCCCCTTGGGTCAAAAGGTTCGCCGCTTGTTGATTGAAGAAGGCGCCGACATCAAAAAAGAATATTACGTCTCTGTGGTCACCGACCGTGCCTCTCAAAAAGTGGTGATGATGGGTTCTTCCGAAGGCGGCATGGACATTGAGGAAGTGGCGCATACATCGCCAGAAAAAATCATCAAAGTGTTCATCAACCCCATCGACGGCATGTCTGACGAGCAAGCTCTGGGTCTCGCCCACGGCATGGGCGTGCCCGCTCCTAGCGCCCCAGAGGCTGCCAGCGTCATGCAAAAGCTCTACCAAGCCTATATGCAAACCGACTCCTCCTTGGCCGAGATCAACCCCTTGATTTTGCAAGGCGACGGCCACATCAAGGCCTTGGACGCGAAATTCAACTTTGACCCCAATGCTTTGTTTCGCCACCCCGAAATTGTGGCTTACCGCGATTTGGACGAAGAAGATCCAGCCGAGATTGAGGCGAGCAAGTTTGATTTGGCCTACATCAGCTTGGATGGCAACATCGGCTGCTTGGTCAATGGTGCAGGCCTGGCCATGGCCACCATGGACACCATCAAGCTGTTTGGCGCGGAGCCCGCGAATTTTCTGGATGTGGGCGGCGGTGCTACCCCTGAGAAGGTCACCGAGGCCTTCAAAATCATGCTCAAGAACCCCAAAGTCAAGGCGATTTTTGTCAACATCTTTGGCGGCATCATGCGCTGCGACACGATCGCGACGGGCATCATCACCGCTTGCAAAGCGGTCAACCTGAGCGTGCCCTTGGTGGTTCGCATGAAAGGCACCAACGAAGAATTGGGCAAATCCATGCTCGCTCAATCCGGCCTGCCCATCATCAGCGCCGACACCATGGCCCACGCCGCCCAGCAAGTCGTCGCCGCCGTCAAATAAGCCCCAAGGTTCGCATCATGTCTATTTATATCAATCAACACACCAAAGTCATCACCCAAGGCATCACCGGTAAGACCGGCCAATTCCACACGGAAAAATGCCAAGAATACGCCAATGGGCGTGAATGTTTTGTCGCCGGCGTGAACCCCAAAAAGGCCGGCGAAAAGATCTTCAACATTCCCATCTACGCCTCTGTCCAAGAAGCTGCCGCTGAAACCGGTGCCACCGTCTCGGTCATCTATGTTCCCCCCGCTGGTGCGGCGGCGGCCATTTGGGAAGCGGTGGAAGCCCACTTGGATTTGGTCATTTGCATCACCGAGGGCATCCCCGTGCGTGACATGCTCGAAGTGCGCAACAAAATGAAGGCCAAGGAAGCCGCCGGCGGCAAGAAAACCCTCCTCCTCGGCCCCAATTGCCCCGGCCTCATCACCCCCGACGAGATCAAGATCGGCATCATGCCCGGTCACATTCACAGGAAAGGCCGCATTGGCGTGGTCTCGCGCTCAGGCACTCTCACCTATGAAGCCGTGGCGCAAGTCACCGAAATTGGCCTCGGCCAGTCCTCGGCGGTCGGCATTGGGGGCGACCCCATCAACGGGCTGAAACACATCGATGTCATGAAAGCCTTCAATGACGACCCGGACACCGATGCGGTCATCATGATTGGTGAGATTGGCGGACCCGACGAGGCCGAAGCCGCGCGTTGGTGCAAAGACCACATGAAAAAACCCGTGGTCGGCTTCATTGCCGGCGTCACAGCGCCTGCGGGTAAGCGCATGGGTCATGCCGGCGCCTTGATCTCGGGCGGGGAAGACACGGCTGACGCCAAATTGGCCATCATGGAAGCGTGTGGCTTTAAAGTCACCAAAAACCCCTCCGAGATGGCCGCCTTGTTAAAGGCCATGCTTTAATCCATTGAAAGCCACGGCATGGCCTTGGGGGCAAAAGCTCGGGTCTGGACGAACCCCCATCTTTTAACCACCAAGGCGATCATGCCGTGCACCCCCAAGCGCTCACTCGAATTTTTGCACTGCTATGGGCGTGAGCGCTTTTGGGTCACCCATGCTTGGGCGTTTACACTCGGGTGACCTGATTTGTCAACCAAACACCTCTTTTCTAAGGGATCGATCACATGGAATTCATGTCTCAATTTGAACTCGCTGATTTTTGGATCAATTTACTCAAAATCATTTGGATCAACGTGGTCTTGTCAGGTGACAACGCGGTGGTCATTGCCTTGGCCGCCAGAAGCTTGCCCCCCAGAGAGAGAAAACTGGCCATCGTTTGGGGCTCTGGTGCGGCCGTCCTCCTGAGGGTGATCCTCACCATCGTGGCCGCCCAATTGATGGCCATGCCGTATTTGCAACTCATCGGTGGTGCGCTCTTGTTGTGGATTGGGGTCACCCTACTCGTCGATGAAGACGGCGATGATGAGGAGGAGAAAGAGTACTCCAACCTCATGGCCGCGATTCGAACCATTTTGATTGCCGACCTGGTCATGAGTTTGGACAATGTGATTGGTGTGGCCACTGCCGCCAAGGGAGACATGACCTTGCTGATTTTGGGCTTGGCCATCAGCATCCCTGTGGTGGTGTTCAGCTCCTCCCTCATGATCACCGTCATGACACGCTTTCCCATCTTGGTCACCTTGGGTGCGGCTTTGATCGGCTGGGTGGCTGGAGAAGCCGCGGTCAACGATGCGGCGATCAAGCCCTTGGTGCTGGACAACCCCCTCATCGAGTATGGCGTTCCGGCCTTGTGTGCTGTTGCGGTGGTGCTGTTGGGGCACACCTTGAAAAACAAAGCGCAGCGGCAGCATGAAAGCCACCACCAGGAATAAAGCGACGCTCGGGTCTTACTCCATGCAAAAGGGCTCCTCGGAGCCCTTTTTTTGATTTCTGGTGCCTGTGCGGCTGAACCTTCAAGGTGTGCGAGTCTCGGTATCGGCCACAAAATGACCCGAGTGCCCGCCTTTTTTTTCAAGCAAACGCACGTCACCCATGACCATGCCGCGGTCGACCGCTTTGCACATGTCGTACACCGTCAAGAGCGCCACTTGAACCCCCGTGAGGGCTTCCATTTCAACCCCAGTGGGCCCCACGGTTTCAGCCGTGACACGACACACCAGACCAAAACGCGAGGCTTGAGGCTCGTCTACCACTTGCCACTCCAACGCCACTCGGGTGAGGGCCAGTGGGTGACACAAGGGAATCAAGTCGCTTGTTTTTTTGGTCGCTTGGATGCCTGCGATGCGCGCAACACCCAAAACATCGCCCTTGCTCGCCGTGCCTTGACGAATCAAGTTCAAGGTGTCGGCCTTCATGCCAATAAAGCCACTGGCCAGCGCCACACGGTGGGTGGGTGTTTTGCCTTGCACATCCACCATATGGGCTTGGCCTTGTTCATCAAAATGGGTCAGTGACATCGAGATCCTCTTGGTAAAGCGTTAACATGGGTGTGAGATGATACGTTGTCTTGGGACGCTTTGGCCCATGCACTGGCATTGACTCGCTCAAACTGAACCCAAGGGGTTCACACATTGGGCCTCTTAGGGTGTTGTTGTGCACGTTGTCGGCCCTCCATGGGACTTGATCCGCCTTGACTGCTTTGACTGCTTTGAATTCGACCGTCCTTTCACCACCCCAAACCACCCACGCTGGCCCTGGCTGGATGCGCGTGTTGGGCGTGTTCGCTCTGGTGCTGGGTCTTGGCGCCTCGCCCAGTTGTTGGCCTCAAAGCAGCAGCAACAGCAACGGCGACGTGCTGAGCTCCCCGCCCTTGATGCGCCCGCGTCCCAACGCCAACAAGCCGCGACTCGACGAACAACTGCCCAGCCTAGGCGACGGCTCAGAGATGGGCTTGGGGGAAGAAAAACGCCTTGGAGACTCGGTGGTTCATGAGATTTTTCGCGATCCCGATTACACCGAAGACGCCGTCCTCGTCGACTACATCCAGTCGACTTGGCAGCCCTTGATCCAGGCCGCCAGTCTGCGCGGTGAATTGTCCCCCGACATGCTGCAGCGCTTTGCCTGGCAAGTGCTTCTCATCAAAGACCCCAGCATCAACGCCTTTGCGCTGCCTGGGGGCTATATGGGGGTTCACCTCGGACTCATCGGTGTGGTCGCCAACCAAGACGAACTGGCTTCGGTACTCGCGCATGAACTCAGCCACATGACCCAGCGCCATTTGTCGCGCCTCTTTGCCCAGCAGTCACAGCAAACACCCCTCTTGTTGGGAGCCATGCTCTTGGGGGTATTGGCCGCGAGCAAAAGCCCCAATGCAGCCAGCGCATTGATGGTGGGCGGGCAGGCCGTCACGACGCAAAACCAACTCAATTTCTCCAGAGACATGGAGCGTGAGGCTGACCGGGTGGGCTACGGCGTCATGACCCAAGCCGGCTATGAAGGCGCGGGGTTTGCCAGCATGTTTTTAAAACTGCAACAAGGCTCGCGCTTCAATGACAATGGTCAGTATCCTTATTTGCGCTCCCACCCCCTCACCACCGAGCGCATCGCGGACATGCAGTCCAGAAGCTTTGGCAGTGAATCGAACTTGGTGAAGATCAACAGCTCAGCGAGCAACTGGTCTCACCTCATGATGGCCGCGCGTGCACGCGTTCTCACCCGAACGCAGCAAGAGGCTTGGCGTGTGCAGGTGCTGGTGGCCGAGCAAGCCTTGCTGCATGCACAAAACCCCTTGAGCACGCGCATCGGCGCGCTCTACGCAGGGGTGTTGGCCAGCGCCCACATGGGCGACTTCAAGACCTCACAGCGTTTGCTCCAGACCCTACAGTCTTGGGTGATGAGCGCGCCTGAAGCGTCCGCCCAGATGCACTTGGCGCTGTTGAGAGCTGAAGTGGCCTTGCTCAGCAAAGACCCTGAACAAGCCCAAGCTTTGCTCGAGCCCCTGGCACACACCCGGGCGCGATTGTTTTTCTTGTGTGAAGCACGTCTTCAAATCGACGCCAAAGCGCTCGCTCTTGGAGCAAGCTCCACGCTCAGCACGGGTCTGACCACCTTGAGTGTGAACGAATTGCATGAGTGGGTGGTCTTGCACCCGCAAGATGCCCAGGCCTGGGAGTTGCTGTCCCAAGCGCAACGCATGAGCGAGGACTTGCTCGGCTCAACTCGCTCTTTGGCCGAGTCCTTCGCCGTCAAGTTTGACTTCAATGCGGCAGTGGACCGCCTGATTGCGGCTCAAAATTTGGCCAAGCAACTCGCCAAAGGTGCGGGTTTGAGTCGGGCGCAAGAGATGCAAGCCTCCATCATCGATACCCGACTGCGTGAACTCTTGGCCAAACGGCGCGAACAGTCACTCCAGCACTGAGTTGAGCACCAGGCCCCAAGCACTGTAGAGCAAGGAGCCCAGGAGTGCGTCGGAGAAATGGTCGATTTCAAAGCCTTGGATCAGGGAGGATGCCCACCAAAACATCCACGCGTTGATGACAAAGAGGAACAAGCCCATGCTCAGCAACGTGATGGGCAAGGTGAGCACGACCAAGACGGGGCGCACCAACATATTGAGAAATCCGATGACAAAGGCCGCGAGCAATGCCGCCCCAAAGCCATTGAGCCACAAACCCGAATCCAACTGACACAAGGCCATGAGTGCCATGGCATTCAAAACCCACTTCAAAAGCATTGTCATGCCGCGTCTCCTTGTCGCTGATTCACCATCATAACGCGAGGGCGCACAGGTCCCTCGTCTCACGCAGCACCTGAGCGTGGGATTGGCGTTCCAAGACAAAGTCCTGAGAAGCGTCTATGATGCAAGACCCATGCAAAGCATCCACATCACCGACATCGAAGCGGCCATCAATTATTGGCGCCATGTCAGCCCCAGTCCCGACGGCGTTGAGCTGAGTAAGCCCCTGCGCGCCTTGGCCGATGTCTATGCCTTGATGGTGTATCACCGCGAAGACAGCGTGAGCACCCAAGGCTTCCCCCCCAAAGCCTATGCGGCGTGGCTCACTTGGTACGATCAGACACCGGACACGCCTTGTATTGCCATATGCTCAACCTCACAAGGCGACGCGTTTTGCAAAGGCTGTGGGCGAACCTTTGAGGAGGTCCAGCACTGGACGCAGATGAACCCCGCACAAAAGAGGACCACCTGGCGGCGCATCACCTTGGAGCAAAGTGCCTGGCGCTTTAACCGTTATGCCGAGCGCGTGCGTGACCACCACCCTAGCCCTCAAGCGTGAAGCCTTGGGGCTTGGCGTTTTAGGGGTTTTGAGGATTTTGAGGATTTTGAAGTGATGGGGCTCAAGCTGCCCGCACCCACCGCGCATCAATGCTGGGGGGTCACGAGCGCTTGAAGCGCCAACTGCTCAGCCAAGCCAATGTAGCGCTCGGGCGACAAGGCGAGCAAGCGGTCTTTGGCGTTTTGGGGAATGGCCAATTGCGCAATCAATTCGTGGAGGTCTTCTTGGGTGACTTTTTTGCCCCGGGTGTGCTCCTTGAGCTGCTCATAGGCGCCACTCAAACCGTAACGGCGCATCACGGTTTGAATGGGCTCGGCGAGCACCTCCCACGCCGCGCCCAAGTCCTCGGCGAGTCGCTCTTCATTGATTTCGAGCTTTTGCAGCCCCGCGGCCAAGGATTGATACGCCAGCATGGCGTGCCCCAAGGCAACGCCGACATTTCGAATGACCGTGCTGTCACTCAAGTCCCGCTGAAAACGAGAAATGGGCAGCTTGTCGCTCATGTGACGCAGCAGCGCATTGGCCAGGCCTAAATTGCCTTCGGCGTTTTCAAAATCAATGGGGTTGACTTTGTGGGGCATGGTGGACGAGCCAATTTCGCCTTCTTTCAAGCGCTGCTTGAAATAGCCCAAAGAAATATAGCCCCACATATCACGACAGCAGTCGATCAAAATGACGTTGAGGTGGGCCAAGGCATCAAACACCTCGGCCATGGTGTCATGCGGCTCAATTTGTGTGCTGTAGGCTTGGAAATGAAGACCCAGGCCCACCCGCTCAGGAACGAGCCCCTCCACCACCACTGGGCCCTCAATCACCTGCTGGGCCAGCTGCTGCCAGTCGACCTCGGGATAAGCCACCACCTGTGCGTTGTAGTTGCCCACCGCGCCATTCATTTTGGCTCGCAACTCAATGCGACCCAGGCGCTCGAGGGCTCGCTCTAAGCGCACCAACACATTGGCCATCTCTTTGCCCACGGTCGTGGGTGAGGCTGTTTGTCCGTGGGTTCTCGAGAGCATGGGCACGTGGGCAAAGTTGTTCACCATCTCGCGCAACAAAGCCGTCACGCGCAACAAGGCTGGCTTGAGCACCTCATCTCTGCCCGCTTGGAGCATCAAGGCATGGCTGCAGTTGTTGATGTCTTCACTGGTCAAGGAAAAATGCACCCACTCGACAGACTCGAGCAAGCTTTGTTGAGCGCTGGCAGACAAGGTGTTGTGGCTCAACTGCGCTTTGATCCAATACTCCACGGCTTTGACATCGTGGTTGGTGGTTTTCTCAATGTCCTTGATGGCGAGGGCGTCCTCCATGGAAAACTTGAGAAACAAGGACAAGAGATAGCGCCTGGCCTCCTCGTCAAACGTGGGCAATTCATGAAGCCCGGCTTGACTCAAGGCCAACAGCCAAGTGACTTCCACTTGCACACGCCGGCGCATATAACCGAACTCCGAGAGCTCAAAGCGCAAACCTTCAAGCTTGCTCGCATAGCGCCCGTCCAATGGTGACAAGGCGTTGATGGTGGATGTGTTCATCACCCAATTCTAAGTCGCCCCATTGCAGAGCTCTTTAATTTGTCGCTTGGACAGATAAAAACACGGAAAAAATCTTTTTTTAATCTTTTTTGAAACCTTTTTTCATGCCTTCATGGACTAAATGCTCAATGCGTCGCTCTCACACAACACCCCAAAATCACAGGCCGATAGAATGGTTTGAAGCTTTTTGATCAAACCATGAAACTCATCGGATCCCTCACCAGCCCCTTCGTGCGCAAAGTTCGCATTGTGATGGCTGAAAAAAAACTAGACTACCAACTCGAACTCGATGAGGTCTGGTCCGAGACAAGCACCATCTCTGAGTCCAACCCCTTGGGACAAGTGCCATGCTTGATCATGGAAGGCGGCGAGGCCTTGTTCGATTCACGGGTGATCGTGGAGTACTTGGACACCTTGTCACCGGTGGGCAAACTGATCCCCAGCAGTGGTCGCGAGCGCGCCGAAGTCAAAACTTGGGAAGCCTTGGCCGATGGTTTAATGGACGCTTGCGTTTTGGCGCGGCAAGAAAAGCATTGGCCCTTGCGCCAAAGCGGCGAGCGCTCGAGCGCCTGGATCGAGCGCCAAATGGGCAAGGTTCACAAGAGTTTGGCCGCCATGGAAAAGGGACTCGCAGACAAGGCGTATTGTTCTGGGATCCATCTGAGCTTGGCCGACATTGCGGTGGGGTGTGCCCTGGGTTATTTGGACCTGCGTTTTGCTGAACTTGGCTGGCGTGAGACTTGTCCTGAGCTCACCCGACTGGCGGACAAACTGAGCACTCGCCAGTCCTTCATCGACACGGTTTGATCCTCCAGCTTGCGCGCTACAAGTCCCGCGCACCCGCACGCAAGAGCGTTGGACTGGCCAGACGTTTTCTCAACCAGCGCAAAACGCCTCCCACGATCGGAAACTTTTCATAAAGCTCTTGCGCCGCGTCCCAATAATCGCGGTGGGCGTCAATCATCCACACACCTTGCGGTGTTAAAGACCAACGCAGGTAGCTCGAGCCTTCAATCGTTTGCACCTGCCCACCTTTGAACCCCTTGATGTGAAAGAAAAAACTCCACGTCAAAAACAACTGACCCCCTTGCACCATGCGGTCGTGGACCACGAAATGCGGCGCCTGCAAGGTCTCAAACATGTGGGCAAACAAGGCCCCAATGGCCTCACGCCCCGAGATGTCATTGAACGGGTCTTTGAAAGCGGCCGTGGGGGAGTAAAAGTCGTCCAAACGAAGCAAGTTGCTGGGCGTGAGGGTTTCAAAAAGCGCAATCAAGTCGTCCACCCGCTTGGCGTCCAATCCAGCCGTTTGGGCTAGCGCTTGCAAGGCGATGTCGTTCATTTCGTTGCACCTTGGGTCATGCGGCTCACCAACGGGAAGTACCAAGCATACGGCAAGCAGCGCAAAATTTTGAGCACACGGGTAAAGCGTTTGGGGAAATGAATTTCAAATTCGCCTTTGGCATAAGCGCGGATCATGGCGCTCGCGGCCACCTCTGGCGTGATCAAGGCTGGCATCTCAAAGGTGTTTTGCGCCGTCAACGGCGTGCTCACAAATCCCGGCAAAACCGCACTCACACCGATACCGAGCTCGTGCAAATCCATGTACAAGCACTCGGCCAAATGCGTGAGTGCAGCCTTTGTTGGGCCGTAGGCCAAGCTTTTGGGCAGCCCGCGATAACCCGCCACACTCGAGATCAAGCTCAAATGACCAAAGCCTTGTGCTTGAAGGACGGGCAGCACACTCGAGAGCAGGCGCACCGCCCCCAAGTAATTCACCTCTTGGTGAAGCACCATTTGCGCTTCATCGTAGGCCTTGGCGTCTTGCGCGAGGTAGTGCCCCGCACAATAAACCACCACATCCAAGCCCTGGTGGGTGGCCACGGCCAAGCTCGCGGCATGCACACTGTCGCCTTGGAGCACATCCAAACGGGCGGCCAACGCCTGGGGGTGCGTGCGCACAAACTCGTCGAGCTTGGCCTCTTGCCGGGCGGACACCGCCACCTTGGCGCCGCGCTCAGACAACGCATGGGCCAGCGCCCAGCCGATGCCGCTGGAAGCGCCCACAATCCAAACCGATCGGCCCTGCCAGTTCTCAATCTTGGGGTTCAATGCCATGCTGCTTCTCGCGGGCTCAAGACACGGCGCCAAGTCGCGTGAAGGACAAGGTCACGTCGCCCAAATGAATGCCCCATTTGCTCATGGCCGATTTGTTGAGCAACACTTGGCCATCCATCAAATACATCCAGTCGTCAAATTCCACATGCCACACTTGCTCGCCGACTTTCAACGCCATCGTGTAGCTCCAGCGAAAAGCGTTGCCGCTGGTCTCGCCCAAGGCCACGCCCACCACATCGTCGGCTCGACCCTCAAAGCGACCTTGACCGCGGTCCAAGAGGTGCCAAATGCGCCGCTGGCGGGTACCGTCCGAGTACAAAAAAGACTCGTCCAATGTCCCCGCCTCACCCTGCCATGAACAATTCATCTCGACCGTAAAGCGTTTTTGCACTTGTCCGGATCGATCGGTAAAAATTCCCCAGGCTCGAATGGGGCCGCTGAAGTACTCGCGCAAAGAAAACACTGGGGTTTCACTTTTGTACGACTCCAAACTCACCCCAGCGCAGCCGCTGAGCGAGACGACCCCAAGGGCACCGAGCCCCATGACCGGCAAGGCGTGCTTGGCGTGTCCTAACCAGTCTCTTCGATTGATCATCTTCATCTCCTGTTGGGCCTGGCCTCACGGGGTGGACCGATGGCGAGCATATCCCCAATACCGAAAAAAAACAAATGCCCAAGCTTTCATCACACAAGGCACCAAAGCATACCCCAGGACCAGGGCATGAACCGATGTCGGCGTCAATACCCCGGGCTGGTAGCCCCAGGCGGACAACAGCGGCAAGCTCAATCCCGCAGCCAGCGCCAAGTTGAGCTTATTGACCACTTGCCACCACGCCAAGAAACGGCCCTCTTGTTGACCGGATTGACCCAAGTCTGCCAGAACTTGAACCAACAAGGACGAGGGCACCACCAAGTCTGCGCCCAGGGCAACGCCCGTGAGCGCGCACACCGCAAAGAACGCGCTCGTCTCCCCCGCCCCCAATCCCAGGGCCCCCAAAAACACCAGCACCGACAAGCCCATGCCCCATTTCCAAGTCGTGATCAAGCCTTTTTTTTCAATCACGCGAAGCCACACGGGGCAAGAAGCTGCTGCACTCAAAAAGTAAAGTCCCAGGAAATTCGCCGTGAGCGAATGGCTTTGTAAATTGTCATCGACATAAAACACGAACAACGTGGCCGCCACGGCCGAGGCCGTGCCGTTGAGCAAGAAAACTCCAAGCAGCGCGCGAAAAGAGGCCTGCGTCAAGGGCTCGAGCAACGCCTTGGCGCCACTCGCCCAAGCTCTCTTGGCAATCGGGGACAGGGGGTCTGGCCGAAACTCTTGGGGCGGGGCGCGGTCTGACACGTCTTGGGGATGGATCATGGGAGGCAGGCACCACCACAGCAGCACCGCCACGGTCATGAGCAGACTAAACACCGCCGCACTCCAAGCCAATGGCGCCGCTTGCCAAAGAACGGACGCCAAAACCACCCCCAAGAGGCCAAACGTCTCCCGCCACGCCGCCAAGCGGCTTTGCACCCGAGCACCTCCCCCGAGTCTGGCCGACCAGGTTTGTTGGGCCAAGGTGAGGGCGCTGTAGAGACAGCCCGCACCCATCAAGAACACAGTGATCCACACGAGTAACAGGGGGGGGCTGCAAACGCTCGAGCCGCCTGCAAGCTCTCCACTCAAGGCGCCCATGATCCAACGGCAGCCCTCTTGGGGCAGCAGCAATGCCCAAAGACAGCCACACAGCAGCACCGCCAGCACCAAGGAGATCCACAAGACCTCTCGCATGCCGCGCTGAAAGACGCGGTCCCAAAGGGCCCCGATGAGGGGATCGGCCAGCGCGTCCAAGCCTCTGGCGAGCAAAAAAACAAACCCCACCTGCGCCATGGGCAGGCCCAAGGTTTGCACATCGTGGTGCGGCAAATAAACATACAAGGGCAGCGCCAAAAACGCCAACGGCAAACCCATGAAGCCCAACAACGACGCCACTGGCGGCCCGCTTGGTTTCATGCCTTGGGGGATGCCATCACGCTGGAGGGTGCTCAGATTTTTTAAGGGTGAATTGAATGACATTGGTGCTGCCTTGGGTAAAGGCTGCTTCGCAATAGGCCAGGTAAAACTGCCAAATTCGCTCAAAGCGGTCATCAAACCCCAGGCTCTTGACCCGAGCCTTCACGGCCTCAAAGCGCTCGGCCCACAATTTCAAAGTGTGGGCATAGTCTTGGCCAAACTCAAACGCATCCACCACCAAGAACCCCGCCTTGGTGGCTTCTTGTCGGAAGGCTTGGGGGCTGGGTAAAAAGCCGCCTGGGAAAATGTACTCTTGAATAAAGTCCGAGCCTTTGACATAACGGTCATAAAACTGGTCGGCAATCACGATGGTTTGAATACAGGCCAAGCCACCGGGCTTGAGCTGGCGGTGGATGGTGCTGAAATACTCTGCCCAGTAGGTGCGGCCCACAGCCTCCATCATCTCGATGGAACACACCGCGTCAAACTGGGCTTGGCCTGGAATGTCCCGGTAGTCTTGCAGCCTCAAGTCGGCTTGAACGCCGGCAGCGGCCATGCGATCTTGCGCGTATTTGAGTTGCTCGACACTGAGCGTGACGCCACACACATGGGCACCAAACTCAAGGCTGGCCGTCTGTGCCAAAGCGCCCCAACCACAACCGATTTCCAACAGGCGCTGCCCCGCACTGCTGCCCAGCCCCACCATGCGCAGCGCGCGGCGCGTTTTGGCGAGCTGCGCTTGGGCCAAGTCTTGCTCGGTGTTGCCATTGAACCAAGCCGAGGAGTAGTTCATCCCAGCGTCGAGCCACAAGGTATAAAAGGCATTGCCCAAGTCGTAGTGCGCTTGGATATTTTTGGGGCTTTTGCTTTTGGTGTTGCGGTTAAAGAAATGCTTGATCGAAAACGCCAATCGCCCCCACCAAGCGCCATACAGCGCCTCTTCAACCGCGTGGCGGTTGATGAGCAAGAAATTGAGCAAGGCCGTCAAGTCGCTGGTTTGCCAGTATTGTTTGAAATAACTCTCAGCAAAACCAATGTCACCAAAGCGCAACGTCTCTTGGCACATGCGCCAGTCCTGGATGTGAATTTGGGCCTGCACACCATCGCCGCCTTGGCCAAACACCCGCTCAAAACCCGCCGGCCCACTCACACTCAGCTGGCCTCGGGGAATGCGCTCGAGCAAGGCGAGCAAGCGCTTGGCAGCCCGAGGCAGTGCGGCAATGCTCACCTGGGCAGAGGGAGCACCCGCGCTCGCGGTGGACGATGAGGAGGGCAAAGACTCGCGGGGTGAAGAAGTGAAATTCGTGGTCATGCGCAAATGCTCAAGAAAAAATCAGTCAAGAAAAGGGTCAAAAAAGCAATCCTCAGGGCTGAGTCGAGTGACTCACAGCGGCGGCTGGGGGAGTGGGTTTGCGAAAAAAACTCACCCGCTTGAGCCACAACCGCAAAGCATGCCAATGAATGAGAAACATCACCGCAAGCGTCATGAAAGGGTAATGCCACAATGCGTGTCGAACGCTGGCACGGCTCAAGGGCTCGAGCTCACCACTCACACGGGTTTTGAGCAGCAAGCCGTTTTCATCATGGTACTCAATGCGCGCCACTGTTTTGGGCCTGATCTGTTTTGAGCGGACCGCTGCGCTTTGCCATTCGACAGGAGAGGGGGTCGTCATGAAACGAAACTCATAGTGCCCATTCACCTCACAAAACGGGGAGACATGAAACACCTTGTCGGCCGTCATCGTGCGGCCATAGGCCGGCTGGGTGAGCAAGTAAAAATGGCGCTCACCAAAGGTGTTGTTCACCTCTGCGAGAACCACCACCAAGGCCCCCGACGCAGAGTGGCCGTACCAAAAACTCACGGGCTTGAAGGCATAACCCCACACCCTGGGGTAGCAGTGCAGCCAGACCTCGCCGTCCACACCGGTGATGCCCTCGCGCTCGAGCAGCTCATCAAACCACGCCAATGCGCCGCCCTGCCCAGAGCTTCTCGCGTCACCATGGTCCTCATCATAAAAAGACAAGGGCGCCCAGCGGTTCAGCCCCAAGGCCTGGATGCCTCGCCGGGCCATCTCGCGCATGGGCAGCATGACAAAAAAACTCGCGTGCTCAAAGGCATGCGACTTCGGCGCCATGCGCTCATGCGCCACACGGCCCCATCCGATGAAGCCCACCGCTGGTGTCATGGCCTGACCCCAACTTGAAGCGTCTGCAGCAAGGACTGGGCCGCACGCAGTCCGGCGCCAAAGCCATCTTCATGAAAACCGTGGCCCATCCAAGCGCCCGCAAACCAAGTGCGCTTGAGCCCTTGCAAGCGGGGCAGTTGGGCCTGGGCCTGCACGGCTTTGGCATCAAAGATGGGGTGCGCATAGTGAAAGCGACCCAGCACTTTGGCGGGATCGATATCGCGCAAGGGATTCATGCTCACCAGCACCGTGTCCTTGAAGGGCAAGGGCTGCAAACGGTTGATCCAATAGTGCAAGCATACCCGCGCGGGATGGGTCTGGCCAGCAGTGGGTGCACTCGACTCAAAGTTCCAAGCCGCCCAGGCCCGGCGGCTTTGCGGCATGGCCGAGTCATCGGTGTGGAGCACCGCCTCATTGTCTTGGGTTCGCATCGACGACAAGAGCTCGTGCTCCAAAGCGTGGGGGTCTTGCAGCAAGCCCAAGGCTTGCGGTGCATGGGTGGCCAGCACCACCGCATCAAATCGCTCGCACCCCTGGCCAGTGAAGACGTCCACATGGCTGTCGTGACGGGCAATGGACTCGACGGGCGTGCTCAGCCGTGCGTCAGATAAGCCCGCCACGATTTGTTGCACATAGTGCTTGGAGCCGCCCTCCACGGTGTACCACTGAGGGCGATTCATCACCTGCAGCAAGCCATGGTTGTGGCAAAAGGAGATCATGCTGGCCACAGGGAAATGGAGCATTTGCTCGGTCGGACAACTCCAAATGCAACCCAACATGGGCAAGAGGTAATAGGCTTGAAAGCCTTTTGAAAATTGGTGATGCTGTAAAAAGGTCTCCACGCTCCACTCGCGCCACGCGGCGAGCGGGGGTTGGGTGTTGTCCAGCAGCTCCAAGGCGCACGCGGTGGCCAAGCGGTTGAATCTGAGGATTTCAGCAATCATGCCGAGAAACACCGGACTCATCAGATTGCGCCGCTGGGCAAAAAGGCCATTGAGATCGCTGCCACTCCACTCGAGGCGCTGGGGTCTTGCCCCGCTCGCCGAGTTGGGCGCCGATGTGAGCGGGTGCGCTTGAACCGAAAAAGACATGTCGGACTTGGCCACTGTCACCCTCAAGCGATTGAACAAACCCAACAGCCCAGGATAGGTTTTTTCGTTGAACACCAAAAACCCCGTGTCCACGCCATGGGTTTGCATCTCGCCACTGTGGTTGGGGAGCCGAACGTCCACGGTGCGTGCGTGTCCACCGAAATAATCGTTGGCTTCAATGAGGCTCACCGAGACGTGGTCCTTCAAGGCGTGGGCAGCACTCAAGCCTGCCACACCGGCGCCGATCACCGCCACTCTCAGGGCCGCCATCTCAGTCGAGTCTCGCATTGAGCGCCAAGTCAAGCTGGTTGAGAAACTCTTTGTCTTCCGGTGTTGTCATGCTCGAGTAACTCCAAATCTTTTGACCGTCTCGAGAAATCAAGTATTTGTAAAAATTCCATTTCGGCGTGGTGCCCGTGCGCTTGGCCAAGGTCTTGAACAAGGGCGTGGCGGCGTCGCCACGGACCGCCGTTTTGGTGAACATGGGGAATTTCACGCCAAAGGTGTTTTCACAAAAATCGGCGATGTCTGCATTGGTTTTGGGCTCCTGTGAAAAATCGTTCGACGGAAAACCAAGCACCACCAAGCCGCGCGATTTGTATTTGTCATACAAGGCTTCTAGGCCTTTGTATTGCGGGGTGAAGCCACAAAAGGAAGCCGTGTTCACCACCAAAACGACTTGTCCTGCGTATTGGCAAAGATCTTGGGTCTTCTCGTCTTGGAGCCTCAAGACTCGGTAATTGAGCACGCCTGGGCAAGTGTGGGTGGCAGCCGGCGCAGGGGTCGCACTGGCGGGGATGGCCACAGGGGTGGCGACTGAATTCTGGGCGCCAGCGGCAAGCCAGGTGAGGCAGGCGAGCCCCACAAGCACCCGTTGAATCAGGCTGGTTCGGATTTTCATGTGTGTCTGTCTCAGTGGTGGGTGGGTGTTGACAACGTGTTGACCTGAGCGTGAGCAAAGCCCAGAGGGGAAAAGGTACTTGAGACAAGCAGGGGACGCTGCCCACGGCTTAATTCGCGTCAAACCGCCGCTCAAGATCGCGCCAAATGGGCGTAAACTGTATCCCAAAAGAGGCCTGATTGCTGTTTCTTTTGCCCACAAATTTTAACCATTCCCGCCCATTTCCCCAAATGGCCCTTTTCCTCCAAGGCTTACGCCTTTGCAGTCCCGGGCGAACCCCATGACCCAGCCGCCACGCATGACCTCCATCGAAGACAAGATCGTTGCGCCTCAAACCGCGGCTCAACTGTGCTCATCGCTCAAAACAACCGGCCCTTTGGTCTTCACCAATGGCGTGTTTGATGTCTTGCACAAAGGCCATGTCACCTATTTGGAACAAGCCCGCGCACTGGGCCAGCACCTGATTGTGGCCCTCAACACCGATGCGTCGGCCAGACGCTTGGGCAAAGGCCCAGAGCGCCCCCTCAACACCCTCTTGGACCGCGCGCACGTCATCGCCGCTTTGCAAAGCGTGAGTCTGGTGACTTGGTTTGACGAAGACACCCCGCTTGAGATCATTCAGGCCCTGCGACCCAATACCTTGGTCAAAGGCGGGGACTACGACATGGACACCTTGGCCGAAGCCCAATGGGTCAGAAGTCAAGGCGGGCTCGCCACCGCCATCCCCTTTGTGAGCGGCTACTCCACCACCCAATTGGTCCGATTGATCCAGGCCATGCCCCGCTGACCCCCCTCACGCGCGAGCCCTCGACTGGCCAGGCGTGCCTCAACTGCAAGCCCGGGGCCCTTCCCCCCCCCGCTCACACCCCGTGTCACCCCATGCCCTCAAATTGGCTCGCCCACAAGGCCTTGACCGCCGCAATGCTGGTCTGACAATCGGCCTGGTCACAGCGCAGCGGCTTGTCATGCAAGTGCGCCAGGTGCTGGCGGCGGCGAAGGGCTCGGTAAGCTTGAGCCGCCTCATGGCCCAAAGGGGGTGGGATCAAACCCAAGGCCTCGGCACGCAACAGCAGCGCGATATTGCCAATGTTCTGGGCCAACTCGGGGTAGCGTTGCGCATGCGCCAAGACCACATACTGCACCACAAACTCCACATCCACCATGCCACCCGGGCTTGATTTGGGATCAAACAGCGTGGGCAAGAGGGCTTGACTGGCCCACATTTTTTGCCGCATCGCCAACACCTCTCGCACCAATACAACGGGGTCGCGACGGGCACACAAGACCTCTTGGCGCAAGGCCTCAAAGCGCTGGGCCAAGCGCTGGGGGCCTAAACAAAACCGCGCTCTCGTGAGCGCTTGGTGCTCCCAGGTCCAAGCACTGTTGGCCCCCAATTGGCGTTGGTAGAGCTCAAACGCACCAAAGGCGCTCACCAAGAGACCTGCGTTGCCGTTGGGGCGCAAAGCACTGTCAATGTCATAGAGCGAGCCTTGGGCTGTTTTGAGGGTCATCCAGTGAATCATCTGGCGCGCCATTTTGGTGACTTGCTCTTGGGTGACCGCGCTCGAATCGTCATACAACAGCACCAAATCCAAGTCACTGCCGTAGCCCAACTCCTTGCTGCCGAGCTTGCCGTAACCGATGACGGCCAGTGGCAGCTCGCCCACCCACGTCGGGTTCAGGCGTTGCCACACCCACAGGGCACACAGCCTGAGCACCGCATCGGCCAAGGCACTCAACTCATCGCCCACCTCTTGCACCGTCAAATACCCCATCAAGTCTTGCGCCAAGATGCGAAACATTTGGGCCTGGTGTTCGCGTCGGATCACCGCCAGGAGCTGCTCTTCGTCGTCTTGTTCGATGCGAGCAAGAGCCGATCTGCGCAGTTGCATGGTTTTGGCAAAGCTGGCCGCGTTAAAACGCTCCAGCGTCCAATGTGGCTTGAGCCACAAGTCGATCACAGCGGGGTGGGCCTTCAAATAGGCTTGACTCCAAGGAGAGGCGCCCATGAGGCGCATGAGCTGCTGGTGCACGTTTGGGTTTTCATATAGGAGCACCCAATAGTTGTCCCGTTTCAGTAAGGGCTCCATCCACTCGAGCCAGGCTTGAACCTGTTGGGCTTGCACCAGGCCTTGGGTCTGCCAAAGCAAGGCGCGAGACAGCACCCCTTTCACCCGCACGAGGCGCTCGAGCGTGAGCACCGTGGTCTTGGCCAAACTCAATGACTCGAGCCACTTGGACCACATCAGGGGCAAGGGTTCTGGAGCGACCCCGTCTTGGAGCGCTTGCACAATGCTGGCCAGTGGACTGCTCGCCCTCTTTGCAGGATTACTCGCGCGAGCAGATGGGGCTTGACTGTCCAAGCTCGATTGCACGCCAGTGGTCTGGAGCGCCAGCGCCTTCAATGGCGGCTCGGCCGAGGCCTTGCTCAAAGCGCTCTCGTGCACCACGGGGTGCGCGAGCAAGCGATCAAAATGGTCTTGGACCCAGGCTTGGTGGGCCTTGAGCGCCGCCTCAAAAGCCTGGACGCCGTCAAACCCCATGCACGCTGCAAGCCACTGCACGTCTTGCTCTGCAAGAGGCAGGCGGTGTGTTTGTTGATCATCCAAATATTGAATGCGGTGCTCGAGTCGCCTTAAAAAAACATAAGCCTCAAGCAAATGTGCGGCCTCCTCATCGGCCAACAACTGCGCGGAGCGTAAGAATTCAATCGCTTTGAGCGTCGAGCGAGTTCGCAGCTCCGGGTGGATGCCCACCCGAGCGAGTTGCAACAATTGAACGCCAAACTCGATTTCACGAATCCCACCCCGACCGAGTTTGATATCCATGCGGCCGTGGTGTTTGAGTGCATCCTTTTGTGCTTGGTCTTGAATTTGCTGATGGATGTCGCGCATCGACTGCAACAAGCTGAAGTCCACATAGGGCCGAAACACAAAGGGCAAGATGAGAGCGGACAACTTTTGGGAAGCCCTCAAATGGGTCTCATCGTGCATGGACAAGACGCGCGCTTTGAGCCAGGCAAAACGCTCCCAAGGCCTGGCATCTTGTTTGAAATAAGTCTCCAAGGCCAACAGCGGCAGGGCGCTCACGCTCGCGTTGCCGTAGGGGCGCAAGGCCAAATCAATGCGAAAGACAAAGCCATGTTCATTGACCTCGGCAATGAGCTGCTGCATCTTACGCACCCATTTGAAGACATATTCCTGGTTGGAGATGACGCTCGCGCCCACAGGGTGCTTGGCTCCACTCGTGTGGCCGTCCTCTTCGTAGACATACACCACATCGATATCGCTCGAGACATTGAGCTCTTTGGCACCCAGTTTGCCCATGGCGACCACCCAAATGTGAGCCTCTTGCCCCAAAGCGGTTTGAGGATATCCCCATAAAAGAGCCAATTCCTCTCGGGCACAGTGAGCCGCCTGGGCCAAGGCGAACTGCGCCAGACCACAAATGCACACCATCACCTCTTTGAGCCCCAAGGACGCGTCACAATCGAGACTGAGCAAGCGCTCCATGACCAATTGCCTCAGAATGCGCAGGGCACTGGCGAGCGGGTAGGTTTTTTGCAAGGCCTGCAGCGCTCGCCTCAGGTGAGCCTCTTGGGGCAGGCCAGGAGGGAGAAAGTCGCGCTCCACGGCGTAGCGTTGCCGAACACGCCGAGCAAAGCGCGAAGCGGCAGAAAACGCTGGCGGCTTTGAGTAAGATGGGTGCATCGCCTGCCCCGGGTCATCCAACCCTGCAATAATTCCACTCACCATGTGTTTCCTCTTCTGAACCGTGCGCCATGACCCCACCCACAACTGACCAGACCGCGCTCCTTTGGCGCCTTTGGCGCTGGATGAGTCCCATCAGCGGCATTTTGCTGTGGCTGTGCATCGCTTTTTGGGTCTTGGCTTTGGGACTTTTCACGTTGATGCATGTGCTCATTTTGCCTCGCATTGATGCCATTCGCCCTTCCATGGAACGACAAGTTGGGGAAGTTTTGGGGCTGCAAGTCCACATTGGCACCTTAGAGGCCCACACCTCGGGCATTTGGCCCACCCTCCAACTCAAAGACCTCCAGGCCACGGACTCCCAACAAGCGCTCGTTTTCAGCGTCGATGAGGCCTCGCTGGGCCTGTCGTGGGCGTCGGTTTTGCGGCGCAGTTTGGATCACTTGGATGTGAATGGGTTAACCATTGGTGCGCGCTTGGACGACCAGGGCCAAATGTGGGTGGGTGGCATTCGCATGGGCGGGAGCGAACAAACGGCGCTGGCCGACACTTTTTTTAAAATTCACTCGTTTTCAATCATCAATACTCACATCGATTGGGTGGATGAGTGGCATCACGCCCCCGCAAAGCGCATCGACGGCTTGACATTGGGCATCCAAAACGGCCTGTTGAGTCACCACTTCACGCTGGACTTGGTTGACCTCACAGGGCATGGTGCACCACTGAGTGTGAGAGCACAAATGCGCCAGCCCTTGCTGAGTTTGCACCCGGGTGAGTGGTCGCAATGGTCTGGCCAGATCTACGCCCAGGTCCAAGACGTGGAACTCATGGGTGCGTGGAAATACCTGGCCAACTCTTTGGCGCCCAGCACATTGTCTGGAGCGGGTTGGCTGCGCTTTTGGAGCGAGGTCAATCGCGGCTCGCTCACCTCCCAAGTCCTGGATGTGTCTTTGTCCCACTTGAAAAACTTGGCCTTGCCGCCCCATGCTGGGCTTGAATTGGACACCTTACAAGGACGCTTTCGCTCCAAACCTTGGAAAAATGGGCGCGAGTGGGAGACCGAAAGCCTGCTCGTTCAAGCGCTGGGCCAGCCCCAAGCTTGGGATTTGTCACATTTGCGCTTGCGCTTGAGCGACACCGCTCACCCCTGGTCGCTTGGCGCGCAAGGCGAGCTCAATGTGCCCCAAGCGTCCCTGGACAACCTCACCCACATCTCTGAAAAATTCGCACCTGAGCACGCGCTCACACAAATGCTCAAAGCACTCAACCTCAAAGGTGAGTTGAGAGATTTCAGTGCCTCGTGGACGAGCTCAACACCGTCACCTGAGTCTCGCGGCGGCTTGGACCATTGGCTCGATGGGGCCAAACAGTTTCTCGCTCCAGCCCCCCCAACTGCGCGAACAGCACCATTACCGAGCGCCTCCAAACCCCCAAGCGAGCTCACCAACCCCTTCTCCGCCATCACCCAGTTTCGCCTTCAAGGCCATTTGCAAGGGTTTTCAAAGGAGGATCGCCCCAGCAACAAACTGCTCGGCCAAACGACCTCGCCCCTCAAGTTGGCCATCAACTCCAATGCCAGTGCCACCGCCTCTGCACTGACAGCCGCAAACCCCTGGGTGGCCAGCATCCCCAACATCAAAGGGGCGGACATCAACTTTGATGTCTCCGAGCGTCAAGGCCAGGCTCATGTGACCATCAACGATGGGTTTGCCGAGGCCCTTGGCGTCTTGGAAGACCCGCGCATCGAGATGAAAAAGTTCTCGGCCGATGTGGCCTGGGAAAACGGCGCGAATCAACTCCATGTTCATGTCAACAATGGGCTGCTTGACAACAGCGATGGATCGGCTCGTTTCAAGTTGGACTGGCAACGCGCTCGGCACAACTCAGCCGACCCTCACAAGGCCCAGGACCTGGGTCACTTGGATTTGGATGCCCAGGTCCTTCGACTGGAAGCCAAGTCGCTCTACAAATACCTGCCCCAAGTCATCAACGCGCCCGTGCGGCAATACTTCAAAGAGGCCTTGACGCAGGGCTTTGCCAGCCAAGCCAGCATCAAAATTCATGGTCCTTTGAGCGCTTTGCCGTACAAAAATCCAAAAGAGGGTGAACTCTCCATCCGCGCCACACTCAATCACCTTGGGGTGAATTATTTTCCCAAAAATCCACCCAGCTCGACAGCTGACGCCAGCTCAGCGGCCCGATCCCCGAGCAGTGCCCTCAGCAGTTCGGGCGGGGACTGGCCCAGCCTCGTGGAGGCCCAAGGGGAGTTCAATCTCACGGGCCCGAATCTGTCCATCACCAAAGCCAGCGCCTTCATGGCCACCGAGGAGCGGCTGCTGTGGCCCCATATTGAGATCCACCTGCCCGATTTACTCTCGCCCACCCTGGAGGTGTTGGCCGAGACCAAATCAGCCCTGCCCGATTTACTCTCGGTGCTCAATCACTCGCCCGTGTCGTCGCTGTTGTCCGATTCACTGCAAAAAAGCTCTGCTCGCGGTATCGCCGAGTTGAAACTCAAGCTCAGTTTGCCGCTCATGCAAATGGAGCGCAGCAAAGTTCAAGGCGCCCTCAACTTGATCAACAACGATTTCCAACTTACACCCGACACCCCTGTGCTCACCCGTGCACGGGGCACCATCGCCTTCACAGACAGCGCCATGGTCTTGCAAAATGTGCAAGTGCAAGCACTCGGTGGGGACGCCCGAGTAGAGGGCGGCTTCAACAGCGGCTCGCCAAGCACGAGCACCAGCACGGGCCCCAACCCCACCAGCCCCGACGCTTTGCAAATCCGCGTGAACGGCCAAATGACGGCTCAAGGTCTGAGCCAAGCGTGTGAGTTGGGCTGGATCTCTCACTTGGGCGCCTTGTCACAGGGCAGCACCCCCTATAGCGCTACCATCACTTCGCGTGAGACGAGCGGTGTTGAGGTGAGCTTTAACTCAACGCTCCAAGGCTTGGCGGTGTTGGCGCCGGAGCCTTTGCGAAAAAGCGCTGCGAGCACGCTGAACTTGAGCCTGGAGTCTTCGCCCTTCAAATTCACCGCCAACAACAGCACCCGCAGCCTCGAGCGTGTGAGCTTGGTGTTGGATGACTTGCTCATGATGCGCCTGTATCTTGACAACACAGCCGCACCGACTCGCATCTACAAAGGGGCATTGAGCCTGCAGTCCACGCCCGCCTCGAGCGCCATCAACCCCAGTGTTTGGCTCAAAGGGATCTCACCCCCGACTCGCGCGTCCCCCCAGGGGTGGGATCTGGATGTGCAAGCCTCGACATTGTCTTTGGACGATTGGCAAAACGCTTGGAGCCGCGTCAACCGCAACTCGTCGGGTCATGCCTCTTGTGACAACTCGCCCCAGGGCTCACCTCGTGAGCCGTCCCGATTGAACTCGGCCAAGGAGCTCGACTGGGGCGCCGAGGCCTTGCCCGCTCGCATGAACTTGCACGCACAAACGCTCACCCTGCAAGGGCGCAGTTTTCATCAAACGCACCTGAGCACAACGCGACAAACGGAGCACTGGTTGGCGCAAATTGAGTCGCAAGAATTGCGCGGCAACTTGGATTTGGTGCTGCCAAGTGATCCGAGCAAACGCGGCCTGAATGCGCATTTGAGTTACTTGAACATCACGCCAAGTGCCCCCATGAGCTCGGACCCCTTGCTGAGCTCCAATACGTCGCTGCTGTCATGGCTGAGCTTGTCGGTCGATGAGCTTGAGCTCAAAGGTCAACCCTTGGGCAAGCTCCAATTCAACACGCACTCGAGCGTGGACGCACAAGGCCAAACGGTGTGGCAATTCGCGCCCCTGACACTGAGCAATGCAGATGCGACACTCAACGCGTCGGGTCATTGGGGTCCTCATCCGAGCGAGCCCAAACTGCCTGCACAAACCGCCCTCAATTTGGATCTCGACATCGCCAACGCGGGCAATGTGCTCGATCGCTTTGGGATGACGGGCGTGCTCAAAAACGGCAAAGGTCATCTCAAGGGCCAAGTCTCTTGGGGGGGGTCCTTGATCAATCCCAATTTTGATCAATTGAGTGGGCAAATGAACCTCGATCTTGAGCGAGGACAGTTCCTCAAAACGGATCCTGGTGCGTCGCGACTGCTGGGTGTTCTCAATTTGCAAGCCCTGCCCAGGCGACTCACCTTGGACTTTCGCGATTTGTTTGGCGAAGGTTTTGCGTTTGACAACATCCGCGGTGACGTGAGTGTGGCGCGCGGCAATGCGTCCACTCAAAACCTGGTCATGAAGGGTGTTTCTGCGGCTGTCATGCTCGATGGCCAAGCCAACATTGCACAAGAAACGCAAGATGTGCGCGTGGTGGTGATTCCCGAGATCAATGCGGGTACGGCTTCTTTGCTCTACAGCACCATCAACCCTGTGGTCGGACTCACCAGCTTTCTCGCCCAGTATGTCCTGCGCCAACCCTTGATCAAGGCCAACACCCGAACCTTTCACATCAGTGGCAGTTGGCAAGATCCTCAAGTGACCAAATTGGACCCCCCCCAGGAGACTCACCCATGAAAGTGGCTGCCCTTCAAATGACCAGCTCGATGAGCTGTGCAGACAACCTCCAACAAGCGGTGGACTTGCTGCACGAGGCCGCCCAACTCGGGGCTCAATTGGCTGTATTGCCCGAGTACTTTTGCCTCATGGGTCAACGTGACACCGACAAACTGCTCATCCAAGAGCCTTTCGGCGCAGGCCCCATTCAAGACCGTATGGCGCAAGCCGCCCAGTCCCTGGGGCTGTGGATCGTGGCGGGCAGTCTGCCGCTCTCGCTCACCTTGGAGGGCCACTCACCCCAGGTCTACAACAGCTCTTTGGCCTTCAATCCGCAAGGTCAATGTGTCGCACGTTACGACAAGATGCATTTGTTTCAGTTCAAAACCGACACCGAGCACTATGATGAACGCCGCAGTTTGCAAGAAGGCCCAGAGCCCACGCTTTTTGAGATGCAAGACGCAAGCGGTGAGTGCTGGCGCATCGGCATGTCGATTTGCTACGACTTGCGCTTTCCGGAGCTTTACCGCTTCTACGCCCAAGCCGGTGCCGACCTCCTGCTTGTCCCCAGTGCCTTTACGCGCACGACGGGACAGGCGCATTGGGAGACCTTGCTCAAGGCGCGCGCCATCGAAAACATGGCCTATGTGGTGGCCCCAGCGCAAAGTGGTGCGCATGACAATGGGCGACACACCCATGGACACACGATGCTGATCGATCCTTGGGGTGTTGTGTTGGCGCAAAAAGAGACCGGCGTTGGGGTGGTGATGGCCGAGTTCAGCCGCGCGGTCTTGACTCAGCAACGCGGCCAGCTGCCCGCTCTTAGGCACCGCCGACTGTGATGGCCAAACGAGCGACCGCTTTGGCAGCGCTTGAAAATTCGCCCTCAGCTTTTGGGGAGGCGGCTTGGCGGCTTGACGCCCTCATCGCCTTCTTGTGCAGGATCTGGGGCGCGGCCTGTGTCACTTGGATCGACTTGGCGCTCACCACCATGACGACCTGAAAACATGGTCCACCACACAATGACCACCAACAGCATGCCAGCCAAGAAAGCTTCGAGCAAAATATAAATCATGAAACGTTTTGATCTGTATGGGGGTTGGTTTTGCATTGTAGGGACTTTGAGCTTGGTCTTGGTCTTGCTGCTCTCATGCAGTTCTCCCCACCCTGTGCCGCGCCTTGAGAGCAGCACGCCAGCTTTGGGCAGCTTTGCTGCCCCGCCCAACAGCCCCACCGTCACCCCCAACCCGGTGGGGTCGGCAACAGCACTGCCCTCCCCAAGCCCTTGGCCAGCGGCGGCTTCACTGCCCGCGAGTGGCACCAAAACAGGCTCGGTACGCCCCTCACCGTCTCCACAAACCCCCCTCAAAAGTTTATGGGTGAGTGCCTCGTGGGACGATTTGCCCGGTTTTCAAGATCAAGCGATGCCCACACTTTGGGGCCACTTACTCACCTTGTGTGAACAAGCCCAAAGTGTCTACCAAAGCTTTTGTCAAGGCCTTCGACCCATGAGTTTGTCTAGCCCTGACGAGCAACGCATCTGGCTCATGGGACACTTGCAGCCCTACCGGGTCCAAAGCTTGGAAGGCGACAGTGTGGGTTTGCTCACGAGCTACTACGAGCCCATCTTCAACGCCGCTTTGAGCCCGAGCGAGACCTTTAAATATCCCTTGTATGCACCCCCCATGGGGTGGACCCCTGGGAACAAGCCGAGCCAGCCTTGGCTCAGCCGAAAGGACATTGAGAGTCCACGGGGAGGCGGCGTCGTGCCCGAGCTCAAAGGCCGAGAGATTGCATGGCTAGCCGATCCACTGGATGTCATGGTGATTCATGTCCAGGGTTCAGCGCGCTTGCGGGTACACCAAGCCTCGGGTGAGCTTCAGCAATTTCGGGTGAGTTTTGCCGCCTCCAACGAACAACCCTACCAAAGTATGGCGCGCTGGATGCTCGATCAAGGCCTCACCCGAGATGCCTCGTGGAGTGGACTTCGCGCCAGCCTCAAAGCCAACCCCGAACGTGCCCAAGAGGCGTTTTGGAGCAACCCGCGCTATATCTTCTTTCATATCGCGCCTTGGTCGCTGGACTTGGGCGCCGACTCTCCCGGGCCCAAGGGCGCTTGGGGTGTCCCCCTGCAACCCATGTCCTCGGTGGCCGTTGACCCCTTGAGTGTGCCCTTGGGCAGCGCCTTGTGGCTATCGGCGCCGACCTCACGCCCCGCCCTCAACCGATTGGTGTTGGCCCAAGACACGGGGGGCGCCATCAATGGCGCAGTGCGCGCTGACCTGTTTGCCGGATCGGGAGATGCTGCCGGGGAGTGGGCCAATCAAATCAAACACCCCTTGCGACTTTGGGTGCTGTGGCCTCGCTGAGCCCCGTGAGGTGCCCACCGGCCACCCCAAGCCTGCTGGGCAAGCGTTTTCGGTCTTTTTCACGCACCGGCCTGGAGCGGGCACGCACCGCATACAATCGGTGGGTTTTGAGGGACGGGCTGCCGAGTGCGCGCTCAGGGTGACCCCGCCCCTTGATGGAGCTATGAGCGCACTGCAAACAGCTCTTGCCTGGTGTTGGCCTTTTGTCCCTGTTTCCAAGGAGAATTCTGTGTTTTTATCCTCTGCTTATGCGCAAGCTGCCCCTGCGGCGGCGGCCACTTCCGATTTGAGCTCTTCTTTGATGAGCATGTTGCCCTTGGTGTTGATGTTTGGCGTGCTTTACTTTGTGATGATTCGGCCTCAAATGAAACGTCAAAAAGAGCACAAAACCATGCTCGATGCCTTGGCCAAAGGCGATGAAGTCTCTACGGCTGGCGGCTTTTTGGGCAAAGTCACTCAAATCAACGACAGTTTTGTTGGTCTAGAGATCGCCCGTGGAGTCGAGATTCAGTTGCAGCGCTCGGCCATCACCCAAATTTTGCCCAAAGGGTCGGTCAAAACCGTTTCATAAAACCGTTGGATGGAGGTGCCGCGAGCACGACATCGGGTGGGTCGCTGGTGGCCCCAAGGCCGGGAAGGGGTGGCAAAGGCTTGCGATCCCCCATGCGCTCGCGCCGCCCTTTGTGACCACGCCAATGAAGCCACTTGAAGAGCCGTGAAGGTCTTTGAACATCGCTCAAGGCCTTTGATTTTGGACCCGCGTGTCCTGTCCTTTGACTGAATTTGCCATGAACCGTTACGCCATTTGGAAATACCTCACGATCGCCTTGGCCCTTGTGGTGGGGGGCCTGTACACCTTGCCCAATTTCTTTGGCGAGGCCCCCGCAGTTCAAGTCTCGAGCGCCAAGCCTGCACGCCCTTTGCCCCTGGAGCTGCCCACAGCGGTGGAGATGGCGCTGGCCAAAGCGGGCTTGAGCGCGCAAGCGAGTAGTTTTGACACCCACAGCTTGAAGGTGCGTTTGGTCAGCAACGATGATCAACTCAAAGCCAAGGACGCGATCGAGAAAGCGCTCAACCCCAACGCCGGCAATCCGGACTACGTTGTGGCGCTCAATTTGGTCTCACGCTCGCCCGCCTGGCTCACCTCGCTCAATGCCTCTCCCATGTACTTGGGGCTTGATTTGCGCGGCGGTGTGCATTTCATGCTGCAAGTGGACATGCAAGCGGCCCTCACCAAAAAAGCCGAGGCCCTGGGTGGGGACTTGCGAACGGCCTTTCGTGAAAACAATATTCGACACGCCGGCATCAACCGCAATGGCCAAACCCTTGAGGTGCTTTTCCATGACGAGAGTGCCTTGCAAGCGGCCTCTCGCATGGTGCAAGACCAGTGGACTGACTTCAGCGCTCAAAGCGCCAAACAAGGCGACCACTGGCTGCTCACCTTGGTCTTGAAGCCTGAGGCGGCTCGTCGCGTTCAACAACAAGCGCTCAAGCAAAACATCACCACCTTGCACAACCGCATCAACGAGTTGGGCGTGGCCGAACCCGTTATCCAACAACAAGGTCTGGACCGCATTGTGGTGCAACTCCCCGGTGTGCAAGACACCGCCAAGGCCAAAGACATCTTGGGCCGAACGGCCACCTTGGAAGTGCGCATGGTTGACGACAGCAGCGAGGCCAAATCGGCCGAATTGAGTCCAAGCGGGGTGGTGCCCTTTGGCGACGAGCGCTTTGCCGAGCGCAGTGGACAAGCCGTGATCGTCAAAAAGCAAGTGCTCTTGACGGGTGAGAATTTGACCGATGCGCAGCCTGGGTTTGACAGCCAGACCCAAGAAGCGGCCGTGCATTTGACCCTGGACGCCAAGGGCGCACGGATCTTTCGCGATGTGACGCGCGACAACGTTGGCAAGCGCATGGCGATTTTGCTCTTTGAAAAGGGCAAGGGTGAGGTCGTCACCGACCCCGTGATCCGCTCGGAAATTGGTGGCGGTCGGGTCCAAATTTCGGGTCGCATGACCCCCCAAGAGGCCAACGATGTCGCGCTCTTACTCAGAGCGGGGTCGCTGGCTGCACCCATGGAGATCATTGAAGAGCGCAGCATCGGCCCCAGCCTTGGCGCCGAAAACATTGCCAAGGGTTTTGACAGCGTGACCTGGGGCTTTGTGGGTGTGGCCTCCTTCATGATCCTTTACTACCTATTTTTTGGCCTCGTCTCAAGCGTTTCGCTGGCGGTCAATTTGCTGCTCTTGGTGGCGGTGCTCTCGATGCTACAAGCCACCTTGACACTGCCGGGCATGGCCGCCATGGCCTTGGTGCTGGGGATGGCGATCGATGCCAATGTGCTGATCAACGAGCGGGTGCGCGAGGAGTTGCGCGCGGGTGTGCCGCCACAAGCGGCCATCCATGCGGGTTATGACCGCGCTTGGGCCACGATTTTGGACTCCAATGTGACCACTTTGATTGCCGGCTTGGCGCTGTTGGCCTTTGGCTCTGGGCCGGTGCGCGGCTTTGCCGTGGTGCACTGCTTGGGGATCATGACCAGCATGTTTTCGTCGGTGTTTTTCTCACGCGGCTTGATCAATTTGTGGTACGGGCGTCAAAAGAAACTCCTCACCGTCTCCATTGGCACCGTCTGGCGCCCCACTGCGCTCGAGCCCCAAGAGCCCAACCGCGTTGAGGCGCAATAAGGAAAGAACCATGGAATTTTTTAGAATTCGTCGCGACATCCCCTTCATGCGCCATGCGCTGGCATTCAACGCCGTGTCCTTGATCACCTTCTTGGCCGCCGTCTTTGTTCTCTTCACCCAGGGTCTCAATCTCTCTGTTGAGTTCACCGGCGGGACGTTGATGGAGGTGAACTACCCACACGCGGTTGACCTCGATGCGGCACGTGGCGCCATCCAGACCTTGGGGCTCAAGGACGTTCAGGTACAAAATTTTGGCTCCGCCCAAGACATCTTGGTGCGCCTGCCCGCGAGCAAAGGAGGCTCGGCGTCGCGTCAAAATGACCAAGTCTTTGCCGCACTCAAAGGCGCCGACAGCAGCGCCGAGTTGCGCCGCACCGAGTTTGTTGGCCCGCAAGTGGGCGATGAGTTGGCCATCGACGGCTTGAAGGCCTTGGCCTTTGTGGTGGCAGGCATCATGCTTTACTTGGCCATTCGATTTGAGTGGAAATTTTCAGTGGCAGCGATCGTGGCCAATTTGCACGATGTCATCATTATTTTGGGCTTTTTCGCATTTTTTCAGTGGGAGTTTTCTCTGCCGGTGCTCGCAGCCGTCTTGGCCGTTCTTGGCTACTCGGTCAACGAGTCGGTGGTGATTTTTGACCGTATCCGGGAGAACTTTCGACGCTACAGAAAGCTCACCACCATCCAAGTCATCGACAACGCCATCACCTCCACCATGAGTCGAACCATCATCACCCACGGTTGCACGCAACTCATGGTGCTCTCGATGTTGCTCTTTGGGGGCCCGAGCCTGCATTACTTTGCATTGGCCTTGACCATTGGTATCTTGTTTGGCATTTATTCATCGGTGTTTGTCGCCGCCGCCATTGCCATGTGGCTTGGCATTGAGCGAGAAGATTTGATGAAGGGCGGTGGACCCAAGGCAGGAGACCCAGAGGATCCGAACTCGGGCGCTGTCGTCTAAAGCCTCACCTCAGAGGCGCCCATCGACTGAGCGCGCAGCAAGGGCCCAGCAAGGGCCGCATGCTCAATGAGCGATGCGCTCGCTGTCGTCGTCACACAGCTCGTCAAGGATCAAGGCATCGGGCTCGATGCCCGCACTCCAGTACACCATCAAGACGATGATTTTCAAGTCATCAATGCTCACAGGCCGTCCAGGCACCGCCATGGCCCGGTCCACAACGATTTCTCGCATATTCGCGGGCAAAACACCAGCGGTCTCCAAAAAACTCACAAAACCCAAACTCTGTGCGCCCAGGTGGTCTTGCTCGGCGACGGAATACACCCTTAAGCTGTTGGGGGACTGGGGTTTGGGGGTGCTTTGCAAGGTGCTTGGGGCACCTGTTTGTTCATCAAAAGACCACTTGAGCGTCGAGGTCGACTGATCCTGGCCCTCGCCCACGATTTGCGTGTTGTGGGCCACCAGATTCAATCCCGCCAACCAGTTCAAGGCTTGTGCAATCTCTTCGGGGTCAAAACCCACGGCAGAAAGTTTGCGTCCCAGATGATCGAGCTGGGGGCAAGCATCGGCTTGCCAATAGTTTTCGTAGACATAAACGAGTACTTCAAACATGTCCTCAATATACCTCTTTTTTTCCCATTTTTAACATTTTGATTTTTCATTTTTACCCATCTGAGTGATGGGCTGGGGCTGTTGTCTGGGCGCTGAAGCCACACTATTTTTACGGGGCGGCGGTGTCAGGCCCATGACAGCGATCAAAAAAAACAGGACAATATCGCCCATGTCCTTGTTATCCATTCTTTGTTACCCCGATGCTCGCTTGCACACCGTGGCCAAGCCCGTGAGCGCCTTTGATCGCGCCTTGGAAGTCTTGGCCCAAGACATGCTCGAGACCATGTACGACTCCAACGGCATTGGCCTGGCCGCCACCCAAGTGGACGTTCACCAGCGCTTGATCGTCATGGACACATCCGAGGACCGCAACACCCCACTGGTCTTGATCAACCCCGAGCTCATCGAAAAAAGCGAGGAGACCCTCATCGCCGAAGAAGGTTGCTTGTCGGTACCCGGTATCTTTGATGGGGTTGAGCGCGCCAAGGAAATTCGCGTGAGCTATCTCGACCTCCAAGGCCAGCGCCAAAGTTTGCACGCGAGCGACTTGCAAGCCGTTTGTATTCAGCATGAGATGGACCACTTGATGGGCCGCGTCTTTGTCGAGTATTTGTCCTTTCTGAAACGCTCTAGAATCAAAGCCAAGTTCCTCAAAGCCCAGCGGCAAAACAGCCGCGATTGAGGTTCTGGGGCCAGACCCGCCACTGAGCTTTGAACGCCTGGGTGTGGGCGCGGCGAGCACTCTAGCCCCCTTCATCTCCTTCACCCATTCACCCTTTCACCCCCTTTACCCTCCCGCCCTCTCATGCGCCTTGTTTTTGCTGGTACTCCAGAATTTGCCGCTCAAGCCCTTGAAGCCTTGATTGATGCGGGCCATGAGATTGCTGCCGTGCTCACCCAACCGGACCGCCCGGCCGGTCGCGGCCTCAAACTGCAAGCCTCCCGCGTCAAAACCCTGGCCCTCGCGCAGGGTCTGCCCGTCTTGCAGCCCAAGAGCTTGCGACTCGATGGGCTTCATGCCACAGACGCCCTCACGGCCCAAACGGCGTTGGCCCAAGTGCAAGCGGATGTGATGGTGGTGGTGGCTTATGGACTCATCTTGCCCACCTGGGTGTTGACACGATTTCCTCTGGGCTGCCTCAATATCCACGCCTCGTTGCTCCCACGCTGGCGCGGTGCGGCCCCAATTCAGCGCGCCATTCAAGCGGGCGACGCGCAATCGGGCGTGTGCATCATGCAAATGGATGAAGGCCTCGATACTGGGGCCGTGTTGCTCAGAGGCACCCTGGCCATTGAGCCACATGAGACCAGTTTTTCGCTCCAAAACCGACTGGCTGCTCTGGGCGCCGAGCTCATTGTTCAAACCCTCCAAACCTTGCCCCATTTGCATGCGCTGCCTCAAGACGCCGAGGGTGCATGCTATGCCCACAAAATCAGCAAAGACGAATCCCCACTGGATTGGTCGCGTGACGCCACGTCCCTCATGCGTCAAATTTTGGCCTTCAACCCGGCACCGGGTTGCACCACCACGATCTTGGGTCAAACCATCAAGGTCTGGGAGGCGACGTCTTGGCCCGATCCCAACTCGAGTGAGGATGGGCACCAACGCAGCGCGGCTCGCCCTTTGGCGGGCGAGATCGTGGCATTGAGCGAGGACGGCATCGATGTGCAATGCGCCAGCGGCGTGCTGCGCATTGTGACGCTCCAACGCCCCGGTCACCATCGCATGGGGGTGAAATCTTTTTTACAAGGCCACCCCTTGCGTGTGGGTCTGCGCTTGGGGGATTGGGGTGGCTTGGGGTGTGAACCAACCATCGCCCCCAAGCCCGATGCCTTGAAGACAGCGCGCTGACTCACCCACCCATTGCTTCGATGTTTTTCCTGCGACACAACTTCTCTCACCCCGCCTTTTTGGAGGGACTCAAGAGCATTGCCAGTGTCTGCCCCGGTATTTTTGCCTGGGGGCTCATGACCGGTGTCGCCATGGTCAACGCTGGGCTGAGCGTGCCCGACGCCTTGGCCATGACACTGCTGGTGTTTGCCGGCAGCTCGCAACTGGCGGTGCTGCCGCTCTTGGCGGTTCACGCCCCCTTGATCGTGGTGCTGGCCACAGCGTTTTGTGTCAACTTGCGCTTTGTCGTCTTCAGCGCCCATTTGCAACCCTATCTGGCCCACTACCCCAGGGCCTACCGCTTGTGCGCGAGTTACTTCACCGGCGACATCTCCTACGTTCAGTTCATGCAGCGCTTTGCCACACCCGCCACCACTGCCCAGGGACAAGCACAGGAGCAAGCTTTCTTGGCGGGCAACGTTTTTTTAAATTGGGCCAGTTGGATGCTCGGCAGTATCTTGGGCGTCTTGCTCACCCAATACATCCCCATCGAATGGGGGGTGGGTTTTGCCGGCATTTTGGCGCTGGTGGGCTTGACTTGCAAAATGATCAACACCCCCCAACGCGGCTTGGTGGCGGTGCTGGCCAGCATTGCGGCTTGCCTCACCGTCGCTTGGCCCTTGAAGCTCAATATTCTTTTTGCCATGGTGGTGAGCGTGGCCATGTGTCTGATCCTCGAGCGCTTGACTTCCCAAGACAGCCCGCGCCAACCCAAGAGCCCACACCCCAAGGACAAGCGGCCATGATGGAGAGCTGGTTCAATTTCCAATGGAACAACGGCTGGGCCATCCTCGGTCTGAGCGTCATCACAGTGCTTAGCCGAGGTTTTTTTGTGCTCTCAGACCAAGCGTGGAAATTGCCCCACTGGTTGGAGAGGTCGCTCGAATACGCACCCATCGCCGCCTTACTCGCCGTCATTGCCCCGGAGGTTTTTACCCTTCATGGCGAGTGGATCCACACCTGGCTTGATGCGCGCTGGATGGCCTGCCTGGCAGGCGTGCTCTACTACTGCTCTTGCGCGAGCGCAACCCCTCCTTGCTCGGGGTCATCGTCGTTGGGATGGCGGTTTATCTGCCTTTGCACATCTGGGCTGGGGCCTGATGGCGATCAAGATGGCGCTCACCCATGCGTGTGAGCAAAGGGCCCCTCACAGGCTAAAATTGTGCTCTTGCGTCCACCCCCCCCAGCGCGCCAAGGCGTTCGCGGTGCAAAACCCCTTGTTCACTTTTCAAATCAAACACCCCCATGGAATTCATTGCCTTTGCCGATCTTTGCCAACAAGACCTCCTGCGCGAGCAGCGTGTGCTCATCCGTGCAGACCTCAATGTCCCCCAAGACGAGAATGGCCACATCACCGAAGACACACGCATCCAAGCCTCCATCCCCTGCATTGAGATGGCCTTGAAGGCGGGTGCTGCGGTCATGGTCACCAGCCACTTGGGGCGACCCCAAGAGGGCCAGTGGACGCACAAAGACTCACTGGCACCCGTCGCTCAGAGACTGAGCGCTTTGCTCGCACGCGATGTGCCCTTGATAAAAGATTGGGTCGGCGGGGTGAGCGTCCAACCCGGTGAGGTGGTGATGCTGGAGAACTGTCGCTTCAATGTTGGTGAAAAAGCCAATGACCCGCATTTGTCTGAGCAGATGGCCGCCTTGTGTGATGTCTTTGTCCACGACGCCTTTGGCACGGCTCACCGCGCTGAGGCCAGCACCTACGGCGTTGCCCAGTTGGCCAAAGTGGCCTGCGCGGGTCCGCTGTTGAGCGCTGAAATGGTCGCCATCACCAAAGCCTTGGCCACACCGAAACGACCCTTGGTGGCCATCGTGGGGGGCTCGAAGGTCTCCACCAAGTTGTCGATATTGCTGTCTTTGGCCAGCAAAGTTGATCACCTGATCGTGGGCGGTGGCATTGCCAACACCTTCATGCTCGCCAGTGGGTTGCCGATTGGCAAGAGCCTTTGCGAACCCGATCAAATCGAGCAAGCGCAAGCGGTGATGGCGCTCATGAATAGCCGAGGCGCGCAAGTGCCCATCCCCATCGACGTGGTGGTGGCCAAGTCCTTCAGCGCTCAATCGCCTGCCACCATCAAACTCGCCCAAGACGTACAAGCTGACGATCTGATTTTGGATGTGGGCCCACAAACGTCGGCCGCCCTGGTCAAAGAAGTGGCCAAAGCCGGCACCATCGTGTGGAATGGGCCCATCGGGGTGTTTGAGTTTGAAGCCTTTGCAAACGGCACCGAGTCCTTGGCCCGAGCCATCGCGGCCTCGAGCGCCTTCAGCCTGGCTGGGGGCGGCGACACCTTGGCCGCCATCGCCAAATACCACTTGTCCCAAGACATCGACTACATCTCCACCGGCGGGGGTGCATTTTTAGAAGTGCTCGAGGGCAAAACCCTGCCCGCCTTTGAAGTGCTCAAAGCGCGCGCACATCCCTAGACGCGCAGACCTAGACAGGCCTGGGTTTTGGGTTTTGGGTTTTGGGTTTTGGGTTTTGGGTTTTGGGTTTTGAAGGCCCACAAAAAAAGCCATCTGGGGATGGCTTTTTTGAAAGTCTCTCAAAAACAAGAGCCCGCCAGACTCGATGGGGTGAGCAAGCCCCAATGGCCCTCAACTCGCTTGGGGCAAGGGCGCGGGCGTTGATGTGGTTTGACCTTTGTAGTCGGTCCAACAGCGCAGTGTGAAGTCATAGAGCTTACAGCAGCGGGCCGTCTCAAAGTACCAACTCCAGGAAAACGGCTGCACAATGATGCGTTGGGGCAGCATGGTTTCGAGCTTGTTTTGAGCTTGTTTCAATTTGTACAAGGGAATGCTCATGTCCACATGGTGGGCTGTGTGCTCCATGATGTGGTGCATCAAGGCTCCCATTTTAAAAGGGAAGGTCAAGTGCACGGTGGTCGACACAAAGGGTTGCGCCTTGGACCAAGCGGCACGGTCATCGTGCCAAGACACTCTCACATGGGTGTGGTGAACATAGACCACAAAACCAATCATGGCACACCAAAATAAAAAGGGGATCAGTACGCTAAAGCACCAGATGAGCGCAATCGACTGCTGCGTTTGCACCGCCGCTGTGGCAGTCACACCCAGCCAAATCAGCCCAAAAATAGAGACCAGCACATTGTCTTGGATGAAAATAGGCCGACGCGTGGGCATGTTGGTTTTGTTGGGGAAAAACATTTTGTTCCACCAGATCTCAATCATGTAGTAAAGACCTGGGGCCCAACCACTGCGGTAGATGCGGTCCATCAAACGCTCTATCGCGCCCATGGATTGGTACTCGGTCTGGGTCAAGGGGGCCCAAACAAAATCAAATCCCTTCAAATTGGTGTAGCCATGGTGCACCACATTGTGCCCAATGTCCCACAAGCTAAACGGGGTGAGAGAAGGCAAAAATGCAATCCGACCCAACCATTTGTTCAAGGTGCGGTGGGGGGTGAGGCTTTGATGACAAGCATCGTGACCGATGATGAAGAGTCGACCTATCCAAAACCCGCACACCACGGCACACAGCAGTTTGAGCCACAAAGACTCAAACACCACGGTGCCTGCCATCAACGCCGCCCAAATGCACAAATCGACCGCCAAGAGAAGAAACGCCAATGCCGTGTTCCTGTCAGCCAAAGGGATGAGCCACTCACGAATGATTTTTCGGTGGGGCATGGGTTGCTCAATGGCAATGGGGATTTCTGGTGTATTCATCTCAAGCGAATCAAAGGGGACAAGCCTCCAGCGTTGGGGTGGCGCGCATGAATGCCAGGTGCAGTGCCAACGCTGTTTCAGCGGAAAAATCATGACCATCAAGGACAGGGCACAACAAGCCTCATGCCATCATCATGACCTCAGGAAGCCTTCAATTATCCACGCTTGACCCTGAAAACCCAAATTTGTTTGGTATTGATCGTCCTATTTCAGGGACATTCAAACCCAATAAGACATCTTTTGTTTTCAGTTTTATCCATTTTCACAGGGTTTGTGCCTCCCAACGACCGCAGCACAACGAAGAAGGCCGTGTGGCACCCGTGCAGAGCCCCTCGTGGCGAGTGAGCCCCTCAGAACTGGGTGACGAGTTGCAGGCGTGTTGTCCTTGCGCTCAAAGCGCCCATCAAGACCTTCTCCAACGCTCTCCTGTTGGTGAGCACGCACCCTGTCTTTCATGGGACAATCCGTGGCTATGACTCTGCACAAAAACACCCTCCACCGCTCCACCAAAATTGTCGCCACCTTGGGGCCCGCTTGCAGTGAGCCGGCGATGCTCGAGGCCATGATTCGCGCTGGCGTGAATGTGGTGCGACTCAATTTCTCCCATGGCGTGGCGCAAGACCACATTGACCGCGCACGATTGGTGCGAGAGGCCGCCATCCGCGCGGGCTGTGAAGTCGCCATCATGGCCGACTTGCAAGGCCCTAAAATTCGCGTCGGCAAATTTGAAAATGGCCAAATCACCTTGATCAAAGACCAGGCCTTTGTGCTCGACGCATCTCGTCAAGCCTTGGGCAATGACGATGGCGTCGGACTGGACTACAAAGAACTGCCCCAAGACGTGAGTGCTGGCGACTTGCTGCTGTTGAACGACGGCTTGATCGTGTTGGTGGTCACCCAAGTCGTGGGCGAACAAGTGCACACGCGAGTTCAAGTCGGTGGTGTGCTCTCCAACAACAAAGGCATCAACAAAAAAGGGGGAGGCCTCACCGCCCCAGCCCTCACCGCCAAGGACATGGAGGACATCAAAACGGCCATGGGTTTTCAAGCCGATTATTTGGCCGTGAGTTTCCCCAAAACCGCCACTGACATGGAGCTCGCTCGCCAATTGGCCAATGTGGCTGCGGCTCCCTACAAATACAAACCCGCTTTGATTGCCAAAATCGAGCGCGCCGAGGCCATCCCTCAACTCGAAGAAATCCTCAAAGCCAGCGACGGCATTATGGTTGCGCGCGGGGACTTGGCCGTTGAAGTGGGCAACGCGGCCGTGCCGGCCCTGCAAAAACACATGATTCGACGCGCCATGGCCCACGACAAACTCGTCATCACGGCCACCCAGATGATGGAGAGCATGATCACGCTGCCCGTGCCCACCCGAGCCGAAGTGAGCGATGTGGCCAACGCGGTGCTCGATGGCACGGACGCGGTGATGCTGAGTGCCGAAACGGCCGCGGGGAAATACCCCTTGGAGACGGTGCAAGAGATGGCACAAATTTGTCTCGCCGCCGAATCGGCCGAGCAAATTGAGCTTGACGCGGACTTCAGCGGCAAGACCTTTGATCGCATCGACCAAACCATCGCCATGGGCGCACTCTTTACCGCCCACCACTTGGGCGCCAAAGCCTTGGTGGCCTTGACCGACTCAGGCTCGACCGCACTTTGGATGAGCCGACATCGCATCCACATCCCCATTTATGCCCTCACGAGCAAACTCAGCACGCAGCGCAAAATGGCGCTGTTTCGCAACGTGACCCCCTTGCTCATGGACACCAGCACCGACCGAGACACCGCGTTGAAACAAGCCGAAGGTGATTTGCTCAAACGCGGCATCGTGCAAAAAGGCGATGTGTATGCCATCACCTGTGGCGAGCCCATGGGCTCACCGGGCGGCACGAACATGCTCAAAATCTGCAAAGTCGGCTAGTGCGACCCCTGCACATTCAGGTTTAAAATTCGTCATTCCTTTTACTTTTTATTTTTTAAATCAGGACCCCCCTATGGCACTCGTCTCCATGCGCGAACTCCTTGACCATGCCGCAGCGAATGGCTATGGACTTCCAGCATTCAACGTCAATAATCTTGAGCAAGTCCAAGCGATCATGGAAGCCGCCCAAGAAACGGGCTCCCCTGTGATCATGCAAGCGAGTGCCGGTGCCCGCAAATACGCGGGTGAGACGTTTTTAAAATACCTCATCCAAGCCGCCATTGAAACCTACCCCCACATTCCAGTGGTGATGCACCAAGACCATGGCCAAAGCCCCTTGGTGTGCCAAGGCGCCATTGACCTGGGGTTTTCATCGGTGATGATGGACGGCAGCTTAAAGGAAGACGGAAAAACCGTCGCAAGCTACGATTACAACTTGGACGTGACCAGTCAAGTCGTGGCCATGGCCCACAAAAAAGGCATCACCGTCGAGGGCGAACTCGGCTGCTTGGGGTCCTTGGAGACCATGCAAGGCGACCAAGAAGATGGCCACGGCTCACAGGACGTGCTCTCGCGCGAGCAGCTGTTGACCGATCCTGAGCAAGCGGCTGATTTTGTCAAACGCACCCAAATCGATGCCTTGGCCATCGCCATTGGCACCAGCCACGGCGCTTACAAATTCTCACGCATGCCCACTGGCGACATCTTGGCCATTGATCGCATCAAACAAATTCATCAACGCATTCCCAACACCCACTTGGTGATGCACGGCAGCTCCAGCGTGCCACAAGACTTGCTCAGCAAAATTCGCGAGTTTGGTGGCGAGATGAAGGAGACCTATGGCGTGCCTGTCACAGAGATTCAAGAAGCGATCAAACACGGGGTTCGCAAGATCAACATCGACACCGACATTCGCCTGGCCATGACCGCCGCGGTGCGCGAATTCATGGCTCAAAACCCGAGCAAATTTGACCCGCGAGAGTTTTTAAAGCCGGCCAAATTGGCTGCCAAGAAAATCTGCATCGAGCGCTATCAGCAATTTGGCTGCGAAGGCCAAGGGCAAAAAATCAAAGGCGAGTCCTTGCTGTTTGTGGCGGCCAAATACAGCAGTGGTCACCTCTCACAGGTGGTGGCTTAATCGTCCAATCATCAGCGCCCAAACACGCCCACACCCGCACCCGCACCCACTGCCTTGCAGCGCAGTGTTCGTTGGGTGGAACAAGCGCTCAGAGCACACGAGGACGTGCCCAGGCCCAAGCGTTCTCTTTTGGGTGGTGTGCTGGCTCAATTGGCGGCTGAGCCCCATGTCTGCTGAGCCGCTTTGCTACCCTGGACCCGTTGTCTAGCCCTCCAGCGCTTCGGGTTGTGTTCCTCCTCCACTCGAGTCTCTCCCATGAAGCCTTCGATCCACACCAGCAACTTAACGTCCTTGCCCCTTGTTTCACGGGGCAAAGTGCGTGACAACTACGCGGTGGGTGAGCACCAATTGCTCATGCTCGCGAGCGACCGCATCAGCGCTTTTGACGTGGTGATGACCGAGCCCATTCCCGGCAAAGGCGTCTTGCTCACCCAAATGGCCTTGTTTTGGTTCGAACAACTCGCCTTCATCTGCCCCAACCACCTCACCCACCTCGCACCCGAGTCGGTGGTGAGTGCCGAGGAGGCCCCCCAAGTGCTGGGTCGCTCGATGCTGGTTCAACGCTTGCGCCCCTTGCCCGTGGAAGCGGTGGTGCGCGGCTACATGGCGGGCAGTGCTTGGGCCGAGTACCAGGCGCATCAAACCGTCTGCCAAGAGGCGCTCCCCGCGGGCTTACAAAACGCCTGTGAGCTGCCCTCTCCACTCTTTACCCCCGCCACCAAGGCCGCCATGGGCGAGCACGATGAGAACATCTCCTACGCTCAGATGGCCGCCCTCATCGGCGCGAAATTGGCCGAGCAAGTGCGAGAAACCAGCCTTGCACTTTACCTGGAGGCCAGGCGTCAAGCCCGCCAACGCGGCATCATCATTGCAGACACCAAATTTGAGTTTGGCTTGAATGATCAAGATCAGTTGGTGTTGATGGACGAGGTGTTGACACCGGACTCATCGCGCTATTGGCCGCTTGAGACCTATGCCGTGGGGGTCAATCCCCCAAGCTTTGATAAACAATTCCTGCGCGACTGGCTCGAGAATTACCGTGACGCGAACGGTTTGCCTTGGAACAAAACCGCTCCCGCGCCGAACTTACCAAGTGAGGTGATTGCGCAAACCGCGCTCAAATACCAAGAAGTTTGGGCGCGCTTGAGCCCTGGCCCGGCACCCGTGCGAGGCGCTTGAAAAGACCAGTGAATGCTGGGCCACGCCGTCAATAGCCCTCAATTCAAGGCGCTGCTCAAGCGGCGACGGTACTTGGAGATCAGCTCCAAGCGGGGGTCATCGTTGTGGCTCACCTGGGTGGTCAAGGCAATACCCCCGGGCGTGGTGTCTTTGCTGCTGGGCGCATCCTTGACAGGTGGGGGCGTCATGAGCTCCAAAATCGCCACGTACAACTTCCTCGCAATTTCGTCGCCCCAGGTTTTGTCGCGCATGATGATCTCGAGCAACTCGTCCATGGCTGGCGTCATCTCGCCACTCGCCACCCAGCAGCGCGCGCGCGCCAATCGCGCGCCAAAATCGCGTTTGTTGCTCTCCAAGTGGGCGTCAAACTGCGCAGGGCTCCAAGACCCCTGAGGGTCGGTTTGAACAAAGAGCAAGCAAGCCAGCCAATGGTTCAATGCCTCAAAGCGCAGTTGCAAGGGGATTTGTGCCAAAGCGGGCCCCAAGGCCATTTGGGCTGACTCCAAGTCCCCTTCCTGAATGAGCAGTTTGGCGTAATCAAATCGAGCGTCATCGTTGGCCGGGTTGATGGCCAAGGCTTCTTGCAATTTGACCAAGGCGGCTTGCGGGTCCCCGTCTTCGATCAAGGCCTGGGCCTGTTGAGCGTCTTCCAGCGCCGTGAGCTCCTCGATCGAGGGCAGGTGTTTGTCCAAGAACGCCTTGATTTGTCCCGGCGGCAAGGCCCCCATGAAGCCATCCACAGGTCGCCCTTGTTTGAGCAAAATACAAGTGGGAAGGCTCTTGATGCCAAAGGCCTGCGAGATTTGTTGCTCCTCATCGGAGTTGATTTTGACCAATTTAAAGCGCCCTTGGTAGTCTTCCTCCAACTGCTCGAGCAAGGGCCCAATGACTTTGCACGGCCCACACCAAGGCGCCCAAAAGTCGACCAAAACGGGCGTGTCCACCGAGGCTTGCATCACCTCCAACTCAAAATTTTCAACGCTGACTTCTATCATTGACCTACACTCCTCAAGCAACCATTAAAATCAATTCACTTGCACACTTCTGCCCCAAGGGCAACACGCCATGACCCAAGCACTCATCGGTGTCGTGATGGGCTCCCAATCGGATTGGGAGACCATGCAACACGCCACCCGTATTCTCCAAGAATTTGACATCCCGTTTCATGCCCGCGTGCTCTCCGCACACCGCATGCCCGATGATTTGTTCACCTACGCGCAAAATGCGCGCTCAGCCGGTCTGCTTGCTATTATCGCGGGTGCAGGCGGGGCGGCCCATTTGCCCGGCATGCTGGCGAGCAAAACCACCATCCCCGTACTGGGTGTCCCCGTCGCTAGCCAGCACCTGCACGGTGTTGACTCACTGCACAGCATCGTACAAATGCCCAAGGGCATTCCCGTCGCCACCTTTGCCATTGGCCACAGTGGGGCGGCCAATGCCGCACTCTTTGCCGTGGCCATGCTAGCACTTCACTCTCCTGCTTTGCAAGCCCAGCTCCAAGCCTACCGTGATGCCCAAACCCAAGCGGCACGCCAAAGTGTACTCACACCCACCCCGAGTTGAATCGACCTTTTTGTTGCCTGTGGCTCCACAACCTGGCAAGCTCACACCCCACCATCTCATGACACCTGCCTTTGACAGCACCGCGCCTTCTAAGCCGGCCCTCCCCTATCTCGCACCCCCAGCCTGTATTGGGGTGCTGGGGGGCGGACAACTCGGGCGCATGCTCGCGCAAACCGCGCAGACCATGGGCTACACCGTGGCGGTCTTGGACCCCGATGCGAGCGCGCCCGCCAGCAGCCTGTCTGAGCATTTTTTGTGTTTTGACTACACCGACGACGTGGGCTTGACGGCCTTGAGCCAATTGGCCTCGCGAGTCACGACCGAGTTTGAAAACGTCCCCGCCTTGACGCTCGAACGCTTGGCGCGCAAGCTCGGTGTGAGTCCCAGTGCAGCGTGCGTGCGCATCGCTCAAGACCGGGTCCTTGAAAAAACCACCATCCAAGCGTGTGGCTTGCCGGTGGCGCCATTTTGGGTGATTGAAACCCACTCGGATTTGGCCCAGGTCCCGCCCCACCTGTTTCCCGGTATTTTGAAGACCACCCGCTTCGGCTATGACGGCAAAGGCCAAGTGCTGGTGCCCAACGCGCAGGCTCTGCCTGGCGCATTCGCCCAGCTCCAAGCGAGTCCTCACGCGACGCCAACCGCCTGCGTGCTCGAGAAAAAACTCCCGCTCCAAGCCGAGTGTTCGGTGATTTTGGGGCGCTCCGAGGATGGCGCCTGCGTGCACCTGCCCGTGCAAATTAACCAACACCACCAAGGCGTTTTGTTCTCCAGCACGGTTTTCCCCGGCTGGGTGGACCCCGCGCTTGAACAAGCTCTTCAAAGCGCCGCCCAAACACTGGCCCAAGCACTGAGCTATGTGGGGGTCTTGTGCGTGGAGTTTTTTATTTTGGACGCCGTCAACGCCTCGGCCCAGCCGGTTTCTACCCCACCAGGGGCTCAACTGGCTGCGCCCCTAGCGGCGGCGGCGCCGACCCCTGCCACTGGGTCTTGGGTGGTCAATGAAATCGCCCCCAGGCCCCACAACAGTGGACACCACAGCCTCAACTCCTGTTCGCTGTCGCAGTTTGAGTTGCAACTGCGTGTTTTGGTGGGCCTGCCCCTCACGCCCGTGGCGCAGCACAGCCCCTGTGTCATGCTCAATTTGCTGGGCGACTTGTGGTGGGACCCCAGTGCCGTGCGCACCCATGCCCACAACGCGCCCCAAGAGCCCGACTGGTCGCGCTTGTTGGCGCTGCCTGGCACGCACTTGCACCTGTATGGCAAAAAAGAGGCGCGGCGTGGGCGAAAAATGGGCCATCTGAACATCACGGCAGACAGCCCCGAAGCGGTCATGACAACAGTGGCGCAATGCTTGGCGCTGCTGGGCCTGGAGAGTTTGGGGCTGGGGGTGTCGGCTCGCTTGGGTCCAACAAGGACTGCGTGGAGCGAGCCCACGCTCGTGGCGCCATGACCCCAGTCACGCCGAGTGCATCTGAGATGGAGCGTGCCGCTCGTGCGCTGCAAAGCGGCGAGCTCGTGGCCTTTCCCACGGAGACGGTCTATGGCCTCGGTGCTGACGCCGACCAAGATGCGAGCGTGGAGCACATTTTTAAGCTCAAGGGCCGCCCCAACAATCACCCCTTGATTGTGCACATCTGCAGTCTCCAAGACGTCGATCACTATGCTCAGGAAGTGCCCGCCTTTGCCAAGACCTTGATGGCACGGTTTTGGCCTGGTGCGCTCACCTTGATCTTGCCCAAACGCCCCGGGGTGGCGCAAGCCGCCACAGCGCTTTCACCCAGCATCGGCCTGCGATGGCCCTCACATCCGGTGGCCTTGGCGCTCTTGAGACAAGCGCGCACATTGGGGGTGCACGGCGTGGCCGCACCCAGCGCCAATCGTTTTGGGCGGGTGAGTCCCACCCGCGCCGCCCATGTTCGGTCCGAGTTTGGGCCCGATCTTTGGGTGCTCGATGGCGGGGATTGTGACATTGGCATCGAATCCACCATTGTGGACTGCACCCGTGGCGTGCCCATTGTGTTGCGCCCTGGACAGATCGACCAACAAGCACTGGAGGCGGCGCTTGATCAACCGGTGTTGCGCCAAGAAGAGCTTGATCTGGTCAGCCTCAAGACCGATCCAGCACACTTGATCGCGCCCAAAGCCTCGGGCACGTTGGCCTCGCACTACGCGCCGCGAGCACGGCTCAGACTCATGGAGGCGGCGCAGATGGCGCATGAGCTCAAAGAGTGGAGACCCCCGAGTTCACCTCAGCCCTTTGGCGAAACACCCCCAACGCTTGGGGTGTGGGCGCGCGACAGCGCACTTCAAGAGACGCCTCACCCAAGCGGCCTGCTCTTTCAAGCCATGCCGAGCACGCCACAAGCTTGCGCCCATGCGCTTTTTGCCACCTTGCGCGACTTTGATGACTCGGGGGTGGCTGAGATTTGGATTGAATCGGCGCCCAGTGGGGTGTCTTGGGCGGGGGTTGCCGATCGTTTGCGCCGGGCCAGTCATGTGCCTGCAGAGCCTTCACAATCTGCCGTTAAACTATCGGGTACGACTGGAGTTGCTCAATGAAAATTAACTTACACACCACGGCCATGCGCCTGGGCCAACAGTTGGCCTATTTGGGCCTGTGCGCTTTGGTGGCGTCATGCGGAGCGAGCTCCAAAGTGGACGAATTTTTCCCGAGCCGCATTGTCGCTGTGGGGGACTTTTTCAGCTACCAAGGCACCTTGAGCAACGCTTATGCCGATCAATTCACGGTCAACGATGGCACCGTGACGAACTGGATTGCACAAATGGCGCTGGACTACAACATCGCGTTTGATCCAGCCGTCTCCGGCTTTGCCAAACCCGGTGCCACCATCGCCGACCTCCCCGGGCAGCTTGCGGGCTTTCGCCCCCAAGCTGGCGACATGCTGGTGATCAATGGCGGCATGAACGATATTTTGAACCACACCTTGTCGGTTTTGAGTCGCAAAGAAACACCAGCGAGTGCCATCAGCACCATCACCACCTTGGGCACGACTTATCAACTCTTTGCCCGCGGACAGTTGGTCAACTTTGGCCATATTTTGTTGCTCAACGCCTACGACTTGAAAGGCAGCCCATTTGCCCAAATCAATTCGCCCGCCTTTGCCTTGGCTTACCCCAATTACACCGGTGGTTTGCCGCAATTCATTCAGGACATGACCCGCGCCTTCAACTCGGCCATCATCAGCAACGCGGGCATGTATGTCTCCGGTCAAGGCGTGAGACTCTTTGATATGGAGGTGTTGATGTTGAGTGCGGACTTGCAAGGCTATGGCATCACCACCGCAGGGCTCACCACCGCGGCTTGCCCAGACTCGATAGCCGGGCTCAACTGCAACGCCACGAGCGCAGACCCCAACTACAACTCGTATCTCTACGCTGACAACATCCATCTGAGCCCGGTTGCGCAGCGCATGGTGGGCAATTTTGCTTACACCTTTTTAAGAAGCGCCAAGGGTTGGTGAACACCCGTCAAGACGGGTGACTCGGCGGTGGGCTTGGCCCGTTGAATCCAGCGGGGCTTCAACGGTTGGCCACCCACTCAATCCAGGCCTCCATCAATGGCCTGGCTTTGGCGGCGTTGGCATGGTTGACCAAGGCCACGAGAATATAGCGGCGGTGGTTTCTCGCTTGCACAAAGCCTGCCACTCCGAGCACCCCATTCAAGCTGCCCGTTTTCAAATGGGCCACGCCCACGGCCTGGCTTTTTTTAAGCGTCCCGTCCTCCCCAGAGATGGGCAAAGAGGCGATCAACTCGGGGCTGTAGGGCGACTCCCAGGCGTACTGAAGCAGCTGCGTGAATGCTCTGGCGCTCATGCGGTCCTCCCGGCTCAAACCCGAGCCCTCGAGGGTGCGTGGCTCTGGCGCCGAGAAACGCTCCTTCCACCAATCGTGCACCCGCTGAGCCGAGGCCTCGTCAGAGCCGACCTTGGGGGCGGACTGGGGGGTGGACGGGTAGGCACTCAGACTCAAATAGAGCTGGTGCGCCATCACGTTGTTGCTGAATTTGTTCATGTCCCGAATCACATCCCCCAACGGGGGCGAGTCTTGGCGCCAAAGGGGTGTGAGGCCTTTGGGCACCACCCCGAGCTTGAAGTCGCCGCTGATTTCTCCGCCCAAGTCTCTCCACAGACCGGCCAAGGCGCGCACGCTGAACTCCTGCGCGTTGGGCGGCGCCAAAGGCCAGACTTGTTGGGCACAGGCGCGGGGATAGCTCCCGGCGAGTCGAATCGACAAGGCCTGCGAAAAGTCCGCCTTCAATTGCGCTCGGTAATCTGCACAAGGCCCGGCAGTGAGGGGCACGCTTGCGGGATAGACCAGGCCCAAGAGGGGGGGTTGCACCCGCACATGTGCTAGCGGCAACACCGCGTCGGGCGTCAAAGTGAGCAGCAAGGCATTGAAGTTCACCAACAAGGCGTCGGCCCCAACGTTGTAGGGCTTGAAGGGCTCACCATCAAACGCCCCAGGGTCCTTCAGACGGACGTCAAACAGTGTCTTGTCAATCACCCAGTCGCCCTCAATGCGTTGCACCCCCATGCCTTTGAGAGACTGCAGCAGCTTGGTGGCCGCCTCGAGATTGAATTTGGGGTCACCCGAGCCTTTGACATACACATCCCCGCGCAAGACCCCGCCTTGGATGGGCCCGCTCACGTACAGCGGGGTTTGCCACACAAAGGCTGGGCCCAACAAGTCCAAGGCGGCTTGCGTGGTCACCAGTTTGATGAGAGAAGCGGGCGTGCGCATCTCATCGGCTCGGTGGTGCATGGGCTCAGCACCCGAATCCACCTCACGCACCACCACACTCAGACTTTGTTCGGGCAATTCGAGCGTTTGCATCAAACGAACAATGGTTTCGGGCAAGGCGAGCTCTGGCTGTGCACGCCCAGGCGCTTTGGTCGACTGCACTGGGGCCGACTGCGCAAGGGCCTGGGCTGGCACCCCAATGCCATAAAGCAGCGCCAAAACCCACGCCACTCGCCAAGCCTGCACCTCAAAACCGAACGCACCCCTCCTCAAATGACCGCTCAAGAACTTCATGCGCACTCACCCCTGTGTTGTCTGTTCATTGTGTTGTCCTCTTCTCGCTTGTGCGTTTGGCCACCATGAGACTGCTCTCATGGCGCACTGTAACGGGCTCAAAGCGCCTTGACAATGCTTTTGCGCGCCATGCGCTGGGTACACCGACAGCGGGCCCATTTCAGGGATAATTCAGCCATGAACATTTTGGCCCTGGACACCAGCACACAGCACGCGAGCATCGCCTTGCGAAGCGGTGAAGCGTCGTGGCAGGCCGAATTGCCCAACGCCTCCAAAACCTCCGCGACCATCATCCCACGCTGCCTAGAGGCTCTTGAGGCGCTGTCGCTGTCATTTGCTGATCTTCACGCCATTGTGTACACCAAAGGCCCCGGGGCCTTCACCGGACTCAGAACCGCCGTCTCCGTTGCCCAAGGTTTTGCCTTGGCCCAATCCATTCCCACTTTGGGGTTCAGTACGCTGCAATGCTTGGCGCAAACAGCGCGCTTGCAAGGCCACGCCCACGAGCGTGTGGTGTGCGCTTTGGATGCGCGCATGCAACAAGTGTACTGGGGCAGCTACCGCTGGCATCCCCAGCAATGGGTTTGTCACAACGCGCCCCAGCTCGCCAGCGAGTCGGCCTCACAGTGGCCCCAGCCTTGGCAAGACATGACAAGCCCCACCTTGATCGTGGGCAACGCACTGGCCGTCAACGCCCAGCAAGTCCCCCTCAACTGGGGCGCGAACTTGAACTTGACTTGGTGCTTTTGCGAGCCCAGTGCCCTGGGCTTGTTGGTTTTGGCGCAGCAGTATTTGGCCTCGAGAGAGGCTGCAAAAATCGGGCAAGGTGACGACGCTGTCAACGCGTCGCCCCGTTTCAAAGGCCCACCAGAGCCCCCTTTTTTGGACCCCGTGGTCTTGGGGCGACCCACCCCATGGTACCTTCGCGATCAAGTGGCCCAAACCACGCTCGAGCGCGCCCAAGCTCACGCCCTCACCATCCCCCAAGTCAGCAGCCCTGATCGCGACCATGCTTAGGCAGACCCAACACAGCCCCGAGCATCCCCCCTCCAACGCCCAGCCAGGGTCGGCTTGGGGCTGCGCCAGCGACTCCACCTGGAGCGCGGGCCTCTTGATCAAGCCTTTGCGTGAGGGCGACCTCGATGCCTTGCTCAGCATTGAACAGACCACCTATGGCAAGCCCTGGACCCGCGGGAACTTCACGGACGCGTTAAAGCACGACAATTGGTGCGACTTGCTCTGGCAAGGCGACACCTTGATCGGCTACTTTGTCGCCATGAAAGGCCACCAAGAGGTGCATCTGCTCAACCTCACCGTGCACAAAGACTACCGCGCTAAAGGACTGGGTTTGCTGCTGCTCAATGTGGTGTTGACCCGAGCCCTTCAAGTGCAAGCGCAATGGATTTGGCTTGAAGTGCGCGTCAGCAATGCGCGCGCCATTGCGGTGTATGAGCGTTTTGGTTTTCGGGTGGTGGGGGAGCGCAAGAATTACTACCCCCTCTCGCCTGGCGTGCGCGAGGACGCCAAGATCATGAGCCGGAGACTGTGAGGATGCAACTCAACGATCGACAACTCGACATCTTGCAGGAAATGGGCATCTCTCTGTTGGGCCGAGAATTCGCCTCAACGCTTTCTGCGCTGCCGCCGCTCGCGCTTGCTTCATCACTTGAGCGCGAGCTCACCCACCCCCAAGCCGCCGACACCCCGTCTAGCCGCCAGGCTCCAAGCACCCGGCCCGCGCGCGCGCCTTCGAGCGCGGCTCCCCCATCGAGCACACTGGCCCGCGCGCACGAGCGCGCTCCACGCGAGCCCCTGCCCGAGCTCGAGTCCATGCCCTGGCAAGCACTGCTCGAACAAGCGCAACACTGCCAGGCC
>CAIMTJ010000094.1 GCA_903844385.1 uncultured Burkholderiales bacterium
ATCTACCGCGTGCGGGTGGGGCCATTGAACACCAAGGACGAGGCGGACAAAATTCAGCAAAAATTGGCCGCCATGAAGGTCGACTCGGTGTTGGTGCGGGTGCAAAAATAGCCGTTTCTCGGGCAAGCGTTGCCGCGCGACAGATGCGCACGCTGGGCCACCCGCCTGGGCTCTCAAGCCCAGGTGGTCCCTTCGCTTGGGGTTTGGGGGTAGAGTCTGGGGAGGGTTGGTGGGCGAATCTTGCGCACGCAGCGCTTGCGCCCAAGACTCGACGCCTTCTTGGTTTGAAGAACACAGTTGAATCCTTAACAATCATGGTGAGAGGTGAATCGCAATGAAACGTCGTGACATGAACAAAGCCCTGGCGGCTTCTTCGCTGGCCGCCTGGGCCAGACCCTGGGTGAGCCCCTTCTTGGCGGCGGGCTTGGGGTTGCAAGCGACTGCAGGGGTGAGCGCACCCGGCGCGAGCTATGCCGAAGGCATTGACTATTTGAGCCTGGACAAGCGTGTGCCCACCGACAGCGAGAAGGGTCGCATTGAGGTCTTGGAATTCTTTTGGTTCAACTGTCCGCACTGCAATGCGTTTGAGCCTCGTCTGGAGAGTTGGATCAAAACCGTGGCCAAGGACGTGGAGGTGCGACGCGTGCCGGTGCGTTTCCGCGACGACTTTGAGCCCCAGCAGCGCATGTACTACGTGCTCGAGTCGCTCGGCTTGGTCGACACCTTGCAAGCGCGGGTGTTCAAAGCCATCCACACCGAGCACCAGAATTTGCAGAACTTTGACGCCTTGGCCGCCTGGAGCGAGAAAAACGGCATCCCGCGCGCCAAATTCAGCGAGCTCTACAACTCGTTTGCGGTGGTCTCGCGCGCCAAACGCGCAGCACAACTGCAAGAAGCCTTCAAGGTCCAGGGCGTGCCAGCGCTTGGAATTGGTGGGCGCTTTTACACCGATGGCTCATTGGCGGGGAGCATGGACAAGGCCTTGCAAATCACCGAGTACCTCATTGCTGAGGTGCGCAAAGGCCGTTGAAGGCTTCTGAGAGCGAGCATTGGGCTTGGTCATTCAAGCGCGTTGGACTCCATCAAGCCCCTTGCTCGACTGCAACCGGCCTGGGCGTGCCCCAGAAGTGACTCGGCGCGCCCTGTCTGCCTCGAAGCTTGACAACACCGAGCCCGCCCATGAAGCGCAGATTTGCTGTTTTTTTGCGATTCATTCATGTTTTTCACGCATTGATCGACAATTGCGCCCAAATCCCAAGGCAAGCCCTTACAATTCAAGGCAAATTAACAGCAAGATTTGTGCCTTGAAATTTCACCATTTGTTTTTGTATCTCGCGCTGGGTCTGACCTTGGGAGTGGCCCACGGCGAGAACGCGGACAAGGACAAGCCCATGAACATCGAGGCCGACGAGTTGGTGCACGATGACTTGAACCAGCTCACCGTTTTTACCGGCCGCGTCTTGGTCACCAAAGGCACCTTGGTGCTCAAAGGCGAGAGGATCGAGGTGCGCGAAGACCCCCAGGGGTTTCAGTACGGCGTGATCACGCCAGAGCGTGGCAAGCGGGCCTATTACCGTCAAAAGCGCGAAGCCGTCAACGAATTCATGGAAGGCGAAGCCTTGCGCATCGAGTACGACGGGCGACTGGACCGCGTCACCTTGATGGACCAAGCGGTGCTCAGGCGCTACCGGGGCACGATGCTCAATGACGAGATGAGTGGCCAGTTGATCACCTACGATCACCTGAGCGAGACCTTTCGCGTCGGTGCTCAACAAGCCTTGGTGGCCGTGCCCGCGGCGCGGGCCAATGGTCTGGGCAAATCCAACCCTTCCCAAGACGCCAACACACCCAGTGGTATGGGGCTACTTGCCACGAAGAAAGACACCCGCGTGCGCGCCGTGCTCACGCCAGTGCCCTCGGTGCCAGCGCTGCAAAATGCCGCCCCTTCCCCCGTTTCCCCCGGCACTTCCCCAGTGGCGCCAGTCGGTCAATCCAAACCATGAACGCCCGCGACAACGACACTCCCGCCCTGGCCCAGGCCATGCAGGCCGATGCGTCGCGCTCGATCACGAGTTTGGAGGCCCACCATTTGCAAAAATCCTACGGTGCTCGCCGTGTGGTGCAAGACGTCTCCTTGAGCGTCAAACGTGGCGAGGTGGTGGGGCTCTTGGGCCCCAATGGGGCGGGCAAGACCACGTCGTTTTACATGATCGTGGGGTTGGTGAGAGCCGATGCGGGCTGGATCACCTTGGATGGGGTGCGCATTGAGCGCTTGCCCATTCACCGCAGATCGCGCTTGGGGCTGTCGTATTTGCCCCAAGAGGCTTCGATTTTTAGGCGCCTCAATGTCGAAGACAATGTGCGCGCCGTGCTCGAGTTGCAGCGCGACGAGCACGGTGAGCCCTTGACGGCTCGGGTGATGGAGGAGCGGCTGTCGAATTTGCTCCACGAGTTGCGGGTGGACCATTTGCGCGACGCACAAGCCCAAGCGCTCTCGGGCGGAGAGCGCCGGCGCGTGGAGATTGCGCGCGCCTTGGCCACCCAACCCCAATTCATTTTGCTCGATGAGCCCTTTGCGGGCATCGACCCCATTGCCGTCATTGAGATTCAGCGCATCATCGGATTTTTAAAAGCGCGGGGCATCGGGGTCTTGATCACCGATCACAACGTGCGCGAGACCTTGGGGATTTGTGACCACGCTTGCATCATCAGCGATGGTCGGGTGCTCGCGCAAGGCACCCCAGGCGAGATTGTCAACAATGGAGATGTCCGCCGCGTGTACTTGGGCGAACATTTCCGAATGTAGGGCGTCTCGACCGTTCCCCCCCCCATGAAACAAGGCCTCTCCCTACGAGTCTCGCAGCACCTGGCGCTCACCCCCCAGTTGCAGCAGTCGATTCGTTTGCTGCAGCTCTCGACCTTGGAGCTCAGCCAAGAGATTGAGCAAATGCTCGACGACAACCCGTTTTTAGAAAAAGAAAACGAGGTGGCCGAGCGCGAGGATTTCGGGCTCGAGCAAGGCGACGCGCCCATCAGTGCCGATGCGCAAAGCAGCGAAGCGGCCCAAGCCGAAGAGTCGCGCTCCGATGAGGCGGCCCAGGAGGGGGAGGATCACGCTGAGCTCAACGACTATGCCGAGCTCACCTTGACGCCGCCCCCCGACGGCTTAGGCAGCACGACGCAGTCAGACACGGACGCCAGCAACGACTCGAGTGCTTCCAATGAGGACAGCACGATTGAGGGCGTGGCCGAGAGTTGGGACGGCGACGGCAGCGTTGAGTTCTCGGCCGATGACAGCGAGTGGGGAGGCGATGCACCGCCTCGCAACGGCGCCTTGGACCAAGACACGAGTGACGCCACCGAGCTCGCTCGCTCGAGCCAGTCCTTGACGGAGCATTTGCACCGCCAGGCCTTGAGCATGCGCCTCGATGAGGTGGACCGCGCGGCCTTGCGGTTTTTGATCGAATCCTTGAACGACGACGGTTATTTGGAGGACTCCTTGCAAAACCTCGCCGAAGGCTTGGCCGGCGATGATGAGGAGCAGGTGGAGGCCTTGGTGGACCGCTTTCAGATGGCGCTGCATTTGCTGCAAAGTCTTGAGCCCACAGGGGTGGGTGCGCGCGACTTGGGCGAGTGTTTGCGCTTACAGCTCAAAGCCGTGCAGACCCCCAACGCGCAGGCCGAGGAGCTCAGGCTGGTGGCCTTGGCCATTTGTGAGCTGTCCATGGACATGCTCGCGCGCAGAGACGTCAAGCGACTGTGCACCGCGTTGTCAGAAAACGAGATGCGCGTGAAACTCGCCATCACCCTCATTGCCCGTTTGGAGCCCAAGCCCGGGCGGCGTTTTGTCGATGTGGAGCGCCAAATCGTGGTGCCCGATGTGATCGTGACACGCGCGGGCGTCGACCGCGATGGTTTGCCCAAGTTTCGCGTGCAGCTCAACAGCGACGTCATGCCCAGGCTTCGGGTGCACGACATCTACGCCGGCGCCTTGAAAGGGTCAGGCAAATCCGATGCCCACCAAGGTCTGCAGCAGCGACTGCAAGAGGCCAAGTGGTTCATCAAAAACATCCAGCAGCGCTTTGAGACGATCTTGCGGGTGAGCCATGCCATCTCGCAGCGCCAGCGCAATTTCTTCATCCACGGTGAGCTCGCCATGCGGCCCATGGTCTTGAGAGAGATCGCCGACGAGCTCGGTCTGCACGAGTCCACCATCAGCCGAGTCACCACCGCCAAGTACATGTCCACGCCCTTTGGCACCTTCGAGTTGAAGTACTTCTTTGGCTCGGGGCTCGGCACCGAGAGCGGCACCAATGCGTCGAGCACGGCGGTGAGGGCCTTGCTCAAGCAGTTTGTGGCGAGCGAAAACCCCCAAAAACCCCTCTCCGACAACCAGCTCTCCGAGATGCTCAAGGAGCAAGGCATCGATTGTGCAAGGCGCACCGTTGCCAAATACCGCGAGGCCTTGAAGATCGCCCCCACCAATTTGAGAAAAGTGCTTTGAGTGGGCAGTCTCCCGAGGCCAGCGCAGCCCCAAGCCCCCAGCGCTTGGGAGCGCCCGGTTTACTCAAGAGCCCAGGCGGCTGGGCTGGGCCTGAGTTGTCTCACCACCACCGGAGGGCGCACGACGCAGTTGCCCACCCTATTGTTTGATTTTTAATGAATTCATTGACTTTGTTTTGTCCTTGCGCCGCTGGCGTTGAGTCGTATTTGGCCCAGGAGTGCCGCGCTATTTTGGGCGGCGAGCCCACGGCGCTGGCTGCCCAGCGCGGCGGGGTGAGCTTGCAGGCCTCTTGGAGTGAGATGATGCAGCTCAATTTGCGCACACGCCTGGCCCAGCGCGTGCTCATCCAAGTCAAATCCGGGTTTTACCGCGCGGAAGAAGACCTCTACACCTTGGCCAAAAGCGTGCCGTGGGAGATGTGGTTCAAGCACGAGCAGACCTTCAAGGTCGAGATCACCGCACAGTACAGCCCCTTGAAGAGCCTCAACTTCGCCGCCCTCAAAGTCAAGGATGCGGTGGCCGATCGGTTTCGAGACTTGAAGGGTGTGCGCCCGAGTGTGGACGTGAAGTGGCCCCACGTGCGCATTTATGTGCACTTGACCCAAGACCAAATGCTCTTGTCGATGGACACATCGGGCGAGCCACTCTTTAAGCGCGGTTGGCGCTTGGACAAGGGCGAAGCGCCCTTGAAGGAGACCTTGGCCGCGGCCATGCTCGCTGCCAGCGGCTGGGAGGCGCAAAGCGGCTTGGCGCTGTATGACCCGTGTTGTGGCTCGGGCACGATTGCGATCGAGGCGGCTCAAATCGATTGCCACATCGCGCCTGGCATTTTTCGCCAATTTGGGTTTGAGAATTTGCTCCCCTATCAGGCGTCGTCTTGGCAGACCATCAAAAACCGCGCGCGCCAAGAAGAGCGTGCCCCAACGCGCGCCATTTACGGCTCGGACGTGTCGCACCGCATGGTCGACTTTGCCCAGCAAAACGCCGTGCGCGCTGGGGTGGCCCACGCCATTGAGTTCAGGGGCGGCGACGCCTTGGTGCGCATGCCCCCGTGTGAGACAGCGGGCATGCTGATGGTCAACCCGCCCTATGACGAGCGCATGAGTGCGCTGGGTGTGGCCGCCGCGGGCAAGGGGCTGGGGCGTGAGCGCGCGCAGATGAATTCGGCCGCAGCCTGGGAGCACAAAGGCCCGGCTCGTGAGAGATCGCACGCACCGCTGGGTGCTTTGTCTGGGGATCAAGCGCGTGCACCGGCAGCGGACACGGCGGCCAGCAGCTCAGACTTTTTCTCGCTCTTGGCCAGTCACTGGAAGAAGAATTTTTCCGGCTGGCAGGCCTGGGTGTTGACACCCAACTTGAAGCTGCCCGGTCAGATGCGACTCAAAGAGAGTCGGCGTGTGCCCTTGTGGAACGGCCCCATTGAGTGCCGCTTGTTCAAATTTGACATGGTCAAAGGCAGCCACACCGGGGTGAAAAAGGCCGGACTCGAGGCGTGAGCGCCAGCGCTCAGACGGGACACGGCCCCACGGTCGTCATCGACACCAATGTGGTGCTTGACCTCTGGCTCTTTGACAACCCCGATGTGGCGCTCTTGAGGCGGGCCTTGGAGTCTGGACATTTGCACTGGATCGCGTGCGAACGCATGTTTGGAGAGCTCCCCAGGGTCTTGCAATATGCGCACTTGCAAGCCAAACTGGGGGTTCATTTGAGCCCCGCGATCACGCCACTCACCAAGGCACTGGAGACGATGAGCGCCCAAGTCCAGGGCACAGTGCAGTGGCCTCTCACGAGCCATGATCAGGTCGCCCAAGGCATCAAAGCTTGCATGCAGCAGTGGGCCAAGCGTTGCGAGGCCGCGCCGCTTTGTCACTACAAGTGCAAAGACCCCGATGACCAGGTGTTTGTGGATTTGGCGGCAGCCCACGGCGCCACGCTTTTGAGCAAAGACAAAGCCGTCTTGAAGCTCAAAAACCGACTGGCCCGGTTGGGCTCGAGAGTGTTGGCGGCCCAGGATTCAAGGGCTTGGCTGCAGGCGCTCGAGCTCGAGGGTCTAGGCTGACCCTCGAGCGCCTGTCAAACTCAGCGCAGTGCTTGGCGAAATTGCTGCAAGACGCTCACGTAATCAGGCTGCCCAAAAATCGCACTCCCAGCCACGAAGGTGTCGGCCCCCGCTTGGGCCACTTGCGCGATGTTGCCAGGCTTGATGCCGCCGTCGACTTCCAGTCGGATGGGCTTGCCGCAGCGCTCGATCATGCGCCGCACCGTTTCAATTTTTTTCAAGCTGCTGGGGATGAAGCTTTGCCCGCCAAAGCCCGGGTTGACACTCATAATGAGCACCAAGTCCACATCTTCCAGCACCCACTCCAGAGCGGCCAAAGGTTCAGCGGGGTTGAACGCGAGTCCGACTTGGCAGCCTTGGGAGCGGATGAGCTCCATGGTGCGGTGCACATGCGTGCTGGCATCGGGGTGAAAGCTGATCAGGTTGGCGCCCGCCTTGGCAAACGACAGTGCCAAATCATCCACAGGCTGCACCATGAGGTGAACATCAATGGGGATGGGGGTGCCATCGGCCTTCTTTGACAGCGGCTTTAAGGCCTGACAAATCATCGGCCCAAAACTCAAATTGGGCACGTAGTGGTTGTCCATCACATCAAAGTGAATCCAATCCACCCCAGCCGCAATCGAGGACTGCACCTCGGCCCCAAGACGGGTGAAGTCGGCTGCCAAAATCGAGGCAGAAATCAAGGGTGTGAGCTCGGAGGTGGAGGAGGTCATGGTTCTCGGGGTGGGTGGGTCGAAAAAATCAATTCACATCGGCCGGGGCTTTTTTTTGAAATCAACCGTCTGCCAGTCTTTCAGTATAGCGAAGCGCTGGAGACCTGAACAGGGTGAGCCCAGGCAAGGGCAAGGGCCAGGTCAAGGGCCAGGGCGCGTGAGCGTTCGCATTTGCCTATTCTTGGGTGTTGGGCAAGAGTCGGCGTGCAAACTGATCAATGGCTTGGTAGGCCTCCTCCTCGGCCCCGTTAAACATATGAAACCCCGACATGCACGGATTCAATGCTTGCGCTTGTCCTTGGTGGAGGGTGATGTAGTCGACTTTTTGCGGGTTGGTTTTTTTGAGTTCTTCATAAACGAGCCATGAGTTGCTGGGCCGCGATTTGGGACAAGCGTCTTTTTCGTGGGCCAAAAACAAAACGGGGATGTGGGTTTGCTGGCTGAATGTCGAGCCATTGCGCGCAGAACTGTAGATGGCCCCCGCTACCTCTAGGGTGCTGCCATTGTGTTCGAGCATTTTGATAAATTCGGTCATGCTGGCCGCTCCGTTGCTGTGCCCCATGATCCAAACGGGTAAGCCAAACCGCTCTTGGGCGTCACGCACCACGCTCTCAATTCTGAGCAGGTGCTCCTTGCTTTGGCGCGAGGTGGGGTAGTCAGTGCCAGCGGGCAAAATCGCGGGAGAATCAAACACCACCACGTTAAATAGACCGTGGGTGAGCGTGCTGTCACTCAAGGGCTTCAAGGCAGCGCCATAAAAACCGCCCAATGTTTTTCTCTCGGGCGTCAAACCCAAATGGCCTTCTCCGCCAGGAATAAAAACCAAGGTGAATCGGGCCGCTGGGGCCGGCCAAACAAAGGTGAGTGTGGGGGCGTTGCTGAACAAAAAGCCTTTTTCCGCCAAGGGTACAGCGCTCACTTGAGCCCTGGCGTGCAGGCCTAAACACCCGACAAGGCCCATGAGGACGAGCTTGGGCAATATTTGGAAGTTCATCATCGAAGTTCACCGAGGTCGTCAAAGTGGATGGGTTGGAAGCGGCGGGCCCGCGCCTTCGGGGGCGTGGACAAGGCACGATTATAGAAATGCACGGCCACTGGCGCTCGAGTTTCAACCGCGCTGGGTGGGGACTGCCGTTGTTGCATTATTCCGTTAAGATCATGAAGCGGCTTCGTGGGAAGCTATATTTTGAGGACGTCCATGCCCCAGTATCAAATGCGAGTCGATGTCGAGCCCGCTTATTTGGCCGATCAATCCGACCCTCAAGCGGGCGTGTTTGTCTTTAGCTACACCATCACCATCGTCAACACCGGTGAAGTCACAGCCCAAGTGATCTCGCGCACTTGGCACATCAACGATTCGGTGGGCACCCATGAGCGCGTCAAAGGCCTTGGGGTGGTGGGTCATCAGCCACTCTTAAAGCCGGGTGCCTCGTTTCAATACACCAGTGGCACACATTTGAGGACGCCCACAGGCACCATGCATGGGAGTTTTTTTTGTGTGGCCGTGGACGGTGAGCGCTTTGAGGTGGACATCCCCATCTTTGTGCTTGACGCACTGAGCGGTCAAGGTTTTCACTGAGGCGCGAACGCCGATTGCCCTTGCTGGCCATGCCCAATTCTTCCTCTTCCAACGCTTCGGTCTCTCCCAACCCATCAGCGGTGGCGCTGGGGGAGTTTGGGCTCATTGAGCGTTACTTCAAGCGCACCCAAGGGGCCGAACCAGCGGCCTCCCAGGGCCAGGTGGTGCTTGGCATTGGGGATGACTGCGCGCTTTTGTCCTCAACACCAGGACACCACTGGGCTGTCTCCACCGACACCTTGGTCGAGGGGCGACATTTTTTTGCCAACGTGGACCCCGTGCATTTGGGCCACAAGGCCTTGGCGGTGAACTTGAGCGACTTGGCCGCCTGTGGCGCCACACCGCGAAGCTTCACCTTGGCACTCACCTTGCCCCATGTGGATGAGGCCTGGTTGAGTGGGTTTTCAAGGGGTTTGTTGGCCTTGGCCGATCAATACGACTGCACTTTGGTTGGGGGAGACACCACCCAAGGGCCCTTGACCATCTCGATCACCGTGATGGGCGAAGTGCCCCAGGGACAAGCCTTGCGCAGAAGTGGCGCCCGAGTCGGTGACGACATTTGGGTGAGTGGCACCTTGGGGGATGCTCGTGTGGGCTTGGAAGTCTTAGAGGGTAAGCGCATGGGCAGCCCCATGAGCCATCTGAGCCATGAAGCCTTGCAATATGCCCAACACCGCCTCGAGTGCCCCACACCTCGGGTGGCTTTGGGTGTGTCGCTCAGGGGGGTGGCCACCAGTGCCATTGATTTGAGTGACGGCTTACTGGGAGACTTGGGACACCTCTTAAAATCGTCAAGCTTGGGTGCCGAGATTCACACCGATTGGATCGAAGGCTCGAGTCACGCGATCAGCCCGCTGCTG
>CAIMTJ010000095.1 GCA_903844385.1 uncultured Burkholderiales bacterium
CGATCTATTTTGTTCTTTTCAAAAAGTAATTGCATCAGGGTTTTCATCGACTAAACAGGTTATGCATGTCTTTTTCTTGATAAAACGCCAAATTGATTCGACCAAATGCCAAGGCAATTCTCCATTAACAAAATCGCAGCTTCCCCATAAGCTATGGTTTATCCTAGACATGCCGATCTCCCCAGCCCAGCAGTCGATCCAATCCTAAAGAAGGAGCGAGAGGAGGAGATTGCTGCGGGCAGACAAATCACCCAGCCCAACGTTTTTGTAGGTCCCACATGAGCCTGCCAACTTGATCATTCAAGAGAAAATACTCAAGTTGAATAGGTATAGAGTCATTCGTCTCAGTCAGGCGCTAATGAGTTAAAAAAAACGAGTCGCCATGACCTGACAACGTTTGATGTAGCGATGCTCAGTGGGTAAATAATCAGCGACCGCGTTGTGGATGGTTCCCATGTTGTCCCACATCAACACATCTCCTTTTTTCCATTCGTGTTTGTATTTGTAGGCTGCATTCAATTGATGCTCAAACAAAAAGGCAAGAGCTTCATCACTCTCTTGCTGACTCATCTCGTTGATCCGAATCGAATACCCTGGGTTCAAATACAAAACTTCTTGGCGTGTGATGGGGTGGATCATGACAACCGGGTGAGAGACTGGAGGTTTTGCTTGCCTTTGCTCTGGAGTCAAAGGTTTTCTTTGGCTTCCTGGCTTTAAGCGCATATTGTCCCAAAACTTTGCAAAGTCGTGGGTCGCCGTTTTACCTCGGAGCTTGTCTTTCCAGACGTTGGGAAGATCCGCAAAAGCTGCATGCATGTTGCAAAACTCAGTATTCCCAAGAGAGCGTCCATCGCGCATTGGAATTTCGATGCCGTAAAGTACGTTGGTGAAAGCAATCAAACGGCTGTATGACATATCGGTGTGCCAATCCTGACCGGCATCAGACAAACCGAGTGGCTTGCCATTCTGAGTCATATTGGACAAGATCATCATCTCAGGCAACCCAGAGTCTTGGTGAGCATTGGCCACATTGATCTCCAATTCACCAAAACGTGCACTGAAGTCTCGCAACTGTTTTGAACTCAGGTTTTGGGAAGGAAATGAAATCACACCAAATCGACCCAACGCTTGAATGATCTCCTCAATACGTTCATCAGACGGTAAAACAGATAAATCAACATCTTCGATCAATGCGCCCAGTATTTTGCCCGTTGATGTGATTTTCATGTTTTAAGCCTTCAATGGTTTCCTTGCAAACACTGACAAATTAGGGTTGATCCTTGATGTCTGCCGTCTTGATCAACTGGGCCCATCTGGCATGGTCTTCTTTGAGCCACTGCTTGTATTCATTCGGGCTGGACGCCACCACAACACTGCCGAGCTGTTTTAATTTTTGTTCAATCGTAGGCTTGGTGAGTGTGGCTCTGATGCTGCTGGCAAGCTTTTCCAATATAACCGCAGGTGTTCCTGCAGGAGCAACGAATCCAACTGGCCCCACATACTCCTCAAAGCCAGGAAAACCAACTTCGGTCATGGTGGGCACATTGGGGGCTTCACCTGTTCGCTTCAGAGTAGTGGCGGCCAAAATACGAATTTGCTTTTGAGCCTCATGTTCACTCACACCCACCATAGGGTAAAACATGAAGTCAACTCTTCCAGCCATCACTTCTGTCATTGCAGGAGCGTTCCCCTTGAAAGGAACATGAAGCATTTTGGTTTGAGTTCTGGTGGCCAGCAACGCAGCGGACAAGTGTGCTGAGCCACCAGCACCTGCAGATCCAAAGCTCACACTCTCTGGTGCCACTTTTGCTTTGGCAATCAAGTCTGCCACTGTTTTATAAGGGCTGTCATAGCCAACAATCAAATATTGAGGAAGGGCCACGGCCAGTGTAATGGGTGCAAAGTCTTTGACAGGATCGTATTTGACACGACCTTGTGACATGATCGCATTCACATTGAGAGACAAAGTGTTGACCAAAATGGTATAGCCATCCGCAGGTGCAGATGCTGCGAATTCTGTGGCTATGTTTCCATTGGCACCCAATTTGTTGTCAATCAAAACGGGTTGCCCCAAAGTATTGGCCAAATCGATTCCAACGATACGCGCAATCACATCTGTTGGACCACCAACCGAGTACCCGACCACAAATTTAATGGGCTTTGCTGGAAAGTCGCTTTGCGCCAAAGCGATGGTACTCGCCAAGGCCATACCCAAACCAACCCATCGCATCCAGATTGCATTTGACATCACACAGTCTCCTTTATATTTGTTTCTGTAATAAATCTCTTTGAAAGTCTTTGACTCTACAAACTCCGCACAACTGCATGGTTCTCAAAAACTCATCCGACAAAATACTCAAGGCTTGATGTGCACCCTCATGTCCCGCAGCAACTGCGCCATACAATGTGGCACGACCGCTCAGAGCGCCACTCGCACCCAAACTCAACGCCTTGGCGATGTCGCCTCCGTGACGAATACCACCATCAACCCAAACAGGAACTCGACCTGCAACACTCGCCAGCACTTCGGGCAAAACCTCAAGTGAAGCCTGCGCCCCGTCCAATTGTCGACCTCCATGATTGGAGACCACAATCAAATCGACTCCCAAATCGACCAGCTTGGCTGCGTCATCGCCGCGTTGTACACCTTTGACGATCAATTTTTTGGGCCAACGCTGTCTCACCTCTTTGAGTCTTTCGAAATCAAAACTCGGATCATAATTTTTACCGACCGAGGAACCCAATCCACTGAGGGATTTCATGGGTGAGGCTTTGAGAGCGCTGGCACCCACCATGTTCTCCATCACAGGAAATCCATGTTTCATCATTCCAAGTAGCCACCTGGGCCGGCTCAGCATGTCCATCAAATTGCGATCCGATAAGCGAAAGGGTAAAGAAAAATGGTTGTGATGGTCTTTCACCCTTTTCCCTCCCACCGCCAAATCCACGGTGATCATGAGCGCCTCATAACCCGCACTCAAAGCTCGCTCTTGAAGCTTCCAAAAGTGGACTTGATCACTGAGCACGTAAGCTTGAAACCACAAACGACCGGATGCGTGCTCGGCAATAGTTTCAATGCTGGTGGTGGCGCTAGTGGAGAGGCAGTAAGGGATATTGAATTGAGCAGCCGCTTTGGCCAAAGCCAAATCAGCCATGGGATGTCCAAAGCCGGCACCTCCAGTGGGCCCAATGGCAAGAGGAAGACCAATTCCAACATCAAAAATAGATCCAGAGGGGTCAACCTGACTCACATCGCGAAGAACATGTGGGCGCCAGCGCTGTGTTTTAAAGGCCAATAAATTATTTTTGAGCGTGTCTTCATCTTCGGCAGCACCGTCGTAAAAATCGAAAACACCTCTGGGCAAACGATTCTTTGCGGCTAGCCTGAGATCCTCGATGGTGTATGCCTGTCGAATTTGATTCAATCTCATCAGCTCACGCATGATCTGAATGCTCCTAAAAAGACATTTTGATAGAAAAAATCTACAGTGCTGATGAAATCATCCTCGTGTGTATCACCTCAAAGAGGCCGTTGAGGTTGTCAATACTTTTCGATTGAAGCAACCAAGCGCTCATTCCAAGCAAGACGGGTCGTCTAAAGAATCCAAATGGCAGGACCCATCTTCCTCAGTTTTTCGTCGCCATGGCCAAGAAAATGGGATAGTCGCCATTTTCTCGAACCGCCGTGTAAGCGGTAACGAAATGAATGTCTTTGAAACCATGTTGCTGCAAAATTTCAGCAAACGCTGCACGCTCAAAACCTGGGTGAAACACCCCCTCAGAAGGCGGGTTGTGAAACCCGCCATCTTCGGCATCCAAATCGGCCAAGGCGAGTTGACCACCGGGCTTTAAATGCTGGGCGAACGATTGCACCATGCGGTGGGTGTCCTCCACATGGTGCATGGCCATGGCACTCATGATGAGGTCGTGCTCAACGCCCATGGGCTCGGTGGTGATGTCTTGGCAAAGGATGTCCACTTTGCCTTTGAGCTCCTCCTTGGACATGAGCTTGGCGAGCATGGACTCGGAGACATCAACGGCAGTGACTTTTTTCACCAGCGGGGCCACCTGCGCCGTGATGAGTCCGGTCCCCGCCCCGAAATCCATCACGTGCATTTGGTCATGCAAGGCCACGTTTTTCAAAATAGCGCCGCCAATGCCTTGTGAGAGCTGTTTTCTTCGCTCATTGGCATCCCAATTTTTTGCTTTTTCTTTGAACAGATCGGTCATGGTGAGGACTCTTTCGCCGTTGTTGAAGGATGGGGTTGAAGCGCCGTGCCCAGTGACATCAAAGCATTTTGCTCGGTAGCCACAAGGCAATGATGGGAAACCCAATCAAAATGAGCAAACGGATCAAATCCGTGATGACAAAGGGAATCACGCCTTTGAAGATGGTGCTGAAGGTGACTTCTTTGATGACGCTTTTGATCACAAACACATTCATCCCCACAGGCGGGTGAATGAGCCCGAGCTCTACCGTCATCACGATGATGACCCCAAACCAAATCGGATCAAAGCCCAGGCTCACAATCACCGGATAAATGATGGGCACGGTCAAAATGATCATGGCCATGGCATCCATCAAGCAGCCCAGGATCAAGTACATCACCATGATGAGGGCCAAAACGCCATAGCGCCCCAGCCCCAAGCTCGTCAAGATCTCGGTGATTTTCTGGGGGGTCTGGGTGATCGTCAAAAAGTAACCAAAAAGCAGCGCCCCAATGAGCACCGTGAACACCGCAGCCGAAGTCCGGGTGGCCGAGAGCAAAGCCTCTTTGATGCCGGCTTTATCGAGTTTGCCGCGAAGCACCCCCAATAAAAACGCCCCGGTGGCCCCCACACCGCCGGCTTCCGTGGGGGTGAAAAATCCCCCATAAAGCCCACCAATCACAAACACAAACAAGCTGAGCGGCGCCCAGATGTTTTTAAGCCCGTCGATGCGCTCCAGGCGCGACTGCTTGTCGTGGCGCGGCAGCCAGTCGGGTCTGAGTTGCACGATCACAAAAATGGTGAACACATACATCGCCATGGCCAAGAGACCTGGCACAATGCCCGCCATGAACAACTTGCCAATGTCTTGCTGCGTCAAAATGGCATACACCGCCAAAACGGTCGAGGGCGGCAACATCGCGCCCAGGGTGCCGCCGGCTGCAATCACCCCCGTGGAGAACGATTGGGGGTAGCCAAAGCGGCGCATCTCTGGATACGCCACCGTCGAAAACGTGGCCGCGGTGGCCACCGATGAACCACAAATCGCGGCAAAGCCGCCGCAAGCGAGCACGGTGGCAACCCCCAGGCCGCCACGCAAATGGCCGATGAAGGCATTGGCCGCTTTGAAGAGTTCTTTGGACACACCCGAGACCGAGACAAAGGCGCCCATCAGCATGAACATGGGAATCACGCCAAAGGTGTAGTCGGTGACCGTGCGCATGGAGGTTTGACCCACGAGTTTGAGCGCCGGACCCGCGCCGGCGATATAGCTGTAGCCCACCACTCCAACCAACCCCATGGCCATGCCCACGGGCACGCGAAGGAGCATGAGCGCAAACAGCGCCACAAAGCCAATCAAGGCCACCGCGTCAGCGCTGAGTTCAGTCATGGCGAATATCGCTCACGGGCGGCTTGGGGTCGATTGGAAAAACCAATCTCCAAGTGCGAATGCCAATCAAAATCACCGCCGAGACGTCACCGAGCCACGCCACCGCAAAAAACGGCCAGGTCGGCACATTCAAATCGTAGGTCAACACATGGTCTTGGTAAGTGAGCTTGACTTTGTCAAACAAGGTGTAGGTCTGAACCGTGACCACAAAAAGGAGCACCAAGGTGGCAAAGATGTCGATTCGTCGCTGCCAGGCCCGGTTGGCCATGGACCAAATCAAATCCACACTGATGTGAGAGCCGCGAAAGCTCGTGGCCGCGATCCCCCAAAAAATCAATATCCCCATGAGCATTCGACCCCAGTCGTAGCCGTCCGGGATAGAGGTGTCGAAGAATTTGCGCAGCACCACCGATACAAAGATATTGAGCGCCACGAGCCCCACAAAAATCGCTGCGATCCACTCAATGGTGTCAATGAATCGGTCGGCCACTGATTTGGGGGGCTCGAGCGCCTGGCTCGCCTCGTGGGCACTCATGAAAGAGAGGGTCTCTTTAGAAACCGGACTTGAACTTGGTCAAGCTGTCCTTGAACGCTGCCAGGATGGGGGCAGGATCTTGGCCGGTTTTCTTGACATCGCTTGCCCACTGCACTTCAGAGGGTTGCACAGCGCTCTTCCAGGCCCCCAACTGCTCGGGGGTCAATTTGTAGACCTCGTGGTTGGGGTCAGCCGCCAACTTCACGCGCCCAGCCATCTCAAAGTCCGCCCAAGAGGCGCTTGCTTTTTCCGCCCACTCGCTCGTGCAGTGCGCATCCACCACTTTCTTTTGCGTGCCCGACATGGCCTCGTACTTGTCCTTGTTCATCACCCAAACAAACGGTGTCACATAAAGCGGTGCATCCATGTGGTACTTCACCACCTTGTCAATGCCAAACAAAATGATGGAGCCATAGGGGAACAAGATCCCTTCGGCCACACCGCGCTCGAGCATGTCGCGTGACTCAGGCGCCGAGGCCTGCACATTCGTGCCCCCAAGGAGGGTCACCATTTGACCCATGGTCGCTGTGGCGGGACGGATTTTCAGACCCTTCAAATCGGTGGGCAAGGTGATTTTTTTTCTGGAGTGAAAGGTTCCCGGGTCGTGCACAAAGGCAAAACAGAAATGAACATCCTTCATCTCTTTGGCCGCATAGGCGCGGTACCAGGCATCAACGGCTTGTGAGCCAGCCTTGGCGTTGGTCACCATGAAGGGCAAAGAGGCCGCGGCAAAAATCGGAAAGCGCCCGGGCTGGTAGCCGGGATTGACATACGCAAAGTCGGCAATACCGTCTCGCGCCATGTCATAGTGATCAAACGCTTTGCCCAGTTGCTCGGACGGGAAAAGCGTGAACTTGAGCGTGCCGCCAGACTCCTTTTTGATGCTGTCGGACCAGGCCTGCAAAGCCGGGTTCAAGGGATGCTGGGCGGGCACCCATGACGACATCTTCAAATTCATGCTCTTGTCTTGCGCTTGGGCCAGGCCCAACAAAGACAGCAGACACAGGGCTCCCAAGAGGCTTCTTGGTGCGCTTAAAAAAGCAGTAAGGGACGGCATGGATTTCATCTCTGGGGACCTTCACGGTGATCAATGGATGGGGAACAAACAGGTGACCATTTATAGCTCAAAACGCCACCCCTTTTGATCAAGGTTTTCCCCTGAAACGACTCAAAGGGCGCGTTTTTTAGCCAATTCTTTTTGTGACATCCAGCGAATGGGCTGGTAACGTGGCGCTCTGGGCGGGGCGCCCAAGGTCTTCAAGGTGAGGTCCAAACCGGCGCCAGCCTCGTCTTTGAGGGCGACTTCACGCGCTTGAGACACCGCACGGGCGCGCGCATGGGCGTCCACAAAGTCGCCTCCCGCGGCCAAATGCGTCATGATGTGGCTGAAATTCTCACGCCCACGCTCGTGGGTCGAGCCATAGCCCTTGATCAAGCGCGCACACAGAGCAATCTCTTGACCCAAGGCGATCGATGCTTGCGTGCCCGCCACCACCCGCTCAACCCACTCCTCGATCAAGGCCTGCTCGTCCACAAAGCGCGCACTCCAAGGGCGCAACACCTTGCAAGCCGCCAGCGTTTTGAGCATCAAAAGACCCGTGACCGAGTGAGCGGCGATTTTGAGGGGCAAGGACAACGCCGTCTTGCCACGGGCTTGACGGGCACGATCCCAAGCCAAAAGGGCATTGGAAGCGCTTTTGGGCAAGAGTGACGCCAACTCGGGGATACCGGGCTTGAAGTGGTCATAAATCTTGAGCAAGTCGCCCCGCTCGCGCTTGACCTCTTGGCCCACGCGCTCAAAGCGCGAGGCCCGACTCTTGAAGTCCGCGACTTGAATCAAGTCATCAAAGCACATCAACACCGCCAAGGCTCGTAAACTCTCCGCCGTGACCGTCGTGCTCAAAGGATCCATGGCTTGTTCAGCCGCTTGAATGCGCAGCAGTCGCTCCATGTAAAGTTGGGCATAAGCCTGGCCCTGGTAATCGAGCACGCGGTGATAAGCCAGCCCCAAGAGGCCACAGAGCTCTGGAGGAAAACGCTGTGCCATCTCAGCGGGCAAGGCCTCGCTTGCCATCTGGGGCCCAGACGCAGGCGCGCCCAAAACGGTATCGAGGTATTGGCGCTGCTGCTGCTGGGCTTGAATGGCCGCAAAGCCCAGCGCAAAGCCTTTCAAACTGGCTAGCTGACTTTTGCTGCCCTCACCAATGGCGGCTTCATAACTTTCGCGCGCCATGGGCAGCACACCGCTGCCGGCCAAGCAGCCGAGCATCACCGCACTCACAATCGTGCCCGCTTCTTGGGTCAATCGAGCCATGTCGATCACGTGGTGGGCGCGGCTGAACTGCTCGATCAAACCGAGCAACTGTTGAGCATCCGCACGACCATCGCCCAAGTTCATCTTCTCCGCTGTCGTCAAGACCCGAGCGCTTGAGCTGATCACCATGGAGCTCGCTTTGGAGCTCATGCCCGCCGAGACTTGCCGAGCGGCTTCAAGGAGCTCCGAAGAAATCAAGAGGTCGAGTTTGCCGGGCAAGGGGTTGAGCCCAAAGACAATCTCTTGGCCATGCAAGTCGCTGAACTGGCGCGGATAGACCTCCAAGTAGTACGTGGTGGCCCCAGTTCTTTGCGCGACCCCAGGAATCGACGTGGCTTGGGCCGGGTAGCCGCCCAAGCGGGCCGTGTCCACGATCCACTGCGTGAGCACGCCCCCGCCCTCGCCGCCCAGGGCACAGACCAAGACCGATAGGGGTTGGAGTTGAGTCGTCATTTAAGCCACCGTCAGCGTGTTGCGCACCAAGCCGCGCCAGGAGTCGAGGAGTTTTTCAAAGAAGCCGGCGTTTTTAACCACCTCGGCTCGGTAAAAGGACGGGCACAGGGTTGCGGCATGGGCGTTTTCACCGCAAAGCCCACAACCGACACAGCCGTCAATGACGGTGGCCACAGGATCCACCTTCAAGGGGTCGGGATTGTCTTTCAAAGTCAGGGTCGGGCAGCCCGAGAGTCGGATGCAAGCGTGGTCACCCGTGCACACATCCTCATCGACCCCATACTTCACCCGCTCAACTCGCTTGCCGCCTTTGAGGAGATCTTGCAGCCAAGGCTTGATGCGACGCTGGCGCTCGAGTTGACACTCGCCTTCGGCAATGATCACTTTCAGACCCGCGAAATCTGTGGTGAAGGCCTCAATCACGAGGTCTTTGACTTTTTGCACCTCATAGGTGTGCACGGTTTTGAGCCACTGCACGCCCAAGCCTTTGAGAGTATTCTCAATGGTTTGGTTGGTGTGGACTTGGCTCAACCATTTGTCGTGGGCCACAATTTTGGCTTGGCTCTCGGGCGTGGAGATGATGTCTTGTGTGCCCGTTGCTGAGGTGTAGCCATTCTTAAAGATCAACAGCACCGCATCGTCTTTGTTAAAGAGCGCACTTTGCACCCCCGTTAAAAGACCGTTGTGCCAAAACCCGCCGTCGCCCATGATGGAGAGCACGCGCTGCTGCATCGAAGCCGATACGCCTGCGCGACTGGCCAAACTCATGCCGTAGCCCAAAATGGTGTGGCCGCTGAAAAAAGGCTCGAAAGTGCCCAAGGCATGGCAGCCAATGTCAGCGGCAATGTGCACCGAGCCCATCGTTTGCTGCGCCAATTTCAACGCCGAAAACACCGGACGCTCAGGACAACCCACGCAAAAACCCGGCGGCCTGGGGGGCAAGGCCTGCATCTGGGGCTGGACCCAGGCCTGCGCTTGGGCGCGTTGTTCACCCAAGCCCTCAAGCCACGTGGACACGGCAGAGATGGCTGGGAGTTCGGGCCAATAGGCCTTGCAAAACGCCAAAACGCCGCGTGACATCACTTCGGCCGTGTACTCTCCGCCCATGGGCAGCCAGTCTTTGCCGTGCAGGGGCACTGGCAGGCCTTGGCGCCTGAGCATCGTTGCGATTTCTTGCTCCAAATAATCGGGCTGCCCTTCTTCGAACAAAAAAACCGCGTCCTTGGTGCGACAAAAATCCAAAATTTGTTCGGGCACCAAGGGGGAGGTGACATTCAAGACCAAGATGGGGATTTGACTCTTGCCGTGCACATCGGCCAAGTCAAACTGCTGCAAGGCTCGAATGAGGGTGTTGTAGAGGCCGCCTTGCACCACAAAGCCCCAACGCTCATGAACGCCGGCCATCACCTCATTGAGCCCGTGCTCCAAGATGTATTGCCGAGCGGCGGGGATGCGTTGTTCGTATTTGAGTTTTTCGTGGCTGAAGGTGACAGGCGGATGGGCGAGCTTGGCGTAATTGAAGACGGCGGGGTGGGTTTGCAGGTGTTGGCTCGAAATGGCCGGCGCCACGTTGTCTTTGGCGACAAAGCTGCCCTTGACGTGACACGCGCGGATGCGCAACTCCATCATGACGGGCATGTTGGCGTGCTCGGACAAGCGAAAGCCCTCCTCGACCATGTCCACCATGCGCGTCAAATTGGGGCGGGGGTCGAGCAGCACCATGCCCGACTTCAAGGCATAGGCGTGGGAGCGCTCTTGAATCACCGAAGCCCCCTCGCCATAGTCCTCGCCCACGATGATCAAGACCCCGCCCGTGACACCGGGCGAGGACAAATTGCTCAAGGCGTCGGCCGCCACATTGGTGCCCACAATCGACTTCCAGGTGACCGCCCCACGCAAAGGGTAATGGATGGAGGCCCCGAGCATGGCCGCCGCCGAGGCCTCGTTGGCGCAGGCCTCGACACGCACACCGAGTTCTTCCATGTAGGATTGTGCCTGGACCATGACGTCGAGCAAATGGGAGACCGGTGCACCTTGGTAGCCGCCGATGTAGGCCACCCCCGACTGCAGCAAGGCTTTGGTGATGGCCAAAATGCCCTCGCCGTGGAATTCCTCGCCTTGGCCCAAGCGCAACTGTTCAATTTCAGTTTGAAAAGAAACTTCCAAGATGCCCGTCCTCGATGAATGATCAGAAAAAAAAGAAGACAACAACGACTGTATTGCCGTTTTTGTTTATAAAGCTCAACAAAGTCAACCCTGTCACCCTGCACCCCAAGCGTGCGCCTCGAGCAGGAGATGGATTGAATTTTATCGACAAAACACCCTCATCCTAGCCTGAAACACAGTCTCGGGCCCTGAGCGTTCTCCCTAGCGACAAATTCCTCTATATTCAGCACAATCACCACGATGAATACTCAGCCCGATTGGGCCAGGCCCATTTGCACGCCCTCTGTCACGTCCCCTCCCCGATCCCCACCATGACACTGCCCACCGATTACGCGCAATTTTTGAATGCACCCACGCTCCAAGCCCTGTGTGATTTGAGTGTTCAAGTCGGCTCACCCATCTCGGTGGGCCAAACTCGCCAAGGCCTGCGACGCATCATCCCCATTTTAGGAGGACAGGTGAGCGGGCTCATCCAGGGAACCATCCTGCCAGGCGGTGCAGACTACCAATTGTTGGTCGATGATGCGCGCGTAGGGCACCTCGATGCGCGCTACGTGATCGAGACCGAGAGTCAAGAGACCATCTTCGTGCAAAACAAAGCGCTTCGCGTGATGTCGAGTGAGAACTCGCAAAAAATGATGCGTGGCGAGGTGGTGAACCCGCAGGCGATTTATTTCCGCTCGCAAGTTCAATTTGAAACCGCCTGCCCAGCCCTGCAGTGGTTGCAGGACTTCCAATTCATCGGCTGCGGCGTGCGTTTACCCGAGAGCGTGCACCTGCGGTTCTTTAAGGTGGTGTGAAAGCCCCCTTGAATTTCAAAGAAAGACTCCGAGCGTGAACTCACCCGTTGCCCTGAACGCCCATGCGCTTGCCCATGACCATGACCATGACCATGACGCTGCCCACACCACCGCGTCTCCCAGCCTCGAGCGCTCAGCGCTTCCCGCGGCCTTGCAAGACGCTTTGAAGCTCGCGTTTGGGGAGCGCTTTTCGGTGGCGATGGCGGTGAGGCAGCACCACGGCCGAGATGAGTCGTCCTTTTCTGTCGAGCCGCCCCAAGCGGTGGTCTATGCCAACAGCACCGCGGATGTCCAACGCGTGGTGGCGCTGGCCAGCCAACACCACACCCCCGTGATTGCCTTTGGCGTGGGCTCGTCGCTTGAAGGCCATTTACTGGCCGTTCAAGGCGGCATCAGCGTGGACCTCTCCAACATGAAAGCGGTCTTGTCCATCAACACCGAAGACCTCACGGTCACGGTGCAGCCGGGCATCACGCGCAAGGCCCTCAACGACGCCTTGCGACACACAGGATTTTTCTTTCCCATTGACCCCGGTGCCGACGCCTCCATTGGCGGGATGACGGCTACCCGAGCAAGTGGCACCAATGCGGTGAGGTACGGCACCATGCGAGAAAACGTGCTCGCCCTCGAGGTCGTCACCGCCAGCGCTCAAACCGTGCGCACGGGCACCCGGGCCAAAAAGTCAAGTGCGGGCTACGATTTGACCCGTTTGTTCGTGGGCTCGGAGGGCACACTGGGGATCATCACCGAGATCACCCTCAAAGTGCACCCTCAGCCCGAATCCATCATGGCCGCGGTGTGTTCGTTCGAGAGCATTGCCCAGGCGGTGAGCACCACCATCGAGATCATTCAAATGGGCATCCCCATTGCCCGAGTCGAGTTGATCGATGCATTCAGCGTTGCCATGGTCAACCGCCATGCCAATCTCACTCTCAAAGAGGCCCCGCTGCTCCTCATGGAGTTCCATGGCAGCCGCACGGCTGTCCAAGAACAAATCAGTGCCGTCAACGCGATTGCACGTGAGCACCACGGCAGCGACTTTGAATGGGCCCACACGCCCGAAGAACGCAGTAAACTGTGGACGGCTCGGCACCACGCTTACTTCGCCGCCTTGCAGTCTCACCCGGGCAAACGGGTGATCAGCACCGACACATGTGTGCCCATCAGTCGGCTAGCCGACTGTTTGCTGCAATCGGTGGAGGAAGCCAACGCGAGCGGCCTGCCGTATTTCTTGGTGGGCCATGTGGGCGACGGCAACTTTCATTTCGGCTACCTGATCGACCCCGACAGCGCTCAAGAGCGCGCGCGCGCTGAAGTGCTCAACCGCCAATTGGTCATGCGGGCCTTGTCGATGGACGGCACTTGCAGTGGCGAGCACGGCATTGGTCTTCACAAAATGGACTTCTTGATCGCAGAAATTGGTGAAGACGCGGTCGATCTGATGCGCCAGATCAAACGCGCATTGGATCCACTGGGCATCATGAACCCGGGCAAAATTTTCAGCAACTCAACAACCCCTTCACTTCTATGATGAACACCATGACAACGACATTGACAGCAACACTCGCGCGCACCCCCACCTTGGCTCGCCGACTCCTTTGGGCGGCCTTGTTGGTCGGGAGCACCACGGCGTTTTCACAAACCACCTGGCCACAAAAAACGATCCACCTGTGGGTTGGCTTTGCCCCAGGAGGCCCCACCGACATGGTGGCCAGAACTTTTGCCACCCAGCTCTCGGGGGAGCTCGGCCAACAAGTCATCGTTGACAACAAGCCCGGTGCCGGCGGCGCATTGGCCGCTAGTTTTGTGGCGAAATCATCCCCCGATGGCTACACATTGCTCCTCGGTGAGCCGGGCAGCATCTCGATCAATGCGGCGCAAACCCGAGGTCCCGCCTACGACCCGGTGAAGGAATTCAGCCCCATCGCGCAGGTGGTCTCGTTGCCCATGGTGCTTGCCGCCACCCCCGCACTCAAAGTGAATTCACTCACCGAGCTCATGGCTTTGCTCAAAACCAAACCCTTGGCCTATGGCACGCCCGGCAACGGCACCATGCAGCACTTGACGCTCATGCAGTTTGGCAAAGCCACACACCTCGAGTTCATTCATGTGGCCTACAAGGGGGGGGCTCCCGCTGTCACCGATTTATTGGGCGGTCAAATTCCCTTGGTGATGGTCACCGTGCCCAGTGTCGCGTCCTATGTGAAGTCAGGCTCCATTGTGCCCTTGGCGGTGGTGGCAACATCAAGATCGACCGTCTTGCCGCAAGTGCCCACCTTCTCTGAAAGTGGCTACCCCGATTTCATCCAAGACGGCTGGCAAGGATTTTTTGGACCCGCGCAGCTGCCCAAAGAAGTGGTGAACAAACTCTCCAGCGCCATCGCCAAAGTCGGCAAAGACCCACAACTGCAGTCCTCGATGAACACCATCGGCGCCAACGTGGTGCTGAGCTCGAGCGCTGACTTTGCCAAGATGGTCCAGCGCGATCACAGCTATTGGTCCAAATTGGTGGCCGAGAACCCAAGCGCCAAGGATTGACATCGTGAGGCCCCCCAGTGAGCTTGAACCTTGGGGGGTGCCTTCATCAAAACCGAATCGATACCCTGGCGCGAGGGTGATGGTGATGCTGGTGGAGTTGTTGGGCTCGACCGGCAGACCCAGCCTCACGAGCGCTGGATGAATTGAATGCCTCCCTTGTCCTTGGCCCACAAGTGAATTGAATTAAATCCTTTGGAGACTTCATGAGTTTGTTAACCCTCACGCGGCATGCTCGCATCCTTGCTGTTGCCATGAACCATCCGCCAGTCAATAGCATGGGGCTGGGCCTGCGCACAGCACTCTTTGACGCTTTGCATGAGGCCTTGTCCAACCCAGACATCGAGGCTGTCTTGCTCACCGGCAGCGCCCGCGTCTTCAGTGGTGGCGCCGATATCTCCGAATTTGACAAGCCCCAAGGGCGTGCAGAGCCCAGCCTCATGTCCCTCATTGAGTTGATCGAGTCATCGAGCAAACTCGTGGTGGCGGGCCTGGAGGGTACGTGCATGGGCGGGGGCTTTGAGCTCACGCTCGCCTGCCACCACCGCATCTGTGGCCCAAGCGCCAGTGTGGCCCTGCCCGAGATCAAACTCGGTTTGATACCGGGAGCCGGCGGCACCCAGAAGTTACCCAGACTCATCCCCATGGAGGCGGCTCTCAATTTCATCCTCAAGGGCAACGCGCTCAAAGGCCCTGAGCTCGCCCGCCTCGGTGTGGTCGATCGCTTGATCGAGGGGGCGTTTATCCCAGGCGCCATCGCTTACTTGCAAGAGTTGTTGGCTCAAAAGAAACCCTTGCAACGCATCCGCGACTTGAAGGTCGATTACCCCCATCACCAAGCCTTTTTGGACTTTGCCAAGAATACGGTTCAAGCCACGGCCCCCCACTACCCGGCAGCACGCGCTTTGGTCGAGAGCTTTGAGGCCGCCTGCACCTTGCCCTTTGAAGAGGGCATGAGGGCCGAGCGGCGTTTGTTCATCGAGCTCATGGGCACGCCCCAGTGCAAAGCCATGCGCCACGCTTTCTTTGCAGAGCGACTCACCAGCAAAATCCCCGACGTGGCCGATGACACGCCCACACGCAGCATCGAGTCGGTGGGCATCGTCGGTGCGGGCACGATGGGTGGCGGGATCGCGATGAATTTCTTGAATGCCGGCATGGCTGTCAAGCTCATCGACACGCAACAAGCGGCACTGGACAAAGGGGTGAGCACCATTCGTCACAATTACGAGAACTCCTTGAAAAAAGGCAAATTGAGCCAAGCGGCATTGGACCAACGCATGGCGCTGCTCACCACCACCTTGGCTTACAAAGACCTCGCGACTGTGGACCTGGCCATTGAAGCGGTTTATGAAGACATGGGGGTCAAAGAAAAAGTCTTCCAAGAACTCGACGCGGTTTTAAAGCCTGGGGCGATTTTGGCGACCAACACCTCGACCTTGGATATCAACCGCATCGCCTCCTTTACCCAACGGCCTGGGGACGTGATCGGTCTGCATTTTTTCAGCCCCGCCAATGTCATGAAATTGCTGGAAGTCGTGCGCGGCCAAGAAACCGCCAAGGATGTGCTGGCAAGCGTCATGAAGCTGGCCAAAACCATCCAAAAAACCGCCGTGATCTCCGGGGTGTGCGACGGCTTCATCGGTAACCGCATGCTCGAGCACTATGTCCGCATGGCCTTTCTTTTGGTTGAAGAAGGCGCCTCACCTGCCCAGGTCGATCAGGCCTTGGAGAAATGGGGCATGGTGATGGGGCCGTTTCGCATGAACGACATGGCCGGCAACGACATCGGTTGGGCCATCAGGAAGCGGCGCTACGCGCAAAAGCCCCAAACGATTCACTCCAAACTCGCCGATGCCATTTGCGAGGCTGGCCGCTTTGGTCAAAAGACTGGCCTGGGCTGGTACCGCTACGAGAGCGGCAACCGAAAAGCGCTGGTCGACCCCGTGGTTGGCGAGCTCATCGAGAAGTACCGAGCCGCCCACCACATCCAAGCCAAAAAATTCACCGACAACGAGATCATTGAGCGAACCATCTACGCCCTCATCAATGAGGGCGCTCGCATCGTCGAAGAAGGCATGGCCATGCGCGCAAGCGACGTGGATGTGGTCTACCTCACCGGTTACGGTTTTCCCCTCTTCAGAGGCGGGCCAATGAAATACGCGGACGAAGTGGGGCTGTCTCGAGTGTGTGCCACCATGAAGCGTTTTCAAGAAGAGTCCAAGGATGATTTTTGGCAACCGGCCGGGCTCCTTCAAACTTGCTTGGATCAAGGCAAGAGCCTCACCTGAAACCTGGATAGGAAACACGCCAAGATGAACATCCCCACCACCAAGAATGCTCGGAGCGCCCCATGAATCACGCTGTCATTGTCTCCACCGCCCGCACGGGACTTGCCAAATCTTGGAAGGGGGCCTTCAACATGACGCACGGTGCAACACTGGGTGCCCATGCGGTGCGTGCGGCCGTGGAGCGCGCCCAGGTAGACCCTGGTGAAGTCGAAGATGTCCTCATGGGCTGCGCGACACCGGAAGGGGCCACCGGGGCCAACATTGCCCGGCAAATCGCACTCAGGGCGGGCCTGCCTGTCTCCAGTGCGGGTGTGACCATCAATCGCTTTTGCGCCTCGGGCTTACAAAGCATCGCCATGGCCGCGCACCGCGTGATGGTGGACCGAGTACCGGTCTTGGTGGCCGGTGGTGTGGAGTCGATTTCGTGCGTGCAGCAGCACATGAATGTGCACATGATCAAAGACCCGAGCTTGGATCAAACGAAGCCGGAAATATATTGGAATATGCTTCAAACTGCCGAACAAGTGGCCAAGCGCTATCACATCAGCAAAGACCGCCAAGACGCCTATGGGGTGAGGAGTCAATTGCGGGCGTCACTGGCGCAATCAAAAGGCCTGTTTGAGCGTGAGATCGTGCCCATGAGCGTCACCATGGGAGTGGCCGATCCAGTAAGTCGAGAGATTTTCACGCGCGAGGTGACCATCGCCAGCGACGAAGGCATCCGCGCTGACACCCACATCGACGCTGTCGCCAAAATCCGCTCCGCCCTGCCCGGCGGTGTGATCACTGCCGGCAACGCCAGCCAATTCTCAGACGGCGCCTCGGCCGTGGTGGTGATGGATGAACAACTTGCCGAGAAAAGGGGCCTGCAACCCTTGGGGGTTTTTAGAGGCTTTGCGGCCGCGGGGTGTGAGCCCGGTGAAATGGGTATCGGGCCCATTTACGCCGTGCCTCGCTTACTTGAGCGCAATGGACTCCAGGTCTCGGACATTGGGCTTTGGGAACTCAACGAAGCGTTTGCGGTTCAAGTGCTCTACTGCCAAGAGCAACTCGGTATTGATGACTCCATCCTGAACGTCAACGGCGGCGCCATCGCCGTGGGTCACCCTTACGGTGTGTCCGGTGCGCGGCTGGTCGGTCACGCCTTGATTGAGGGCAAGCGCCGTGGCGTCAAATACGTCGTGGTCACCATGTGTGTGGGTGGTGGTCAAGGGGCAGCGGGTCTCTTTGAAGTCTGCTGATGCCTCGACATCAAGCAAGGGGGCTTGGAGCCAACGCCAAAACGCAACTCACTGGCGTCATGTCTGCTCGCCAATACTGCCTCAAAACAGACTATTGCAACCTCAGCAAGTACTGAGCGCGTGCCGAGTCGTACTCGCGCTGGAGCTGGGCCACCAGTTGCGCGGTACTTTGGATGGACTTGATGGCTGCAATGCCTTGACCGCTGCCCCAGATGTCCTTCCAGGCTTTGGGCATGTCGCCAGAGAAATTCATGGCGCTCGCGTCAGAGACGGGCAAATGGTCCGGGTCGTAGCCGGCTTTGCGTATCGAGGGCGCCAAATAGTTGCCGTGCACGCCCGTGAAAAAGTTGCTGTAGACCACATCATCGGACGTCCCCTGCACAATCGCTTGCTTGTAAGCGTCTTCGGCCCGAGCCTCGTGGGTGGCAATAAAGGCCGATCCCACATAGGCACAGTCCGCACCCATGACTTGGGCGGCCAAGATGGCGCGTCCTGTGGCGATCGAGCCCGACAAGATGAGGGGGCCATCAAACCACTCGCGAATTTCTTGGACCAAGGCAAAGGGACTTTTGGTGCCGGCGTGCCCCCCCGCTCCAGCGGCCACAGCGATCAAGCCGTCGGCACCTTTTTCGATGGCCTTGCGAGCAAAGGGGTTGCTGATGATGTCATGAAAGACATGAGCGCCCGACGCATGCGCCATGTCGTTGATCTCTTGGCGAGCGCCCAAGCTGGTGATGTAGAGCGGCACCTTGAATTTCACACACACCTCCATGTCCAGCATGAGCCTGTCGTTGGATTTGTGAACGATTTGATTGATGGCAAAGGGTGCCGCCGGTTCATCGGGATGAGCGGCATTGTGGGCGGCCAGTGTTTCCGTGATCTCGGCCAACCAGTCGCTCAATTGCGAAGCGGGTCTGGCATTCAAGGCCGGCATGGACCCCACGATACCCGCCTTGCACTGCTCAATCAAGAGCTTGGGGTTGCTGATGGTGAAAAGTGGTGAGGCAATGACCGGTAGCCGCAAGGACTTTAAAGTTTCACGAATGGCTGACACAGCAACACCCCTTATGTTGGACCCCAAAGATTTGAATATACTTCACCACGTGCACAGGCGGCGGGTCACGTGCTCATCAGCCGCCTGACTCCAACACCCCGGTACTTGAATGCCCCATCATATCCAGTATCTTTTTCAACGCTTGACTGCCAGGACAATCAAATCATGAAAACCCAAGTTGCCATCATCGGCGCAGGACCCGCTGGCATGCTGCTGAGCGAGATCTTGCACCAGCACGGTGTTGAAAGCGTGGTTTTGGAAAAACACTCCAGGGCCTATGTGCTCGATCGCATCCGTGCTGGGGTCTTGGAGCAAGGCACCGTGGATCTCCTCAGGCAATATGGATTGGGCCAGAGAATGGACCAAGAAGGCCATGTGCACGATGGGATGAAAATTGTATGGGCTGGACGAGAGACTTTTTTCATTGACGTCAAAAAACACCTCAACAAGCAGTTCATGGCTTATGGACAGACCAACATCCAAGAAGATCTTTACCTGGCGGGCGATCGCCGTTCGGCCCAGGTGCTCATGGAAGTCGAGAACTTGCAATTGATGAATTTGACCAGCGCTCATCCCCATGTAACGTTCACCCACCAGGGGGAGTCAATGCGCTTGGAGTGCGACTACATCGCTGGGTGCGACGGTTTTCACGGCGCCTCGCGCCAAAGCATTCCCAAAGAACTGCGCCATGAATTTGAGAAAGAATATCCTTTTGGCTGGTTGGGCATTCTGTCTGAGACACCCCCGCTCGAGGACATCGTCTACGCCAACCATCCGCGTGGTTTTGCGCTGGCCTCGATGCGAAGTCCCACGCTGAGCCGCTACTACATACAAGTCCCCACCGGGACCGACATCCAGGAGTGGCCAGACGACCGGTTTTGGAGCGAAATCAAATCCCGTTTCCCCAAAGAAATGGCTGATGCGATGGTGACCGGACCATCGATTGAGAAATCGATCGCACCTTTGCGCAGCTATGTCTGCGAGACCATGCGCCATGGGCAACTTTTCTTGGCCGGAGACGCCGCCCACATCGTCCCGCCCACAGGAGCCAAGGGCTTGAATTTAGCCGTCTCCGATGTCTTTTATCTCTCCCGTGCACTTTCAGCCTTTTACAGCCAGGGCACGACGGCATTGCTCGATGCTTACAGTGCAACGGCTTTGCGCCGTGTATGGAGCTCGGTCAGAACATCCTGGTATTTGACCAACTTGCTGCATCGCTTTCCAGGAGGAAGTGATTTCGATCAGCGTGCCCAAGAAAATGAGTTGGATTACCTCAAATCATCTCACCATGCACAAGCCGCTTTGGCTGAACAATACGCGGGCCTCCCCCTCGAAACCGGCACAGTGACCCATGCCTGAACGAAAGAATTCATGCGCAAGACGCTTTGCAGAACTCTTGACGTTAAAAAAAGACGCAAACGAGAGGGATTAAAAGACGGTGTCCAAGAGCGGATTCAATGACGATCAAAATATCCTGCTCAACGTTTTAGGGATAACGCTGATTGCATTGGGAGGCTGTCCGAATAGCATTGTTTTCTAGGTCTGAAAACCGCTTCAAATAAAGAAGAACTCCATGCAAAAATTCATTATTCACAAGCACGGCCGCTTACAAGAATGGGTCGCTGAAGAAAAGGGCTACTTCAAAGCCGAAGGACTCGACAATTACGAACTCGCTTCGCACGCGTTGTTGTCGGCAACCACAGGCGCTGACACCCCCAAGAAAGCCGAGGTCACCGAAAATTTAAACGGTGCGTTTCAAAGCTATGAAAAGGGCCGCGAGGCATCGGTGAGTTGCGCGTGTCATTGGACGGTCAACATGGCCGCATCGGCTGATCATGGCAAGTTATGGGGTGAGTGCTACACGATCACACCTTGCGCAATTTTTGTAGCACCCGAATCCCCGATCAAGCGTCCAGAGGACTTGGCCAACATTGAGGTCCATGTTGGTTACCAGTCAGGCAGTCACTACACGACCATCCAAGCCTTGGAGCCCTTTGTTAAAAAAGAAGACATCAAACTGAAGTTCAGTGGCTCACCGGCCGCACGGGTGGACCAAATGCTCGACCGAAGCGCCCAAGCCGTGACAGTGTTTGGCGGCCAGTACTACATTCTTGAGCAATTGGGTTACCGCAAAATACTGGACTGCACCTTCATGATCGCCGCCATCATCCCCAAAGATGTGTCCATTGATGACGCCAGAAAATATTTCGCCGCACTTCGACGGGCCCAAGCCGACATCGATGTGATGCACCAGAGTTTTGCCCACTACTATGCCAATGAAATTCCCCAACGACATCTCGAACTCGTCGATGTGCGCCGCTTTGGGCCTGGTGAGCGTTTTGTTTTTGAACCCTACAGCAAAGAGATCTACGAAAAAACCCACCAGTGGGTACAAGAGCGTGGAATTTTTGCGTCTGAAAAAGAGGGACACGGCTCTTACGCCGAGTCCGTCATTCGTTTGACTGAACAAGTTTGAAAGTTCTTATGAAAAAATTCTTATTGCCTTGCCTTGTTTTTTTAATGTTGTCCCATGTTTGCGTGCGCACGAATGCGGCCACCAAACCTTTTAAAGTGGGTTTTGTGGTGGCCATGTCAGGGCCTTTTGCCTCCACGGGTGTTGAGATGTTGGCGGGTGCCAAACTCTTCATGGCCGAGCATGGCAACATCGTGGCTGGACGAGAGATTGAGCTGGTCGTCAGAGACGACAACGGCACACCCGAATTGACCAAACGCGCTGCTCAAGAACTCGTGGTGAACGACAAAGTAGAAGTCTTGGCAGGTTTTAGCCTGACTCCCCTCGCCTTGGCCGCAGCGCCGATCGCCACCCAAGCCAAAATTCCCATGGTCAACATGCTAGCGGCAACCTCTTCCATCATCAACTCCACGCCTTATATGGTGAGGGTGTCCATGACCCTGCCACAAACGAGCGTGACCGTCGCAGACTGGGCTTCAAACAATAACATCAAAAGGGCCGTCACACTGGTGTCTGACTTTGGGCCTGGTATCGATGCAGAAAATTCATTCAAAGACCGCTTTATTCTCAATGGCGGTAAAGTGATGGACACCTTGCGTGTGCCATTGAAGAGCAATGACTTCTCACCCTACTTGCAAAAAGTCAAGGATCTCGCACCCGATGCGGTCTTTATTTTTGTTCCCGTAGGACTTGGGGCCAACTTGATGAAGCAGTTCAATGAACGCGGGCTCGAAAAATCGGGCATCAAAGTCATTGGTCCTGGCGATGTGGTGGATGACGGCGATTTGAATGCCATGGGTGATTCCACCATCGGTATCATCACCGCCTACCCATACTCAGCATCTCATAATTCGACCATGAATCAAAAATTCATCAAAGCCTTCAAAAAAGCCAACCCACAAATGCGACCCAATGCCATTGCTGTGTTTGGCTATGACGGTATGAGGGTTATTTATGAGGCCATCAAAAAAACCAATGGTATGGGCAATGGAGATCAATTGGTGGAAGCCATGAAGGGACAGATCTTTGAGAGCCCACGTGGTCAAATCTACATTGACGCCACCACCCGCGATATTGTTCAAAGCATCTACATTCGGCGAGTCGAGAGAAATATCAAAGGCGATAATGAACTCTACAATACTGAATTTCAAGAAATTAAAGACGTGAAAGATCCTCGACGCAACAATTGAACAGGATTCACTCTTGAGCGTGCCTATTGCGGGTCGATTGCATGACAATGAAAGGTGAGCCACCGCCCACCCTGATCGCCCCCAACACGTGAATGGTCATGCGTGAGCAAGACCCTATTCATTGCGTTTGCTGGCGATCAGTCTTTCGGATCGGGTTTAGAGAACCACGACACATACAAGGCCGGCAAAACCACCAAGGTTAAAAATGTCGCGGTGATCAAGCCACCAATGATCACGATGGCCAATGGCCTTTGGGTTTCAGACCCGATCTCATGGCTCAAGGCCATGGGCAACAGACCCAGGGCTGCCAACAAGGCGGTCATGAGCACGGTCCTCAGCCGTTGCAAGGACCCCTCTTTCACGGCGTCTCTGACGGTCAAACCCGCTGAGCGCAACTGCTGAAACACTGACAACATGACCACGCCGTTGAGTACCGCTTGACCCGACAATGCGATAAATCCAATGGCCGCAGACACCGAGAGTGGTATCCCCAAGACCCACAAGGCCACAAAGCCACCGATGAGCGCCAGGGGCACATTCAACAAAATCAGCGCCGCCGCTTTGACGGAGTTGAAGGCATTAAAGAGCAACAAGAAGATCAACAGCAAGGACACCGGCACCACCACACTCAAGCGCTTCATCGCTCTTTCTTGATTTTCGAATTCACCCGACCAGCTCACAGTATAGGACGTGGGGATGACCACATTCTTACTGACCCGATCTTTCATCTCCGCCACAATGGAGCCCATGTCGCGGCCTTTGATGAAAATACCAATGGCCATGGTGCGACGTCCAGTCTCTCTGGCAATATTCATCGCACCCGAGGTTTGCCGGATGTCAGCAATCGAGCCCAAGGTGGTATAGCCACCGTTGTCCATCAAAATGGGCGTGCTCGAGAGTTGGGAGAGTGCTCTTTTTTCCTCCGGGAGTCGAACAGCGACCGCAAATTTCTTCTCGCCTTCCCAAATGTACGTGGTCGACTTCCCAGCTAGCGCTGTCTCAATCACGTCTTGGATATCGCTCACATTGATCCCGAGCCTTGCGGCCTTTTCGCGGTTGATATCGATGACCAATTGAGGCAACTGACCTAGGCGATCGACCTCTGCGCGTTGAATGCCTTGGACTTGTCTAAATTCACGCTTCATCGCCTCGACGGTTCTTTGCAACTCCTGCAAATCATCGCCTGCAACTTTCACCACAATTTGTCCTTTGATTTGAGAAATGGACTCGAGCACGTTGTCGCGAATGGGTTGTGAAAATGCAGGATCGACACCTGGAATCACGGAAAGCCGAGCATCCATCTCCTCAATGAGCTGGTCACGGGTGAGTCCTTTTCGCCACTCTTCAGTCGGTTTGACGTCAACAAAGACCTCCGCCATGCTCAGGGTCTTGGGGTCGGTACCATCCTCGGGCTGACCGGCCTTGGAGACGACGGTTTTCACCTCCGGAATGGTTTGAAGTGCACGCCTGGCCAAGCGCAACACTTTGGTTGCATCCTCTTGCGAAATACTGGATGGCAAGTCCCAATTCACCCAAAACGTCCCTTCGTTGAGCTCGGGCAAAAATTCCGACCCCAAACGAGAAGCCACCAACAAAGCCAAGACAAACATGGTGAATGCAATGGCCATGACTTTTTTCTGCTGCAACAAAGCCCAATCCAAGATGGGGGTGTAAATTCTCTTGGCCACCATCACCAGTTGATTGTCCCCATGGGGCAACTTGGTCTTGAGCATCCAGTACGCCAACAAGGGTACCAAACTGAGTGAAAAGATCAATGAACCAATCAAGGCTGTGGTGACCGACAAGGCCATCGGTTGGAAAATTCGCCCCTCATGGCGCTGGAGAGCAAAAATAGGGATATGGGCTGCAATGATGATGAGCATGGAGAACAAAGTCGGGCGCCCGACTTCATTGGCGGCGTCGGTGATGACGACTTGCCTTTCCTTGTCACTCATGCCCTCGCCTCGCTGGGCGAGACGGTGCATGATGTTTTCGATGACAATCACCGCCCCATCGACAATGATCCCAAAGTCCATGGCCCCCAAACTGAGCAAATTGGCGGGCACCCCCATGAATTTCAAGCCTAAAAATGTGGACAACAAGGCCAAGGGAATCACCACCACCACGGCAAGACTGGCTCTGAAGTTGGACAAGAACAAGTACAAGACCAAAGACACCAGCAGTGCGCCTTCGACCAAATTTCTAAACACCGTCGCCAAGGTCTTGCCCATCAACCATGTTCGATCATAAAAGGGAATGATCTGAACGCCTTTTGGCAAAACCCGCTCGTTGATGAGGGCCAATTTATCTTTGACGTTTTTGAGCACTTGGCTGGGGTTTTCACCTTTGCGCATGATCACAATACCCACCACCGCATCGTCATCATCGTCTTGTCCAGAGATGCCCAATCGGGGCACAGCCCCGAGCTTGACTTGAGCCACATCCCTCACCAAGATGGGCGTTCCATTGCTCGAACCCATCACAATTTGGCCAATTTCTGCGGATGAGGTCAACAAACCAATGCCACGGATGGTGAATTGCTGTGAGCCTTGCGCAACATAACTGCCACCGGCATTGGAGTTGCCTCGCCCCAAGGCATCCAAGAGATTTTGAATGGTCAATTTGAATGACCTCAATTTCTCCATGTCGGGTTGTACTTCATACTGTTTGATGTGACCCCCCATGGCAACCACATCCGCAACGCCCGGGACTTGACGCAGACTTTTTTCCACCACCCAGTCTTGCAGCGTGCGCAAATCCGTGGTTGACACGCCGCTGCCCTTCAATCGGTATCGCATGATCTCGCCCACAGGCGTGGCGTTGGGCATGATATTGGCTTGTACCCCTTGAGGCAGGTCGACACCCAGCAGTCTTTCATTGACTTGTTGACGCACCAAATTCACATCGGCTTTTTCGTCATAGGTGATGACGGTATAAGACAATCCAAATTGTGTGTGCGAAAAAAGCCGAATGGAATTGGGCAGCCCAGACAAGGCCGTCTCAATGGGCAGGGTCACTTGCTTTTCAACTTCCTCAGCAGCACGCCCTTGGTACAAAGCGATCACCGTGACCTGCGTATCGGTCACATCGGGAAAGGCCTCGACCGATAAGTTTTGAAAAGCAATGACACCGGAGAAGACAAACAACAGTGTCCCCAGCAAAACGACCAAGGGCTGGGAGAGAGAGAAACTGATGATTTTTTTCATGGCTTCGTCTGTGGAATGACCAAGGGGGCTTGGTGGGCTTCTTCTTGGGCATTCATCAACTCTTTGGCCAACAATAAAGCGTTTTGGCTCACCACGTTGTCGCCGACGTCCACACCACTTTCGAGAACAACTTGTTGGCGTCCTTCATAGGCAATTTTGACAACTTTTGATTCATAGACGCCAGGTTCCTTTTTAATGAAAACCATGTGCTCATTGCCAATCAGAAACACAGCAGTCGCAGGAACACTCACGCCATGCTCAATGATTTTCTGAAATTGAGCGGTTGCGAGCATTTCATTTTTCAAAAGCCGTTGCGCATTCTTCACCACAGCGCGAACCTTCACGGTTCGCGTAGCGGGATCGATGGTGTCTGAGACCACGGTGACTTGGGCATCAAAGCTCATCCCGGGTAGGCTGGGTGTTTTCAAGGTCAAGGGGGTGCCTGTGCGCAAAAAGCTCACGTCGTTTTCTCGCGCATCAATGAGCACCCATAACTCCTTGGGGTCGGTGATCACAAACAGCGCAGGATTTCCAGGCCCAAATTGATCCGGCCTGATCTCTTGCTCAGGGTTGATGTTTCTCTCAACCACCACACCCCGGACCACAGAGCCGAGCATGAGTTGTTGATTCACGGCGGCATTGCTGCCGTATAAATTGGTTCTGGCCCTGGCACGTTCAACTTCCACTTGGGTGCGATCGAAATCAAACTGGGCTTGTTCGTAATCTTTTTGGGCAACAACGCCCGCGTCAAACAATTCCTTTTGACGGTTGAGATTTTTCTTGGCCAGCGCTGCTTCACCCAGGGCTCTGGCCGTTTCAGCCTGTGCCGTTCCAAAATCAGGGGAAGCAACTTGAGCCAAAGGAGAGCCGCGCTCGACACTTTGTCCAATGTCGACAAAGATTTTGGCAATGCGACCGGGAAATGCGGGGAACAGACGCTGAGTTTTTTCCTCATTCCAAACGACTTTTGCTGGCAAATCAATCTCAACCGTATGAAACTCTTGGGCCGGTGTGGTTGCCAACAATTCGATCTGCGGGTTACCCGCTGGAAACCTCAGTTGATTATTTTGCACAATCGGTTGCTGTGTGATCTCCATTTTTGGTGGCGATTCATTGCAAGCATTCAACAACAATAATGCACTCAAATAGAGTAGTTTGGTGGACTTCAATGGTGACTCACAATGGTAAAAGTATCAAGACCTAGGAATTCAGTCCTTCAATGCTGCCGCACTGGAGTGCTTCACATCAAAAGACATTGTGGGGGATTGGGTTCTCAGCTTCCAAATACCGACGGCTTTGGCCAGCTCTGAATGAACGCCAATTGCATCAATGCGAGTGGCTCGGTAGGTGCGTCTGGCGTCGAGCAAATCGGTGAGTGAAAGTGCACCCTTGCTGTAGGCAAACTCCGCTTGCTTTAAGACAGCATCCGCTTGAGGAATAATGGTCTCGACATAAGAGGCATTTCGTTGGGCAGAGATCAGCACATCTTGGTAAAGCGAGAGAATTTCCGTTTTAGCCTGGAGACGAGTTTTTTCAAGTTGGCCAATGGATTGCTCCAACTGCGCTTGTGCTCGCGCGAGCTCACCTTCAAAGCCATAGCTCCATTGGATGGGCACTTGCAGCCTCAATTCCAGCAATCGATTCGAGGTGCCGGGATAATGATCAAACGATGCGCCCCATGTGATATCCGCCTTGTTTTGCGATTGAACCAACTCAAAATAAGCGCGACTGGCATCGACCTTGGTTTTTGCAGAAATCACATCCGACCTTTGATCGACCGCATCATCCAAGGCGGCCACAACGCTTGCCGTTGCATCCTTTTGAGTCTGGCTTGGGCTCATAGCGCCCAGCTCGGTCCAACTTTGCTGAACACGCCAACTCAACGGCGAGCCTTGCATATTGGTGAGTTGAGCCAATACCAACGCGGCCTTTTGTCGTTCAAGCTCAGCGGAATTGACATCGGTCAATGCTCTTTGGTACTCAATGGAAATTCTGGCGGCCTCTTGGGCCGAGATGTCTCCAGTCTTAAGCCGTATCTGAGCGGTTTGAAAGGTTTTGACATAACTTTCAGCAATCTGAATAATTTCATCCGCTCGACTTTGGGCGGCAAATAAGTCAAAAAAAGCATTCAACGCCAATATTTGTTGAACAATGACCGTCTCTTCCACATCCAAATTGCTC
>CAIMTJ010000096.1 GCA_903844385.1 uncultured Burkholderiales bacterium
GGATGTGGATGCAATTGATTCAGGCAATGAAATGAACGCCAAAGCCTGCGAGCACAACGCGGCCTCACCTGCCAACCATTTTGGGCATGCGCTCATGAAGGCGGCTTTGGGTTTACCACTTGCATTGCCTTTGGCTTTGCCACTGGGCTTGGGGTTGGCTGTTCAAGCGAGAGCGGACAGCGCACCAGACAAAGCCTTGGTGAGTTTTAAATACTTGGACTATTTGGACAGTCAACCCGGATTTGATCGCATCCGCGTTAAAGCCCCATCGGTGTTGATCGTCAAGCCTTTGTCGAGCGAATGGTCAGTTTCATCGACCTACACAGCCGATGCGATCTCGGGTGCTTCGCCAGCGTTTCACACCCAAGCTTTAAAAACCATGCACGACGAACGCCATGCCTTGGATGTGAGTGCAACGCGTTACCTCAGTTTGGGAACCCGTACCTTTGGCGGGAGTTACTCCAAGGAGGCGGACTATTTATCGCGGGGGCTGTTTTACGCCATGACTGAGTCTGATGAATCCAAAAACAGCACGTGGAATGCGGGTGTGTCAATCAGCAGCGATCAAATCAATCCCACCAACCATGTGGTGATGAACGAGACCAAGCAGTCTTATGCCGTGATCATGGGGCTGACCCAAGTGTTTAATATGAACCATATTGCCCAATTCCAGCTCGGGCATTACAGCGGCAAAGGGGACTATTCGGATCCCTACAAGGTGTTTGACAATCGCCCCCGCGAGCGGGTGAACAACACCTTCACCGCTCGCTGGAACCATTACATGCCCAATAGTGAGTCGACTTTGAAGATGGGATACCGCTATTACGAGGACGATTGGGGAATCCGAGCCCACACCTGGGACGCGGAGTGGGTCAAGCCGGTGGGTAACGGCTGGACGCTCTCGCCGTCCTTGCGTCTTTACACCCAAACGGCGGCCGATTTTTTCATCAATGCCGACACCTCGGGCTCCCCATTTCCCCCTTTCCCCACGCCCGGTTCGACCTATTATTCAGAAGACCAGCGCATGTCGGGCTATGGGGCGCACACCTATGGCTTGAAGGTGAGCAAGTATTTGGATGCCGACACCTGGGTGGACCTCAAAATCGAACAGTACCAACAACGGGGCAGTTGGAAATTGTTGGGTTCAGGCAGCACGGGCATGGATGCGTTTTTAGCGAAAAGTATTCAAGTGGGATTGAGTCACTATTTTTGATTTCTCCAACAATTAAAGATCACCAATGACAACAACAACCGGAACAGCGGCCGACGAGGCATGGGTAGTGGTCTCGGCCGGTACCTTCACCTTGAATGGGGCAGGGGGTGTGGATACCTTGTTTTTGGGCACCTCCTTGACCAAGGATTACAGCGTCTCCTCGGGTGCCGATGGCATTCATGTCGACTCCGTCTCGGCTGCGAGCTCTCCCTTGCACGCGACTCTTCAAAACATGGAGGTCTTGGTCTACAACTCGGGGCATGATTACCAAGGTATTGGAAACATGAACGTGGCGTTCTTTGATGGCTCGAAAAGCTCCTTGAATGCCAATACCTCAAGGCCGGCATCGAATTTTTCAATTTTTCCAACAGCAACTGGCTACTCGGCTCAGGCCAAGGATGGTCTGGGGTTGTATACCTTGAAAAACATTCAGCGCCTACAGTTCTCTGATAAAAACTTGGCGTTGGATCTCTCGTCGACGGGAAACGCCACCTTGGTGGCCGAAACCTTGGGGGCAGTTTTGGGGGCTTCCTCGGTGAACAATACAAGTTATGTGGGTATTGGATTAAAGTTTGTGGACGCAGACACGGCCACCAGTGCCAATCAGAAGTTGTTGGATGTCATCCAGTTGGCGCTCAATGCGGTGCTTGGTAATAACCCGACGCATGCCCAAGTTGTTGATCTCATTTACACGAGTTTGGTGGGCTCGCACCCCACGGCTGCGCAAGCCGCCCCATTTGTGGCTCAACTCGACAGTGGTAGTGCCACTCCCGCCTCCTTGGGGGTGATGGCAGCTCAGCTGCCCTTGAATTTGAGCAACATCAATTTGACAGGGTTGGCCAGCACTGGATTGGCTTACACCGGCTATTCGCTATGAGCACGAAGTGATGGGCTTGCCGCAAAAACGTACTTTGATCATGATGAACAAACTTCGCTGTTGGACTATTTTCTCGGTGTTGATGTGCATGGCACTGAGTGGTGCATGGGCCGCTCAGGTCGGTGACGATGTGAGCGACTTGGCATTGCCCAATTCCAAGGTGGGTGCAAAGATCATGGATTTGAAAGGTCAATGGGTGTATTTGGATTTTTGGGCCTCCTGGTGTGGGCCTTGTAGGCAGTCTTTTCCCTGGATGAATGAGTTGCAAGAAAAAAAAATCATCCCTGGCTTGAGCTTTTTGGCAATCAATGTCGATGCCAATAAAATCGATGCCGATCGTTTCTTGAGTCAGCACCCCGCCGTTTTTGCCTTGGCCTTTGATGCCAGCGGTGTGTCGGCCAAGACAATGGGCCTCAAAGTCATGCCCACTTCTTATTTGATCAATCCCAAAGGTCAGGTGGCCCTGATCCATGCGGGCTTTAGAGTCGAAGAGCGTCGTGAGATTCAAGACACCATCGTTAAAACGATGGCGCAATACAAACCATAACAGGGATCTTGCATTCTTGAATCAATTCAGGGCCAAGCCCTGACACCTTGCCGCGGGCAGTGACTCAAGTTCCTCCCCCGAGAAGTCGTCATATTCCTCAGCTATAGTATGTGTTCGGACTTGGATGTTGGCCTTGGCTTCAGGGTCCTTCACTTATTTTGAAAATGTAAAAACCATGAAATCTAAAGGCGTTATCTTGCGCTCAATCTTGCTGTTGTGTCTCGTTGCGTCTTGGTTCTTGCCAGCCCATGCGCAAGACAGCCCCAAAAGCACCAGCCCAGTTGCGTCGCACAAGCCCTTGGTGTTGTTGGTGAGCATCGATGGCTTTAGGGCCGATTATCTCGAGCGGGGTTTCACGCCGCATTTGAAGAGTCTGGCGCTCAGAGGTACGCACGCCGATCGGCTCACACCAGTGTTTCCGAGTATTACTTTTCCCAATCATTACTCACTGGTCACGGGGCTCTACCCAGATCACAACGGGGTGGTGAACAACACCATGGTGGACCCCCAAATCCCTGGTCAAGAATTCAATTTGTCCAATCGCGCCGCTATCGAAAATCCGCTGTGGTGGGAGGAGGCCACGCCCATTTGGGAGACGGTGGTGCGTTCAGGCAAGATCGCGTCCACGCTTTTTTGGCCTGGATCGGAAGCAAAAATACACGGTATTCAGCCCAACGACTGGAAGACCTACGATAACAACATGTCTCCCGCACAGCGGGTTAAAACCTTGCTGTCTTGGCTCAACCGTGAAGACAGCCAAAGAGCGGATTTTGCCACCCTTTATTTCTCGCAAGTCGACTCCAAGGGACATGGCTTTGGGCCTGACAGTGCCGAGGTCAATGCAGCCTTGAGCGATGTGGATCAGGCCATGGGGGATTTACTTGATGGACTCACGCAACTGCACTTGAAAGACGCCACCACCTTTGTGATCGTGTCAGACCACGGCATGATGACCGTGCCATCCAATCATGGGTTGGACTTGAGTGCTGCACTCAAGCCCCATGCGTCAGCCAAATTATTGTGGTCCGGCCCCCTAGCCGCCATTGAGGTCAAGTCAGAGGAAGAAAAAGCCCTGTTGAAAGATCTCGCCCTCCAAGACCACCTTCAGTGTTGGTCTAAGGGTGAAATGCCAGAGCGTTTTCACTTTGGCCACCATCGCCGTATTCCCAGTGTCCTTTGTTTGTCCGAACCGGGCTGGAGTGTTGATGGCAACTACAAGGGTTATAAGAGCGTGGGTCAGCACGGTTTTGACAATTTGATCAGTGAGATGCAAGGACTCTTCATTGTTGCAGGTCCTGGCATCAAGGTCCAAAATATCCCTCAGGCCCAAAGCATCGATGTCTACAATTTGCTCATTCACCTCAACCACTTGCAAGCCAAGCCCAACGATGGAGCCGATGGTTTGTTTGATCTCTTGAGATTAAATTGAGATCAATTCAGCGTGAAGGCTTACACCGTTGACGCCCTAGGGCCATTGGGTGCAAAATGCGTCTTGATCCCCAAGACTAGGGCTTGGGCTTGGGGGTTATCAAAGGTGGACGCAAGAATTCAAACATGGAGGTGGTGACAAATGGTGAAATGGCTTCCAACCCGCAGTCTTTGGCCGCTTGCTAGGGCATTGCCGCTTTGTGTGTTTCTGGCCATTGTGTCAAGTTTGGCAGGGGCTGAAATCGTCCCCGTCTTGGGACGCGGCCAGGTGGATTTGACGGACTATGAGTGCAAGACCATCAGCAGTCCTATCATCAAGCAAGTGTGTTATGAGAAACAACGCAGCCTCATGTTGGTCAAGGTGGATAAGAAGTGGTACCAATACTGCGCGGTTGAGCCAGAGATTTATGACAGCTTCATTGGGTCCAACAACGCAGCGCGTTATTACACCAAGAACGTTAAAGACACGCTTGACTGTTTTCACTAGTGCATTTGATCAATCAGTGATCAAATGACTGGGGGATTGCCCTTTGAGAACTCGCCGACAGTTCTCAAACACCTCGTTGAGTTCATGAAGGACTTCGCCTCTCTCACCGCCTGCGTAGTGTGGGGTCATGAGCACATTGGGCAGTGACATCAAGGGGTGATGGGCGTCGCGGGGTTCGCGCCAATGCACATCCAGACCAGCGCCTGCAATGCGTTTGTCTTTGAGCGATTGGTACAGTGCCGTTTCATCAATCAATTTCCCTCTTGATGTGTTGATGAAATAGGCAGTGCTTTTCATCTTATTGAAAATATCAGCGTTGATCATGGCCTCATTGGTGGGTAAATTGGCGGCATTGACCGATACAAAATCAGAGGCTCCAAGTAAGGCATCGAGTGGTGCATAGCTCGCCCCGAGTTCGAGTTCACGCTGCGCGCTTAAGCGGTGGCGGTTGCAGTAAAGCACCTCCATGCCAAACGCGAGTGCCATTTTGCAAAGCAAAGCACCCACTTCACCCATGCCAATGATTCCCAAGGTTTTGCCATAAAGACCAGACAAACCATTCAAGGCCACCCAGTTGTAGGCGACATCATCGGTGGAGATGACTTTGCTCTTGTCCCATTGCGCTGCACGCACTGCAAGGTCGCCGTCTTGGAGTCGTTTTGAGAGTGCCAACATGAACATCACGGCATGCTCTGCCGTGTATTGAAGGCTTCGACGGGGAAGACAAGAGAGTTGGATGCGGCGGGCCTTGACCGCTTGAAAATCAATCCCATCTCTTCGCTCGCCCAAGCGCTGAATGAATTTTAAGTTGGGATGCTGTGCCAAAAGTTCTGCATCCACCACGCCGCGGCGAAACACAATGATTTCAGCCGGATGTTGTGTCTTGGGATGCAATGCCGCTGGTTCGGGTAAGTGCTTCGGGGGTGTTTCCAAGGGGTAAAGTTCCACCCCGTCGCATGCGTGCAGGCCGTGCGCGAGATCATAGATTGATTGCGGCTGCACGCTCAGTGGTGAGAAAAACGCTTGGACCCAATCTGCGCTCACTTGAGCTTCACCGCTCAAGGCAAAACGGGTGAGTCGCATCACGTGGTCATCGTCCAAAAAAAGAATGTGTTGGATCTCACTCATGGGGGGATCGGTCTTTCATGTGGGTGTCGAAATCGATGCGTCAGCTTGACCGATATTGCCCCGTGTTTGTCATGTATCGGTGTCATGATTGTAGTTCTGTTGTGGTATTTAAAAAACAGTTGAATAAGCCGCCTGATCGATTAAAACACTGGGCACACAAAACTTCCTCGACAATACACAGGTCCCGTTCGCCATGGTGCTTCATCAGAAGTTAACCCACCCCCACGACTAACTCAACGCTCCAAGTCCACATCCCCACTCTGTCCATGACGCTTACTTCTAGCTCTACAGACCCATCAAGTTCTTCGGGTGAGCCAATTGCCAGCCCGCAAGAAGAGATCAACGCTCTTTTTCTGGCCAACTTGAGTCATGAGCTCAAGACCTCTCTGAGCGGGATCTTGGGCGCAGGTGAGTTGCTGCAAGCCACGAAACTCAATCCTGAGCAATCGAGGCTCTTGCGCTTGATGCAAGGTGCGGGTGTGCATTTGATGCAACTTCTCGATGAAGTTCTTGACCACTCGAGACTCCATGCCCAGCGCTTCCCATTAATCACGGGCATTCATGAGGCAGTGGCTTTGATGGAAAAAAGCATCCTGTGGTTTGATCCTTTGGCCAATGCCAAGGGATTGAAACTCTATGTGTGGATGGATGTGCCAGAGCCTTGTAGCCTGGAGGTGGATGCGCTGCGATTGACCCAGATTTTTTCCAATTTGATCTCCAATGCGATCAAGTTCACCGCAAGCGGCCATGTCTTGGTGCACGCTCAAGTGCGTCGACACACTGGGCTGCGCCCCAAGCCTGTGTCCAATGCGGACTCCCACGACCCCGAGGATCAACTGGTGGTGAAATTCATTGACACCGGCTCGGGCATTGCACAAGCGCATTGGCCCTTGCTGTTTGTGCCCTTTAGTCAAGTCGGTGACTCTCGCCTCAAGGGTGGCTTGGGTACGGGTCTGGGATTGTCCATCGCTCACCAACTCACCACCTTGATGGGTGGGCAATTGCAAGTGAGCTCCGTTGTGGGCGAGGGCAGTGTGTTTGAACTGAGTTTGCCGCTTCGCCGCCAATCGCTCCAAGATCATCAAAAACGAAGCGATGGCGCTGACAGCGCCCAAGTCGCTTCAGCACCATCGGCTCGAATCGACTCTCCCCAGGGCCTGAGTTTGGGTCTGTGGTTTGAGGATCCGCTCTTACAAAAAGCGCTTGAGATTCAGCTCAATGCTTTGAACTTACCCTGGGTCGTGTTGGACCCCAAAGCCATCAACAGTCAGGCTTTGAGCGGCATTGTGACCGATGTGCACGGCATGCTGGACTGTGTGCCTAACCATGCGCAGGCCCAGCCCACCATCTTGGTCATGAAAGAGAGTTGGAGCCACGTCGCGTCCCCGCTCGAGGAGCAACGCACGTTGTTGAGGGCGCCTTTTAGCCGAGAGGAATTAAAGTCGGCCTTGCGTCAAGTTTGGAGACTGGGCGAGATGGCTGTCTCGCGCCTCACCTCTGATCGTGGTCATCAAGAGCTCAAGGGCATACACGTCTTGGTGGTGGAAGACAATCCCACACTTTTGCTGGTCTATCAAACCTTGCTGGAGTCTATGGGTTGTGTGTGTCAATTGGCCAAAGATGGTGAGCAAGCCTTGAGCGTGGTTTTGAGCTCACCCAAGATTGACTTGGTCATCATGGATTGTCATTTGCCCATCATGGACGGATTTGAAGCAACCCAAGCGATCAGGCAGTGGGAGCGCCAGCAAAGCTTGGAGAAAAGGTTGCCCATCATTGCTCTGACCGCTGGCGATGCACCGCAAGAGCAAGCCAAGAGTCTTGAGTGCGGTATGGATGACTTTTGTGCCAAACCGGTGAGTCGAGCTGAGCTGTTGGCGGCCATTCAAAAGACGTGTAGGTTTTAGGCACCAGCTTGGTCGCGTGCAAACTGCCAGCACCAATTAAAGCACTCACTCAAGCACTCACAACAGCATCAATACCAGTTACAACAAACAAAGACTTGCCAAAACATCCCTCTCATGAGGGAGTTGTTGTTTTTAACGTGTCATTACAAAATCATAATCCAGGGTATAGAACTCGCCATCCATTTTTTTGCCATCTGGTGCGATGCCCGCATCGTGGTGAACAAAGTCAGCGATGAGTGAGGGGCGCACGCCAAACACCGCATCGCTATTGAGGTGCTCACTGTTTTTGTCAAAAATGTGTGTCACCAAGGTGCGGTGACCCGGTGCTTGAAGTCTGAAGTGCAAGTGTGCGGGTCGCATGGTGCGGTTCGTCGTGGCTCGCAGCATACGAATGGCCGTGCCATCTTGCGGAATGGGGTAATCCACTGGCAAGACCGACCAGAAATGGTAGCGACCATCGGCATCGGTGGTGAGTTCAGCACGTGCCCAAGCGCCGTTTTTCTCCAAGTCGTCTTGCACGTCATAAAGTCCGCGGTCATCCGAATGCCATATATCGATCACGGTATGGGCAACTGGTTGGCCCTCTGTGTCGCGGATGACGCCTTGGGCGTGCATGGGTGTGCCTGCCGCACCTCCACTGATGTCGGTGCCCATGGCAAACTTGGGTGCATTTTCTAATAAAAAAGGGCCAACCAAGGTGGCCTCGGTGGCGTGCGCAGGTTTTGGATAGTCCTGCGTGACGGTGAGCATGGATAGGCCCAAAGCGTCGGAGAAAATCATGAACTCACTGCGACCTGGCATGCACCATTTCCCCGATTCCTCCAGATACTGGATGGCAAAGTTCCATTCTTCAGAGGTGAGTTTGACCTCTTTGGCAAACCCATGGATGTGTTTGATGAGCGACAGCATGATTTGTCTCAATCGTGGGTCTGGCGTTTTTTCATAGCGCGCCAACACCTCTTGGGTGATGAGGTCAGTCGCGTCATAAAGATTCTCGATGGTGTGTGCGTTTTGAGGATTTGAGCTCATTGAAATGCTCCTAGGTTGGGTAAAAGATTAGCGGGAATGGAGGACGGAAAAATCGGTGGCAAGATCGAGTAGGTGCTGGGCAGGCTTGAGTTTGAATTTGGCAATTTTCATCGAGCCCGTGTGTGGCAAACTCTCAACGAGCACCACATAACGCGGCCATTTTAAGGCAGACAACACGCTTTGGGCATACTCATACACGGCTTGCGCAGTGAGTGTACTCCCGAGCTTGGGCACCACCGCAATGAGCACCTCTTCCTCTCCCAAGTCAGCCGGCACGCCAATGCTGGCGCACTCTTGGATGTCGGGGTGTGAGGAAATGGCGGTGTCGATTTCAGCACCCGAGAGGTTCTCACCCTTTCTGCGAATAATGTCTTTTTTGCGGGTGAAAAAGAAAAAGAAATCATCTGCATCTCGGTAGCCCAAGTCCCCCGTCAAGAACCATCCGTCCCTGAAGCTTGCGGCTGTTTGTAAGTCGTCTTTATAGTAACCTTGCATGATGGTGGGGGTTTTGACCACGATCTCACCCACTTCTCCCAATGCCACCTCAGAACCCGATTCGTCCACGACCCGAACTTCAGGGGTTGGGATCTTGGAGCTAGGGTGTGGGGAGATGCGTCCCATGCTGCCGATTTTGTGGGGGCCCTCAAAGGGGTTGCTGAGCACGCCTGGGATTTCCGTCATCCCGTAGCACTCGATCAAGATGGGGACATGGAAGCGATGGTGAAAAATATCAAGCAAGTCTTGGTTAAGAGGCGCCAAAAACATTTTGTGAAGTTGGTGGCCCGCTTGAAATTCAGACAAGGGTCTGCGCGACAAGATGGCTGCCGCCGACATGATCACATTGACCTGAGTGGCGCGTGTTTGCAAGGCCACGTTCCAAAAATCAGAAGCTGAAAACTTACGCACCAAAATCAAGGTGCCCCCGCAGGCCATGGCGCCGCCCAGAGAGTACATCAAGGCGTTGATGTGAAAGAGGGGCAAGACGCACATCATGCGCTCATTGGCTTGGAGGTAGAGGCGGTGTACAAAGGCCTCTGCGGTCAGTAAATAGCTCCTTTGTGAGTGCATGACCCCTTTGGGGAAACCGGTGGTGCCCGAGGTATAGATGATCAAGCAAGTGCTGCTCGCTTGTGAGCTCAGGACGTAGGGTTCGGGCGATATCCCTCGCCAAAGATCGATCAATGATTGTTGCTGCGCATCGTTGACCACGATCCAGGGCTTGGGGTCCAGTTGTTCGACAGCCAAGAGAACTTTGTCTCTCACTTGTTCAGAGCAAATGACTGCGCAGACTCGGGCATGCTCAAAAATATACTGTGCCTCTGTGGCCACAAAGTCTGGGTTGCAAGGCACCAAAATCACACCCAAGTCGCATGCGGCCAAGAATAAAACGACGGTGCTGGGGTGGTTGTAAGACATGAGGCCCACGCGATCGCCACTTTGAACGCCTTGTTGGATCAGCCAGGTGCGGGCTTGGTCTCGCAAAACCATGCAGGCAGACCAAGTCATGATCTCTGAGCCAAACTCGATCATCGCTTTGTCTGCGAGAGCCAAGGCACGCCGGGTAAAAAAATCATGCACCGTAAAGTCGTGCTCACCAAAGCGCTCAATCACCTCCAGTGGTGGCGTCAATGGGGGTGTTGATGGGGGTATCAACGCAGGCGACATGGTCGGGGCGGCATTCAATGTCGTGTGCTCAGGTGGGGTGATTCATCGCTGCAGACACGCCCGGCTCAGTGGCAAGAGGGCCGTCGTACTCAATGGCTTGTTCCGCGGCTTGAGCGAGCTTAAAGCCAATGGGCCTGACTTGCTCTTCGAGCAAGTGAGCGATCAAAGAGCCCGTCCTGGCCAGCAGAGGAATGCCACGCAAGGCGCCCGGCGGGAAACCCGCGTCAAGCAGCACCGCAGGAATTGCTGCTGAGACGTTCAGGGGAAAGACTCGCCCGTAGACCTTGGGGATTTGGCTGGCAAGCGCTTGCAGTGCTTTCACATGCGAGCCAGCAATGCCCCATTCATGGGCCAAGGCCAGCAGTTTGTGTGCGCGAGGGTCACCTTCCTTGTGCACCGGGTGACCAAAACCTGGCAATGCTTGGCGACTTGATTTGAGCGCTTGCAGTTGTTGGTTGGCGACCTCTTCCAAGCTCTTGCCGCTGGCGTGCGCGAGCGACAAAATCTCGATGAGCAAGTGCCCCGCAGTCTCTGAAGCACCCAAGATCACCGTGCCGCATCCCAAGAGTCCAGCCGCGACCGCACCTTGGATGGCATCGGGTGCGGCAGCCAAGGTCATGCGAGACGCCACGACGGAGGGGACCAAGCCGTGCTCAGCAATGGCGATCAAGGTCGCATCGGTGACTCGGATGAGGTCGTCGCTAGGCCGCTCGCCGGTCAATAGAAATAGGAAATAAGCGGTGAAACTTTGTTGGCCGATGAGCTCTTCGCACAGGTCTTTGCCACGCACCACCACCGAGTCGCTTCGCACCAAAGCCATGTGAGACTTACCGCCTTGCGCGGAAAATGTTTTAGAGCCGGTGCTTAAAGCGCTGGTTGCAGCGCTGATGGGATCAGGTGGGGGCATGGGGAGTTGTCGGGTTCGGTAAAGAGTGAGGTGGGCGATCGTGACACGATGCAGACGCGGTCAGTTCTTGGTCAAGCATTGGTGCTTGGGAGCATCAGCTCGAATTATGGTCCAAAATGTTGATCCCTCCAAGTCAGCACCCACTTCGGGTAAGCCCTCATGGGGAAGTCCTGAGCGTTCAGCAAGAATACACAGTGTTGCCCCTAGGATGAGTGTCTCATGAGGCTTGTGTTGTGATCGACGATTTGGGGGTAAAGAATGCCTAGAACACCATGCCGAGTTTAAATTTATTGATCCAAGCCTTGGCTGCAGGCGTATTCATGGGCGCGCTGTATGGCCTCATCGGTTTGGGACTGGGGTTGGGTTGGGGCATCTTAAAGCAAATCAACTTGGCTCACTTTGCTTGGGTCTTTTTGTCCGCTTATTTGACCTATGAATTGAAGACCCATTTTGGGGTCGATCCTTTGGTGAGTTTGTTGCTATTGGTGCCGGCCTTTGCGCTGCTCGCGTCATTGCTACAGGCTGTGCTTGCCAAATTTGCCATCACCCCTTTCAATTCACTCATGGCCACCTTTGGTATTGCGGTCTCCATCGAAGCTTTGCTGCAGTTGATCTGGAGCGCTGACTTTAGGCGCATGTCAAGTCCCTACGATGAGATGAAGTTTCGCTTTGGTGGCATCATCCTCACCTATTCCGAATCGATCACTGTGGTGTTGGCGGTGTGTGCCTGCGCTTGGGTGAGCTGGATGCTCTACAAAACCGATGTGGGCCGATCGGTGCGAGCCGCAGCCGAGGATGCGGACATTGCCCAAGCCTTTGGGATCCATGCGCGTCAATTGTCTTTGGGACTGGCGGGTGTGTGTGGCGGCTTGGCGGCGTGTGCTGGCGTTTGCGTGGCCCTCACATTCACCTTGGCGCCATCGCAAATTTTTGCGTGGATTGGCGTCGTCTTTGCAGTGGTCATGATGGGGCGTTTGGCGTCGGCTTGGGCGCCGCTTTTTGCCGGTTTGGTGGTCGGCATCAGTGAGTCCATGACCATGGCCATCACGGCACCGACTTGGGCACCCTTGGTGTCGTTTACGCTTCTCATTTTAATTTTGCTCTTGAGGCGCGGACATGACTGATATCTCAAGCCCAACGAGCCCTATGGGCGTCAAGCGTGCGCTGCCCACAATCGTTTTGATTCTCGCCTTGGTGGGCCTCATTGGTGCGCCTTTTTGGGGTTTGCCCAACTATTGGCAGTCCTTGCTGTACATGGTGTTTTTTTGGGTCACCTTGGCCACCAGTTGGAATATGCTCTCCGGTTATTCGGGCTACTTTTCCTTTGGTCATGGTGCTTTTTTTGGCCTGGGGATGTACGGTATGGCCACCTTTGCCACCAAGCTCAACCTCGGGTTTGTGAGCAGTGTACTGCTCTCGGGAGTGGTGGCCGCTGTCTTGGCCCTCGCAGTGGGCGCGGTGGTGTTTCGATTGAAGAAAATACGTGGCGAATCGTTTGCTCTGATCACCTTGGCGGTCACCTTTGTGCTTGCCACCTTGATCGTCAACACGCCCATTGATGGTGGCCCCGGAGTGTATTTGATGGGGGTTCAAGTTCCGCAGTTGGGGCCCAGCGCATCGTCGAGTTTTTACAATTTGGGCCTGGGTTTAGCGTTGCTGTGTTTGCTCGTGGCCAGAACGCTCTTTTACTCCAAGGCTGGTCTTGGGCTTTTGGCCATTCACGACGATGAGGATGTGGCCCAAGTGCATGGGGTGCCCACTTTTGGCTTGAAAATGGCGGCCTTTGCGCTGTCGAGTTTTTTTGCCGGCATGATGGGCAGCGTTCATGCGCTTTATGTCTCTTATGTGACGGTGGGGGAGACCTTCAACATCACCGTGCCCTTGACTGTGGTGCTCATGAGTGTGCTTGGGGGTGCACGCCACTGGGCGGGTCCCATGGTGGGTGCTGTTTTAATCACCTTTTTACTCAACGCTTTCACCGATGGCGCAAGTGCCTTGATCGGTCGCATCGTGATTGGCCTGATCCTCACCTTCTCCGTTCTTCTTATGCCCCAAGGTATTTGGGGGACCTATCAAGCGTGGCGCAAAGCTCGCGCTTCATTGAAGACCACTCGCACCACCACCACCCAAGAGCCATTGGAGACACCGCATTGCCTGCAAGATGGCCAAGGATTGGGATGGGTGCCTCGTGAGCCACTGGACTGGCGTGAGGTGCCAGTGGCGCTTGAGGTCAAGGGTTTGAGCAAGCACTTTGCTGGCATCAAAGCGCTCGACGGTGTGGACTTGACCCTCTACAGCGGTGAAATCTTGGGTCTTTTGGGGCCCAACGGCTCGGGCAAATCCACGTTTATCAATGTGGTGACGGGACATTTCTTGCCAACACGCGGCTCGATTGAACTCTTGGGTGAGGCGTGTGCGGGCTTGCCCTCCCATCAAATCAGGCGCTTGGGTGTATCGCGCACCTATCAAATTCCTAGGCCGTTTGCAGGACTCACCGTGCTGCAAAACGTGATGCTGTCTTCACAATTTGGCGTGTCCAATTCGGGGCAAGACGAGGCTCGTCAAGACGCTTTGCAGTGGCTCGAGTTCACCGGACTCTCCAGCAAGGCCCACGATTTGCCCGATGAGCTCAATTTGCACCAGCGCAAATTTTTGGAGCTCGCACGCGCCTTGGCTGCCAAGCCCAAAGTCTTGTTGCTCGATGAGGTGCTGTCGGGACTCACGCCAGGCGAGATGGAGGTGGCCGTACAAACCATTCGACGCATTCGCGATCAAGGCACATCCATTGTGTTTGTCGAGCATGTGATGTCGGCGGTGATGGCTTTGTCAGACCATTTGCTCGTGCTCGATCAAGGCCGCGTCATTGCTTACGGTTTACCGCAAGACGTGATGCGCGAGCCGCAGGTGGTCACCGCCTATTTGGGCGAAGGCCATGCCGAGTTATCCCTAGGTCACTGAGCACTCTGTTTTTTCCATGCTTGAACTTCAAAACGTCTACGTTAACTACGGTGCAGCCCCCGCGCTGTGGGCGGTATCGATGCAAATCGAGCCGCAAGAGTTGGTCTGTGTCATTGGACCCAATGGGGCGGGTAAAACCACCTTGATCAATACCATCATGGGATTGAATCGCACCCGAGAGGGAAAAATTCTCTGGCAAGGTGAGGACCTCACTGGCCTTGCCGCGCATCGTTTGTGCGAGCGCGGCTTGGCCTTGGTGCCAGAGGGGCGGCGCTTATTCGGCTCCATGAGCGTGCAAGAGAACTTACTCCTGGGTGCTGTGCACCCCAAAGCTCGGGCCAAGAGGGCTGACACCTTGGAATGGGTGTGCCATCTCTTTCCTGTGGTGAAGACCAAATTAAAGCAAGCCTCGGCAGAGCTCTCGGGGGGGCAGCAACAAATGGTGGCCATTGGTCGCGCCTTGATGGCCTTGCCGCAATTGCTCTTACTCGATGAGCCATCCCTGGGGTTGGCGCCTTCGATCGTGACAGAGATGTTCAATGTGATTCAGGCCATTCATGAGCGAGGCACTTCGGTGCTCTTGGTCGAACAAAACGTGAGTCGCGCGCTTGCTGTGACTGAGCGCACCTACGTTCTCGAGAATGGTCGCATCGTGAGCTCGGGCGCATCGGATGTGATTGCCAATCAGCCTGAGATCAGAAAAGCCTATTTGGGCCTTTGAGGCCAACATGCTCGAAGCCCACACGCCAGGCAATTTTGTTGTGCATGGTGGTCATTGCTGGCCTGTTGAGACTCACCCCTAGCCGAGATGGAGCACTTGACGCTGCGCCCAAACGAGTCCCTCATCCACCAGCATCCACCAGCATCCACCAGCATGCACCCAACCGATACAAGCGTTGATACGCCCTTTGATTGTTTTGACCCCTGAGCACACTCATCATGACCCTTTGCAGACTAGGCGCCTTAGGCCGCCCACCCACCTTGCCTCAACCCTTGCGAACACTGGTGTGGGGACTCTTGGCCTTGGCCATGCAGTCTTGGGCTGCTGACCCCTATCCCAATCGCGCGATTCGCATCGTGGTGCCCTTTGCGCCCGGGGGGGGAGGAGATTTCATTGCTCGGTCTTTCTCCGACAAACTCTCCGAGGTACTGGGTCAACCCATTTTGATCGAGAACAAGGGCGGGGGCAACACGGTGGTGGGTACGGAATGGGTCTCCAAAGCGGCCAACGACGGTTACACCTTGGGGCTGGTGAGCACCAGTTTGGCCACCAACCCAACGCTCATGCCTCAAATGCCTTACAGGACGCCGGAGGATTTTGCACCGATTGCTTTGGTGATCACCTACCCGTTTGGCTTGGCTGCGCGTTTGGGGCTTGGGGTGAGCACCGTGCCCGAACTCGTGGCCTATGCCAAGCACAATCCTGGTCAGTTGAGCATGGCCACTTCAGGTGACGGTTCAGGCTCCCACCTGGCCGCGCTCATGCTCCAAGAGGCGCTGGGCAGTCCTTTGGTCATGGTGACTTACCGTGGGGCTGGACCCGCGATCAATGATGTGGCTGCGGGTCATGTTGATTTGCTCTTCACAGGCATGTCTCAAATCAAGCCCTTGGCAGACGCCAAACGCCTTAAAATTTTGGCAAGCTCCGGTCTTCACCGTATTCAGTCCGAGTCGGATATCAAAACCATTGCCGAGCAAGGCATCAAGGGCTTTGATGCGGTCGTGTGGTGGGGCATGATCGCCCCAGCGGGCACACCCACAGCCATTGTGGATAAACTCAATGCCGCTCTCAAACTGGCCTTGTCACGTCCCGAGGTTGCGCGCCGCCTTCAAGTCGTTGATGGTGAGGTGTCAGCCTCTACACCGCAAGAGTTCGAGCAGATGATTCGACTCGAAGTGCAGCGGTGGAGAAAACTCCTGTCCAAGGTGTCGGACAAGGCGGCGGACAAAGCGAGTGACAAAGCGAGTGACAAAGCGGCGGAAAAAACGCCTTGAATGAGTCAAACTGCCCCCGCTCAAGAGACTGGGCTTGAAGAC
>CAIMTJ010000097.1 GCA_903844385.1 uncultured Burkholderiales bacterium
AAAATTTGATTGCATAAAAAAAAGGAATTGCCATGCCAAATCCAAAGCTTGGTCTGAAAGAGCGGAAAAGAAACGTAGCCAATATGATGGCTTCACTTCGAATTGAAAACCTAAGCCCTAGCGAAAACCTACAAGTTTCAATTCAAGATTATCTAGATGGCAAAAAAACGACCACTGATTTGCTCAACGAGGTCAGGGCCAAATATGCGGCGTTTAGCAAATAAACAAAAGAGCACCTAGACAGTAAATTATTCCATCCTTGATTCGAGATCAGCAAATACAAACTTTTGGAGTTCTTAGATATGCAGAAAATTTACTTTGTTCGCGCAGAATGGGACGGTGAGGCCGAAGTTTGGGTCGCAACATCAGATGATGTTCCGGGCCTTGCCACTGAGGCAGAAACAATGGAAGAGCTCTCTAAAAAACTAGAGGTGATGATTCCCGAATTATTAACGGAAAACGGTTACCTTGACGCCGGTGAAATTTCATACGAAGTACTTGCTAGAAAATTTTCAGTAACCCAAGCAACAGCAGTCAGTTAATGGGTATTAGTTTTACGCCCGAATTGATTCGACTACTTCTTGAAAGTGGTTGTTCCTTTGAGAGGCATGGCAAGGGAGATCACGACATTTGATATTCACCTATCACTAACCTTAGATTTCCCGTCGATAGAAAAATTATATCCAGTCATACGGCCAACGCTGTATTAAAACAAGCTGGCTTAAAAAAGGCATTTTGATGCTGTTGTTAGACAATAGAAATATCCCCTCAAAGTGGTATAGATAGGCCATACTACTTTTTCGAACATAAAAAAACACCGACATTGCTGTAAGTGCCTGATTGGATTAAGTTATTTTTGGTGGGCGATACATGGATCGAACATGTGACTTCCACCGTGTGAAGGTGGCACTCTACCGCTGAGTTAATCGCCCAAGAGGACTATTATATCAAAGCGTTAAGCCATCAGCATCCAGTGTGTTGCTTACATTGGACGCTTTAAGTAAGCCTCAAGCAGGCGTCGTCTCAAGTGTGCGCCACAACGTCTTACCTTGACTGGATTTGTCAATTTGGACTAGAACACCCTCATGCTGCTGAACTTCTTGTTCACTTGCCAGCAATACCGGCAATTCAATGTGGTGTAACGGTGTGGCATTGCCACTTTCACCTGCCATCTCAGACGCAGAGCTTTCCATGATCAATGCGTCTTGTCCACGGGTCATGTTCAAGTAGACGTCGGCCAGCAACTCGGCGTCAAGCAGCGCACCATGCAAGGTTCGCGAGGAGTTGTCCACCTCCAAGCGATCGCACAAGGCGTCGAGGGAATTGCGTTTGCCAGGGTACATCTCTTTGGCCATGGCCAAGGTGTCGATCACTTTGTGAATGTGGTTGTTCAACTTCGGCAAGCCCAATTTCTCGAGTTCACTGTTCAAAAATCCCACATCAAAGGGCGCATTGTGGATGATGAGCTCGCTGCCCGCAATAAAGTCGAGCAATTCTTGCGCGATTTGGACAAATTTAGGCTTGTCCTTCAAAAACTCATTGGCAATGCCATGAACCTTGAGCGCCTCTTCGTGACTGTCACGCTCAGGGTTGACGTAGTGGTGCAAATGGCGACCGGTGTGTTTACGGTTCTCAAGCTCAACACAGCCAATCTCGACGATCCTGTCGCCTTGGTCTGCATACAAGCCCGTGGTCTCTGTGTCTAAGACAATTTGTCGCACGCTACATACCTTCTTTGAGTTTGAACGATTGTAACGTTCAGCCCAATAGCCACTCGAGTACGTAGCCCAAGCGAGACCGAAAGAACAACGCTTATCCCACCCGAGCAGCAAGACATTGCGTTGAAGCACTCCAGACATTACAACCATTAAAAAACCAAAAAACCTTATAAAATGATACTTTTATATGGTTTTTAATTGATTTTTGAACATAAAATAATTACTTTACTACATTTACCACTCTCCAGGAGTATTCATGACGACACACAACGCCTTATTGGTCAAACAAGCCCTGATCGAACTTTTTGTGAAACGAGACCTGTCTGCCATTGATCGTTACTGGTCCTCTTCGTACATTCAACACAATCCCAGTATTCCAGATGGTCTGGAACTTTTGAGAGATATCGTGATGAACCTGCCACGCGATTTCAGCTATGAGCCAGGGATGGTCGTCGCAGACGGTGATATGGTGATGATTCACGGGCGTTACGCCGGCTGGGGACCCAAGCCCATCGTCGCGGTAGACTTGTTCTTGGTGAAAAACGGGCGTTTGGTCGAACACTGGGATGTCATGCAAGAAGAAGTGCCCTCCTCCATCACCAAAAGCCAACGACCCATGTTCAGCTTCCCACAGTGGAGACAAGAAAGTCCCTCCTCCATTTAAATCCCAACAGCGCCCTCTTCATCTCGACAACGAGGTTGAAGAAAGCCACAGATTCTGGGTCAGTGCAACTCTTTGGCGTGGTTGATGGTGTACTTGGGGATCTCAATCACCAAAGTCTCTGCCCCCAACACCACTTGGCAACTCAAGCGTGACTGGGCTTCCAAGCCCCAGGCTTGGTCCAGCAAATCGTCCTCTTCTTCGGTGGCTTCATTCAAACTCGCCAAGCCTTGTCGCACGATCACGTGACAGGTGGTGCAAGCACAGCTTTGGTCACACGCATGCTCAATGGCCACGCCATGATCGAGCAAGGTCTCACACAAGGTATTGCCGGGCAGGCCTTGGATCTCTCTGCCTTGTGGACAGTACTCGGCGTGGGGAAGTATTTTGATCACGGTCATTTCAAACTCTCAATGTGTTGGCCTCTCAAAGCCTGAAGAATACCTTGGTTCATGCGCTCGGCAGCGAACGCTTCAGTCCCCTTGGCCAAGAGATCGATGCGCTCTTCGATGATGGCGGCTGAATCGCCTGAACTCGCGTGTTTGAGCTCGAGCATCAAACGCTCAATCTCGGTTTTCTCTTGGGCACTCAAGATCATGCCATCTTGACTCAAGGCATTTTGCGTGGCCATGAGTATGCGGTCTGCATCGACTTGCGCCTCCTTCAACGCCCGAGTCTTCATGTCCACCTCGGCCGTCTCAAACCCCTCTTGCAGCATCTTGGCAATTTGATCGTCACTCAACCCATAACTGGGCTTAACTTGAATTTGTGCTTGCACTTGCGTGCTCAACTCCTGCGCTCGCACGCTCAGCAGCCCATCGGCATCAATCGTGAAGGTCACCCGAATTTTGGCGGCCCCAGCGGCCATGGGGGGAATACCCCTCAATTCAAACCGCGCCAAGCTTCGGCAGTCGCTCACCAAATCGCGCTCGCCTTGCAGCACGTGCAGCATGAGCGCCGTTTGTCCATCTTGGTAAGTGGTGAAGTCTTGCGCCATGGCTGTCGGCACCGTCTGGTTCCTGGGCACAATGCGCTCAACCAAACCCCCCATGGTCTCGATCCCCAAGGACAAGGGCGTGACATCGAGCAGCAGCAAATCTCCCTCGGTGTGGTTGCCCACCAACTGGTTGGCTTGGATGGCCGCACCCAAAGCCACCACCTCATCGGGATTCAAATTGTTGAGCGGTGCTTGGCCAAACCAAGCCTGCACACTGTGTTGAATTTGCGGCATCCGAGTCGAGCCCCCCACCATCACGACACCGTTCAAATCCTTGGGCTTGAGCTTGGCGTCTTTCAAAGCGCGCTCACACGCTTGAAGGGTTTTTTGGGTCAAGGACTGGGTGAGCGATTCGAACGCCTCGCGGCTGACCTCCAAGTCAATGATCCCACTGGAGAGCTCTGCATAAAAACGAGTCTTCAAGTCCACACTCAAGCGCTCTTTGACTGCGCGCGAAGTCTTGAGCATGAGCGACTTGTCGCTGGCCGATTCTGCACGCCAGCCCACCTGACCAAGCACCCAGTCGGACAAGCCATGGTCATAATCATCACCACCCAAGGCTGAATCCCCCCCGGTGGCCAACACTTCAAAGACACCTTGGCTCAATCGCAAAATGGAAATATCAAAGGTACCGCCTCCTAGGTCATAAACCGCAAAGAGGCCCTCACTGCCTTGGTCCAACCCATAAGCAATGGCCGCGGCTGTGGGCTCGTTGATGAGGCGCAAAACCTCCAACCCAGCAAGCTTGGCGGCGTCCTTGGTGGCTTGACGCTGAGCGTCGTCAAAATATGCCGGCACTGTGATCACGGCGCCTGTGATGTCGTCATCCAAGCTCTCTTCAGCCCGTTGGCGCAAGGACGCCAAAATCTCCGCACTCACCTCCACGGGTGTCTTTACCCCTTCAAGGGTTTGAATCCCCACCATGCCAGGCAGATCCACCAAGGCCACGCTCCAGCGTTGGGCGTGCGGCAAGTCGGCCAAGGTTCGGCCCATCAAGCGCTTGACCGAAGTCACGGTGTTTTGAGGATCGGCACTGGCCGCATCCGACGCCAAGTGGCCAATCGCTCGACGACCCTTGGGTAAATATTGCACGACAGAGGGCAACATCACCCGCGAGTCTTCGTCTGGCAAACACTCGGCCACACCGTGCCTCACGCTCGCCACCAAGGAATGGGTGGTCCCAAGATCGATTCCAATGGCCAAGCGCCGTTGGTGTGGATCCGGGGCACGACCCGGTTCGGAAATTTGTAATAGGGCCATGGGATGGGGTCAAAGTGAAAGTTTAATGTCGCGACGATCCAGCACCGATTGCTCAAAGCGCTCCAGAAACATCCAAGCACGCACTTGTGCGCTCGCCGCTTGGGCATCGACCTGGGACTCTGAATCCAAGAGTTTCACCACCTCAAGCTTCGTGGTCTCGATTTGAGTTTGAACCCAATGCTCGATGGCATCAAAATCCGCTGCAGTACTCGCCTCGTCCAGGGCCTCTCGCCAGGTCATTTGCTCCATGAGAAATGCGCCGGGCATGGCGGTGTTGGTTTGGGCATGGATCTCCACACCGTGCAAGTGACACAAATAGGCGGCACGGCGCAACGGGTCTTTGAGCCGTTGATAAGCCTCATTGATGCGAGTCGACCACTGCAGTGACAATCGTTTGGCCGCTTCGCCTTGCATTGAAAAACGATCCGGATGGGCCATTTTTTGCAGTGAACGCCAGCGCTCGATGAGCACCTGCGCATCAATCTCAAAGCGCCTGGGCAATTGAAACAACACAAAATCATCGCTTTGCAGCAAAGTCGATGAGTTCAAGGAAATGGGGGGGGTGTTCATGCCAAAGTAGGGGGTCGGGGTCGTTGGTCCACAAAGTTGGGATCATCGAGTGGGGAGATAGCGCTGCTCAAGTGTGCAATGGATGGGGCAAGCCCGTGAATTTCAAATGATCTTCAAGGATCAACCGATGAGTTTCATCGAGCGGCCAATCCAAGTTCATGCCCTGCTCGCGGGCGCGAGCAGCAGCCTAAACCCGGAAAGACTCTCCACAACCACAGCGGTCACGCTCATTGGGGTTATTGAAACGAAAACCCTCATTCAAACCCTCCTTGACGAAATCGAGTTCTGTGCCTTGCAAATAGGCCAAACTTTTGGGGTCCACCAGCACCTTCACTCCCAGGTCCTCAAACACCACGTCCTCGGGCTTGATCTCGTCGACATATTCCAACTGATAGGCCAGTCCTGAGCAGCCGGTGGTTTTAACACCCAAGCGCACCCCCAGCCCCTTGCCTCGTTTGATCAAGTAGCGGTTCACATGCTTGGCAGCTGCTGGGGTGAGGGTAACGGACATACGCTTTAAACCATTTCAAGTAGAAAATGTCTCATGACAAGATGGACCCAAGCCTCATGCATTGGCCACGTGCTTGGCTTTGTAATCTTGCACAGCCGCTTTGATGGCGTCCTCGGCCAAGATGGAGCAGTGAATCTTCACCGGTGGGAGCGCGAGCTCTTGGGCAATTTGGCTGTTTTTCAAAGAAGCCGCCTCGTCCAAGGTCTTGCCCTTGACCCATTCGGTCACCAAGGAGGAGCTCGCAATGGCTGAGCCACACCCATAGGTCTTGAAGCGCGCGTCTTCAATCACGCCCGTGGTGGGGTTGACCTTGATTTGCAACTTCATCACGTCGCCACAAGCAGGAGCCCCCACCATGCCGGTGCCCACCGAGTCGTCTCCCTTTTCAAAGGAGCCCACATTGCGTGGGTTTTCATAATGATCGATCACTTTGTCGCTGTAAGCCATGTTGAATTCTCCCAGTTCTTTTCTTAAGGGCCTTCCCTCGGAAAGGGCCCTGTTGCACGTTGATGAATCAGTGAGCCGCCCATTGAATGGTGCTCAAATCGATGCCGTCTTTGTACATCTCCCACAAGGGGCTTAACTCGCGCAGCTTGTTCACATTCAAACGAATGGTCTCAATGGCGTAGTCAATTTCAGCCTCGGTAGAGAAGCGACCACAAGTGATGCGCAGACTGCTGTGAGCGAGCTCATCGCTGCGCCCCAAGGCCCTGAGCACATAACTGGGCTCCAGACTCGCCGACGTACAAGCCGAGCCCGAGGACACCGCCAAGCCTTTGATCCCCATGATCAAGGACTCGCCTTCGACGTAGTTAAAGCTGATGTTGAGGTTATGGGGCACGCGTTTTTCCAAGTGACCATTGATGAAGACTTGCTCCAAATCGCTCAGACCCGCCAACAGCCTTTGGTGCAAATGCTTCGCATGCGCGGTGTCTTGCGCCATCTCGAGCTTGGCAATGCGAAACGCCTCGCCCATACCCACGATCTGGTGCGTGGCCAAGGTGCCCGAGCGCATCCCGCGTTCGTGTCCGCCGCCGTGAATCTCGGCGTGCAACCTCACGCGTGGCTTGCGGCGCACGTAAAGGGCGCCAATGCCTTTGGGGCCATAGGTTTTATGAGAGGCCAAGCTCATCAAGTCAACGGGCAGGTGCGACAAATCGATGGCCACTTTACCCGTTGCTTGTGCGGCATCCACGTGAAAGAGCACACCCTTTTCACGACAAATATCACCCAAGGCCTGTATGTCTTGGATCACTCCAATTTCGTTGTTCACGAGCATGACGCTGGCCAAAATGGTATCGGTGCGAATCGCCGATTTGAACACCTCCAAGTCCACCAGTCCATCGGGCAAGACGTCGAGATAGGTCACCTCAAAGCCACGGCGCTCGAGCTCGCGCATGGTGTCCAAAATCGCCTTGTGCTCGGTCTTGACCGTGATCAAGTGACGACCCTTGGATTCATAAAACTGGGCCGCGCCTTTGAGCGCCAAATTATTGGACTCGGTAGCCCCACTCGTCCACACGATTTCTCGCGGGTCGGCACCGATGAGAGTCGCCACATCCGCGCGCGCTTTCTCCACCGCCTCCTCCGCCTCCCATCCCCAGGCATGGCTTCTGGAAGCGGGGTTACCGAAATGCTCACGCAACCACGGGATCATCGCGTCCACGACGCGGGGATCGACCGGATTGGTGGCGCTGTAGTCCATGTAAATCGGGAAATGAGGGGTCATGGTGCTTTGCTACAAAAATAAGGGGTCAAACATTCAAAAGCATTCGGCGTGAGGGCTGACTTGCATCGTCCTCCAAGCCCGGCCAGCGGCCAGACTCGGGGCGCGACTCAACACCTCACGAGAGGTTTTTTGCAAACGCGTTGCCCAAAGCAAACACCGAATTGGGCGCATTCACACGAATGGGCTTCAAGGCCGGAGCGGCCGAGATGGCGCGCTTCATATTGGGCTTGTCTTCGACGTGAACGCCTTTTTCCAATTGGTCTTGTACCAATTTTTGCAGGGTCACAGAGTCCAAATACTCGACCATTTTTTGGTTCAGGCTCGACCACAATTCATGCGTCATGCACCGACCACCCTCGCCCAGGCAGTTCTCTTTGCCACCACAATGCGTGGCATCGATGGGCTCATCCACCGAGACAATGATGTCAGCCACGGTGATGTCTTGGGCTTTTCGTCCCAATGTATATCCACCGCCTGGCCCACGGGTGGACTCCACCAAATCGTGACGGCGCAATTTGCCAAAGAGTTGCTCTAAATAAGAGAGCGATATTTGTTGGCGCTGGCTGATGGCGGCCAGAGTCACGGGGCCCGTGTTCTGACGCAAGGCCAAATCAATCATCGCAGTCACCGCAAAGCGGCCTTTGGTCGTGAGACGCATGGTGCAAGCTCCTTTTGGGATCAAGGTCAACTCAGGGCCATTTGCGGCGCAAAAGCCTTTGTCGACTAGAAAGGTCAAGTATACCCCAATCCCCTCTATTTCGCTCAAGTACTCCGACAAAGACCCTCATGTGAGCAAGGAGTCAAGGGTTTACCCTGATTTCCCAACATCTATCTAACACATTGATTTAAAAGGGCTTTTACAGTTTTTTAGGAGGCCTTGGGGAGCAAAGCCGCCACATTGTCGTGTCCTGGACCACCGAACGCTTGCTCCCTCAAAACCGAGAGTTGGTCTCGAATCTGAGCCGCGCGCTCAAAGTCCAAGTTTTTGGCGTGCTCCATCATCATTTTCTCCAAGCGCTTGATTTCGCGTGAAATGTCTTTCTCGCTCATGTCTTCGACTTGAATGCGCTGCATCTCCAGGCGTTCGAGCTCTTTGCCGGCTTTTTCGCTGTAGACCCCGTCAATCAAGTCGCGCACGCGCTTGACCACCGATCTGGGTGTGATGCCGTGCAAGGTGTTGTACTCGATTTGACGCGCACGCCGTCTCTCGGTCTCGCCAATGGCTTTTTCCATCGACTTGGTGATCACGTCGGCGTACAAAATCGCGCATCCATTTTGATTCCTCGCTGCACGTCCAATCGTTTGGATCAAACTGCGCTCGGAGCGCAAAAAACCCTCCTTGTCCGCGTCCAAAATGGCAACCAAGGAGACCTCGGGCAAGTCAATGCCTTCTCTGAGCAAGTTGATGCCCACCAAGACATCAAATTCCCCCAAACGCAAATCGCGCAAAATCTCCACCCGCTCCACCGTGTCAATGTCACTGTGCAAATAGCGCACCTTCACACCGTTATCACTCAAATAGTCGGTCAACTGCTCGGCCATGCGTTTGGTCAGCGTCGTGATCAAGACCCGCTCTTTTTTCACCACCCGTATGCGAATTTCTTGCAGCACATCGTCAACTTGGTGGCTCGCTGGGCGCACCTCGACCAAGGGGTCAACCAAGCCCGTCGGGCGAACAAGCTGCTCAACCACTTGTCCAGAATGGGTTTTCTCGTAATCGGCTGGCGTGGCAGACACGAAGATGACTTGGCGCATGCGCGCCTCAAACTCCTCGAGCTTCAAGGGTCGGTTGTCGAGGGCGCTTGGCAAGCGAAAGCCGTACTCCACCAGCGTGGTCTTGCGCGCGCGGTCGCCGTTGTACATCCCGCCAAATTGGCCCATCAAGACGTGACTCTCATCCAAAAACATCAAGGCGTCCTTGGGTAAATAGTCAGTGAGGGTGCTGGGGGGTTGGCCTGGGGCCGCACCCGACAAATGACGGGTGTAATTCTCAATGCCTTTGCAGTGGCCCACTTCGGAGAGCATCTCCAAATCAAAACGGGTGCGCTGCTCAATTCTCTGCGCTTCGACCAATTTACCATCGGCCACAAATTGTTGACTGCGCTCCTTGAGCTCCACTTTGATCGTCTCCACCGCCGCGAGAACTCGGTCTCGGGGGGTCACATAGTGGCTCGAAGGGTACACCGTGAAGCGCGGAATTTTCTGGCGCACACGACCCGTGAGCGGGTCAAAGAGCTGCAGCGTCTCGATCTCGTCGTCAAAAAGCTCCAAGCGAATCGCCATCTCACTGTGCTCGGCAGGAAAGACATCCACCGTGTCGCCCCGAACGCGGAAACACCCGCGCGAAAAGTCCTGATCGTTCCTGGAGTACTGCATGCGCACCAATTGAGCAATCACATCACGCTGCGACAAATGGTCACCAACTCTGAGCGTCATCACCATGCGGTGATAGCTCTCGGGCTCGCCAATGCCGTAAATGGCCGAGACGGTCGCCACCACAATCACATCGCGCCGCTCCATGATGCTTTTGGTGCATGACAAGCGCATTTGCTCAATGTGCTCATTGATGGCGCTGTCTTTTTCAATGAACAAATCGCGTTGCGGCACATAGGCCTCGGGCTGGTAATAATCGTAGTAACTGACAAAATACTCCACCGCGTTTTTGGGGAAAAATTCTCTAAATTCACTGTAGAGCTGAGCTGCCAAGGTTTTGTTGGGCGCAAAAATGATGGCAGGGCGCCCCATTCTCGCAATCACATTGGCCATGGTGAAGGTTTTCCCCGACCCGGTCACCCCAAGGAGTGTTTGAAAGGCTTCGCCGTCTCTCAAACCCTCCACCAATTTGTCAATGGCCTGGGGTTGATCACCAGCGGGGGCATAGGGCTGGTAGATCTCAAACGCAGAATTGGGGTAGCTCACAAACTCGCCCTCGGTTTGGTGCTCCGCGGTCTCAACTACTCGTGTCATACATACCCTCGATTTGGATCCAAGATGCGCTTGGCGCTTGATGCTGTGGGCTTTGCACCCACTCCGATGCGTGGCGCTGTGAGCGAACTCAACAGCTTCACACGAGTCGGTTTAAAATGCGTGGTGAACCCTATAGCCTAACGCAAATTTCACCCAAACTCCTGAACTTCTTTTTTTGACCCTTTCGAGGACCCCCGATGTCAATGTTTACCTCTGTTGAGATGGCCCCGCGCGACCCCATTTTGGGCATGAATGAACAATTCGCGAGTGATACCAACCCCCATAAAGTCAATTTGGGCGTGGGTGTGTACTTTGACGACCAAGGCAAATTGCCCCTCCTGAGATGCGTCCAAGAAGCTGAAAAAGCCCTTGCCGCCCACCCCAGTGCCCGGGGCTATTTGCCCATTGATGGCATTGCCGCCTACGACAGCGCCGTGAAAGACTTGGTCTTTGGCGCCCAGTCCGAGCCCGTGCAGAGCAAACGCGTGGCCACCATCCAAGCCCTCGGAGGGACAGGCGGCTTGAAAGTGGGCGCTGACTTTCTTAAAAAACTCCTCCCCAACGCCCACGTCATGATCTCTGACCCGAGTTGGGAAAACCACAAGGCCTTGTTCACACAAGCCGGCTTTGAGGTCAAGAGCTACGCTTACTATGACGCACAAAATCGCGGGGTGAACTTTGAGGGCATGCTCCAGAGCTTGAATGCCGCCCCGGCTGGCACCATCGTTGTCCTGCATGCCTGCTGCCACAACCCGACGGGCTATGATCTGAGCCCTGAGCAATGGGGTGCCGTGATCGATACCGTCAAAGCCAAGGGCTTGACACCCTTTTTGGACATGGCCTATCAGGGCTTTGCCCATGGACTGCAAGAAGACGGCGCCATCGTGGGTCGATTCGTGCAAGCGGGTCTTTTATTTTTGGTCTCCACCTCGTTTTCCAAGAGCTTTAGTCTCTATGGCGAGCGCGTGGGGGCCCTCTCGGTGCTGTGTGCCGACGCCGCCGAGTCGCAGCGCGTCTTGTCCCAACTCAAAATCATGATCCGCACCAATTACTCCAACCCACCCATTCATGGCGGTGCGGTGGTGGCAGCCGTGCTCTCGAACCCGCAGCTCAAAGCCTTGTGGATCGAAGAGCTCACGCAAATGAGAGAGCGCATCAAACTCATGCGCCAACTCTTGGTGCAAGGCCTCAAGGATGCGGGGATTGCCGCCGACATGGGCTTCATCACGGATCAAATTGGCATGTTCAGCTACTCGGGTCTGAGCAAAGACCAAATGGTGCGCTTGCGTCAAGAGTTCAGCGTTTACGGCACCGACTCGGGGCGCATGTGTGTGGCCGCATTGAACAGCTTGAACATCGCCTATGTCTGCGACAGCATCGCCAAGGTGATTTGAAAACCCGCGCGAAGGTCTGCGCGTCTTGGCCTTGAGCGCTCAAGACCACACGATGCTGCGCATGGCCACCGACTTCCATTGGTACTGGTCGCAGTAAAAACTCACCCGATCGGTGTCGTCGCTCGCGTGGGCGGCATAAAGCAGCGGCAAATAGTGCTCAATGCTCGGGTGGCTCATGCGAAAAGCATCCAGCAGTTGCCCATTGGCTTGGCCCAAACACAAGGCGGCGTGGTCCTTGGCGAGCACCGAGCGCGCCACAAACTCATCAAACAAACGGGCCCAGTCGGCGGCTTGATCATCACTGGCGCTACGCTCAGAAGCGCGCAAATTGTGCACCGTGTTGCCACTGGCCACAATCAGCACACCCTCGTCTCTAAGAGTGCGCAGCTGCGTGCCAAGGGCCGCATGTTGCTCGAGCGTCGCGTGCACATCCAAGCTCATCTGCACCACCGGGATGTCGGCCTTTGGAAACAAGGGCCTTAAAACCCCCCAGGTGCCATGGTCAAAGCCCCAACTCTCACCCCCCAGTACCAACGCTTGTGGCTTGGAGGCCTGGGTCAAGCGCTTGGACCACGCCTGGGCAAGCGCTGGCTCTCCAGGGGCGGGGTAGCGCAGATCAAAAAGGACTCGGTATGCGGCACCGAAATCATGGATGGTGGGGGGATAGGCCGAGGCGTTGAGGTGGGTGCCCTCGGTGCACCAGTGTGCCGAAATGCACAAAATCACCCGTGGCTTGACCCAACGCCCGCCGCTCTCCCACAGTCGCCCCATTTGCTCCCACACGGGGCGAAACGCATTGTCATCGATCACGTTCATGGGGCTGCCGTGCCCCATGAACAGCACGGGCTGGCGCGCCGGCTCAGAAGATTGGTGAGGGCTTGTGGTGGAGATCATGGCGAAGATGGACTCGGGTTTAAAATAGAGTGTCTTATTTTGGCGCATCTGGAGCAAGTCTGGGGGGGAGACTCTAATTCTCGAGATGCAGAACTGTTATATTGATTTCTCACACTTTACCCGAAAGCCACCACGCATGCTTTACCAAATCTACGAAACTCAACGCTCTTTGATGGAGCCGTTTGCCGAGTTTGCACAAGCGGCCGCCAAGCTTTTTAGCAACCCCATCTCACCTTTGTCGCAGAGCAATTTGGCGCACCGCGTCTCCGCCACCTATGATTTGATTTATCGCCTGGGCAAAGACTATTTGAAACCGGCCTTTCACCTCCACACCCTGGAGATCGAAGGGGTGGAAATAGCCATTCATGAGCGAGTTGAGATTGACAAGCCGTTTTGTGATCTCGTGCGCTTTAAGCGCTACACGAGTGACATCCCGACCTTGCAAAAGCTCAAGAACCAACCCGTGGTGCTGTTGGTGGCCCCCTTATCGGGACATTACGCCACCTTGCTCAGGGACACGGTGAAAAGCCTTCTGGCTGACCACAAGGTCTACATCACCGACTGGAAAAACGCGAGAACCGTGCCCTTGTCGGAAGGTGAATTTCACTTGGACGATTACGTCAACTACGTCCAAGAGTTTTTACGACACCTCCAAAGCCAATACGGTAACTGCCACGTGATCAGTGTATGTCAACCCACGGTGCCCGTCTTGGCGGCCGTGTCCTTGATGGCCTCGCGAGGCGAGACCACCCCCTTGTCCATGACCATGATGGGCGGGCCCATTGACGCCTCCAAGTCCCCCACAGCGGTCAACAACTTGGCCATGAACAAAAGCTACTCTTGGTTTGAAAACAATGTGATCTACCGCGTGCCCACCAATTTCCCAGGGGCAGGCCGGCGCGTTTACCCAGGTTTTTTGCAGCACTCGGGCTTTGTCGCGATGAACCCGGATCGACATTTGAAGAGCCACTATGATTACTTCAAAGATTTGATCAAGGGTGACGACTCTGCTGCCGAGAATCATCGCCAGTTCTACGACGAGTACAACGCTGTTTTGGACATGGATGCCGATTACTACTTGGAAACCATCAAGGTGGTGTTCCAAGACATGAGCTTGGTGCATGGCACTTGGGACGTTAAAAATGAACACGGTGTGCTCGAGCGCGTGCGACCACAAGACATCAAGACCACCGCCCTTCTCACCATTGAGGGTGAACTCGATGACATCTCTGGCTCCGGCCAAACCCGCGCCGCCCATGACTTGTGCACCGGTATTGTCAACACCGAGCAAACGCATTTTGAGGCCAAAGGAGCGGGTCACTACGGTATTTTCAGCGGCCGGCGTTGGAGAGAGTTGGTTTATCCCAAAGTCCAACAATTCATTGCTCAACACAACGTTACGACTACCACCGCCTTGAATACCCCCAAGACCACAGTCGCGCGCAAAAAAGTCTCTGCCTCGAGAGCGCCCACCAGCGTTCGAGCCAGAACGCTAGCGAGCCCCAAACCCGCCCGCAAAAAAGCGTGATCCCACACTCGCGCCACTTGGTGGCGCCATGACTTGGCTTCATTTCTCACTTTGTCCTGATCCCCCCATTGACCTTGCCAGCACCTGACAAGCCCCTCGCCAGTCTTGACCCAGTCCAGGCGGTTTGGGCCTTGCTGCCGCAAACCCAGTGCAAGCGCTGCGGCTTTGAAGACTGCCAAGCCTATGCCCAAGCCATCGTGCAAGAGCACACCCCCATTAACCGCTGCCCCCCCGGTGGTGAAGAGGGCGTGCGCCGTTTGGCCGAGCTCACTGGCCAAGCGCCCACCCCCTTGGATGCACAAAACGGCTTGGAGGGGGTTCGCCAAGTCGCCTGGGTTGATGAAAACTGGTGCATCGGCTGCACCTTGTGCCTGGATGCCTGTCCCACCGACGCGATTGTGGGCACCCACAAAAGCATGCACACCGTGATCGAGGTGTTTTGTACCGGCTGTGAGTTGTGCCTGCCCGTGTGCCCGGTCGACTGCATAGAGCTTGAAGTTGCGACGCCTGAGCGCACAGGCTGGCAGGCCTGGTCCCCAGAGCAAGCACAAACCGCCCTCAGCCGTTACCAGCAACGTCGCCAACGATTGATCAACAACACCCGAACCTCTGCACCGCGCACCCACACCCAGGCCAAACGCTTGCACCTGAGCTCAGATGAGCGGGTCATCCCTGGCGAGGAGAGATTGATCAAACCGCTGAAAGTTGATGCTCAGACGGATGATGTGATCAACAACCGTGCACCACCCTTGGCAAGCACCCTCTTGGCACAGGCCTTGGAACGCGCCAAACGCCTGAGGTCTTAACGACACCGCTTACTAAAGCGTCGTGGCCTCTTGAAGGTCGGGGCTTGGCGGTGCATCGAGACCAAAAAACAAAGCATCGATTCGCTCCTTGGGCCACGCTTCGTCTTGGCCGATATAGGTCAAGACATAGTGGTCGGGTCGCAGCAGCACACCGCGCGCTTGGGCACTGCTCAGTATCCCTTCGAGTTGACCATCCACATCTCGTATCCATGGGGAACCATCGCTTTGATCGCCCCCAGAGCCGACAGTTGGGGCAGGCAAAAAATCCTCGCTCGCGCGCAAGACGAGAATCACCTTGAGCGCTGGAGCATGCCGCCAATCGATGGGGTTGGCTTTCAGAGCTTGGGCTTCGTGCGCCCACTGCAAAAGAACAAAGCCGTCAGCGCAAAACCCATCCATGAGTCCCATGCTGGAGTCACTTCGTTGCATGCGCGGCTGCGGCATCAATTGACCACAAGCGACCTTCGCGCCCTTGGGGGTTTGAGCGTCAAAAAACCCCGCCTTGAATTGGGGCTTGGGCTTGAACTTCAAGTGCAAAATATAGTCGCGCATGGCCGGCACCCAGCATGCCACTCTCAAAAGCGACTGCACCCACACCGCCCCCCAAAGCGTCATGGGCTGCATCACCACCCCAATGCGAAGCGCCATTTGAATCAAGGACCAAGCATGCGGTTTTCTCTCGCACTCATAGGTGTCGAGCAGCCGCGCTGAGGCCTGTCCCTGCACCACTTGAGCCAATTTCCAAGCCAAGTTGGTCGCATCTCGAATACCGGAGTTCATACCCTGACCGGCAAAGGGAGGGGTCAAGTGAGCCGCGTCGCCAGCGAGCAGCACAGGCCCTTTTTTCCATTGCGAGGCCACTCGCGCGTGAAAGGTGTAGACCACTTTTCGCAGCAGTGTCAGCTGCGCATCGGGTGCATGGCGCTCACGGATCCACTGGCCATAGACTTTTTCATCCAACACCTCTTCGCTCGTTTCGTGGTGGTGAAGCATGAACTCGTAGCGCAAGGTGCCTTGGGGGCCGGGTAGACGAATTGCCGGGCGCTTGGGGTCACAGTAGGTGCGGGTGTGCCTGAAGGTATCCTCGCGCCCGATCATATCGGTGATCAACCAGCGCTGCGCATAGGTGCTGCCATCAAAGGCCAGGCCCAATTTTTCACGCACAGAACTTCGAGCGCCATCGCACGCCACCACATAGCGACAGCGAAGCGTCAAGGGTGCGCCTTGATGCAGACAATGGAGAACTGCACGAGGGTCTTGTGAGTGGGGTGAGTGGGGTGAGTGGGGTGAGTCAACAGCTTGCACTTTCTCCAAGGACTCCAGTCGAGTCCCCATGCGAACCGTGACCTGGGGGTACTGCTTCAACGTCTCAAAGAGATGGCCAACGAGCTGCTGCTGGCGAAACGCATTGCGCTTGGGGTAGCCGTATTCTTCGTTGCGGGGTTCCACTTTGGCAAACAAGCGCTGACTCCAAGAGTAGTAGTGCACGCCATACGATAAGGTGATCTGCGGCAAAAAGCCTTCAAGCACTTGCGCATCGGCCAAGGAGCGCAAACTCTCGTCATCGATGCTCACCGCCCGGGGCTCTTGCACCACCGTATCGAGCTGATCGATCAAACACACCTTGACCCCGCGCTTGGCCAGCAAATGGGTGAGCAGCAAACCCGTGGGCCCAGCGCCCACCACCACCACTGGCCACACCGCCTCGTTCTGCGCTGGAGGTTCGAGCTCGAGTTCGAGTTGGGGCTCGAGCTGGGGCGAGAGTTCGGGTCCTTGTAGGCCAGTTGGTTGATCGCTAGTGCTCATGACGGCAAGGCTCCCCCATCCATCTCAAAGCGACACACGGTCAGCGGATAAATCCGTCTTCAACGCGGTGATCACCGCAGCGGGGGCTTGCACCAACTCGATCAAGACACCCAGACCGCTCAATGGGAAAACGTCATTGGATTTCGGATGGATAAAGCAGATGTCAAAGCCTGAGGCGCCACGGCGGATACCGCCTGGCGCCATGCGAACTCCGTGCGCCACCAGCCAATCCACGGCTTGGGGCAAATCATCCACCCACAACCCAATGTGATTCAACGGGGTTTGGTCGACAGCGGGTTTGGCCAAGGGGTTCAAGGGCTGCATCAAGTCGACCTCAACGCAGGTCGGCCCCGAGCCGAGTTGCAAAATATCTTCGAGCACGTTTTCACGCTCGCTCTCAAAGTGACCCGTGAGTTGAAGTCCCAAGAGATCCACCCACAAGGTCTTGAGCGTCTCTTTGCTGGCGTGTCCAATGGCGATTTGCTGCAGCCCCAAGACTTGAAAAGGGCGTTGGCTCATAGAAACTCCACCATGATTTGATCCACCGCCAAAGTGTCGCCCACCTTGACTTGAATGGATTTGACCACCGCGTCTTGCGCGGCGACCAACACATTTTCCATCTTCATGGCCTCGATCACCGCCAACCTCTCCCCAGCCAATACCTTTTGACCCGCCTGCACCAAGACTTGCGTGAGAAGCCCTGGCATGGGTGACAAGACAAAACGAGACAAGTCCAGCGGCAGTTTTTGTGGCATCAGTGCTTGCAGCGCAGCCACCCTGGGGCTCACCACCATGAAGCGAAGCTGTGCGCCGTATTGCGTGATCTCCATAGCCATCGGGTGCTTGGGGAGATGACGCTCGAGTTGGGCCACAAAGGGCCGCCCATTGCAAACGCCTTCAAGCACCGAGTCGCGCAATTGAGAAGTGCACACAATCTCAAAGTCTTGCCCGTTCAAATGAACCGTGGCGTGACTGACTGATGCCGACACGGCTGACACCGTCAAGGCGTGATGGCGGTGAGTTTGGGGGGGCGGTTGCCATTCAATCAACACCATCTCGTTGGGATGCTCAAGAGTGAAGCCCTGCATCTGTCCATCCATGCCATGGGCACGGGCGCGTGACTTCAAGTGAACCCAGGCACCCAAGGCCACCAAAAAATCAGGCTCGGGATGCACTTGCCCAAAGGGCACCAAGCCCTTGGGGAAATGCTCAGCAATAAAGCCCGTGTTGAAAGCCGTGCTCACCCACTGAGGGTGCGCCAAAATGGCACTTTGAAACGCAATGTTGGTCTGCACCCCACGAACCACAAACCCATTCAAAGCCTCGCGCATTTTTTGCGTAGCCTCTGCCCTGTCCTTGCCGTGCACGATCAACTTGGCAATCATGGAGTCGTAGTGAACCGAAATCTCCCCCCCGTCGCTCACCCCCGTGTCCACCCTCACCCCAAAACGCTCATCGGGATGGGCAGCGCGCATGGTGGTGGGGGGTGGTACGAATTTCACCAAGCGGCCCGTGGAGGGTAAAAATTGACGGTAAGGATCTTCGGCGTTGATGCGACACTCCATCGCCCAACCCTCTATCTTGATATCCGACTGCTTCAAACTCAAGGGCTCGCCCGCGGCGATTTTGATCATCCACTTCACCAAGTCAACGCCCGTGATGGCTTCGGTCACGGGGTGTTCAACTTGGAGTCGCGTGTTCATCTCCAGAAAATAAAAGCCCTGGTCCGCACCGACCACAAACTCCACGGTTCCAGCGCTTTGGTAGTTCACCGCCTTGGCCAGTGCCACCGCTTGCTCGCCCATGGCGCGCCGGGTCTCACTGCTGATGAAGGCAGAGGGCGCCTCTTCAATCACCTTTTGATGGCGGCGCTGAATCGAGCATTCGCGTTCGTTCAAGTACACCACATGGCCAAAGGCGTCGCCCAAGATCTGAATCTCAATGTGACGAGGAGATTCGATGAATTTTTCTATGAAGATGCGATCATCGCCAAAACTGTTTCTCGCCTCGTTTTGGCAAGCCACAAAACCCGTTTGGGTCTCCTCATCACTCCACGAGACCCTGAGCCCTTTGCCCCCCCCACCAGCCGAGGCTTTGATCATGACCGGGTAGCCGATTTTTTGGGCGATCTCCACCGCTTGTTTGGCGTCAACAATCGCCTCGTTGTAGCCAGGAATGGTGCTCACCTGCGCGGCTTGGGCGAGCTTTTTGGATGCAATTTTGTCACCCATGGCGCTGATGGAGGCGTGCTTGGGGCCAATGAAGACAAGTCCCGCTTCTTCCACGGCTTTGGCGAAGGCTTCGTTTTCGCTTAAAAAACCATAGCCGGGGTGAATCGCTTGGGCGGCACTCGACAGAGCAACTTCGATGATTTTGTCGCCCAATAAATAGGACTGGCGCGCCGGTGCAGCACCGATCAAATAGGCCTCATCGGCCAAGGCCACATGGCGCGCAAAGACATCGGCCTCAGAGTACACCGCCACCGTTTGGATGCCCATTTCTCGGGCAGAGGCGATGACGCGGCAGGCGATTTCGCCTCGATTGGCGATCAATATTTTGGTGAACATGAATGCGTTGCTTTCAAAAGTAGACCGTTAAACCATCAAATCCCCCCAAATGAAAACCGGGGAGTCCGTGGCTATAGGGGAATATTGCCGTGCTTTCTCCAAGGGTTCGATAGCGTCTTGTCTTTGAGCATGACCAAGGAGCGACAAATGCGTCGACGGGTCTCTCGGGGCTCAATCACATCATCAATGTAGCCCCGTGCACCGGCCACAAAGGGGTTGGCAAACTGGGCCTTGTACTGCGCCTCGCGAATGGCCAACTTGTCGGGGTCGGCCTTGTCTTCTCTAAAAATAATCTCCACCGCCCCCTTGGCCCCCATCACCGCAATCTCGGCTTGGGGCCAGGCGTAATTGACGTCACCTCTCAAGTGCTTGGAAGACATCACGTCATAGGCACCTCCATACGCCTTTCGGGTGATCAAGGTGACCTTGGGCACCGTGCACTCGGCGTAGGCGTAGAGCAACTTGGCCCCGTGTTTGATGATACCGCCATACTCTTGCGCCGTGCCCGGCATGAATCCGGGTACATCCACCAAGGTGATCACTGGGATATTGAAGGCATCACAAAATCGCACAAAACGCGCCGCTTTGATAGCACTTTTAATGTCCAAACAACCGGCCAAGACCAAAGGCTGGTTGGCCACAATACCGACACTCATGCCCGCCATGCGGGCAAAACCGACCAAGATGTTTTTGGCGTAATCGGGTTGAATTTCAAAGAAGTCCCCGTCGTCCACGATCTTGTCAATGAGCTCTCTCATGTCATAGGCCTGGTTGGCCAAGGCGGGCACCAGACTGTCGAGACTCAAGTCGAGGCGATCGCTCGGATCGAGACAGGCACGAACGGGGGATTTCTCTTTGTTGTTCAGGGGCAAATAGTTAAACAGTCGACGCGTCATCAATAGCGCATCGACATCGTTGTCAAACGAGCGATCGGCCACACCACTTTTGCTGGTGTGGCTCAATGCGCCACCGAGCTCTTCAGCACTGACCTCCTCGTGGGTGACGGTTTTGACAACCTCGGGGCCCGTCACGAACATGTAGGAGCTGCCCTCGACCATGAAGATGAAGTCGGTCATGGCTGGCGAATACACGGCGCCTCCTGCGCAAGGACCCATGATGAGACTGATTTGTGGAATCACACCAGACGACAAGACATTGCGCTGAAACACCTCAGCGTAACCCCCCAAAGAAGCCACCCCCTCTTGGATGCGTGCCCCCCCCGAGTCATTGATTCCGATCACGGGAGCCCCCACCTTCATGGCTTGGTCCATGATTTTGCAAATTTTCTCGGCATGCGCTTCGGACAAGGCACCACCAAAAACGGTGAAGTCTTGACTGAACACAAAGACCAATCTGCCATTGATCGTGCCGTAGCCCGTGACAACACCATCGCCAGGAATTTTTTGCTCTTGCATGCCAAAGTCACTCGAGCGGTGTTCAACAAACATGTCCCACTCTTCAAAGCTGTCAGGGTCAAGCAGCACTTCGATGCGCTCTCTGGCCGTCAACTTGCCCTTGGCGTGTTGGGTGTCAATGCGTTTTTGTCCTCCGCCCAAGCGAGCACGGGCTCTCTTACTTTCGAGTTCTTGATTGATATCGAACATGATTGGACTACCCCGTTAAAAAAACAAACCACCCGCTGTCACCAAAGCCTCACGGGAAATCGACAGAAATTTTCAGACCTTCCAAGATTTCAGACACCAAGTCCAGCCTCAAGCGCGGATGGGTTTGACCCAAGAGCGTTTGCTTTTGCGCTGACTCCAGTGGCAGCATCTCACTCCAACGGTTGGAGACCCACGAGCAGTCACCGAGCCGATAAGGCTTGGCAAAAGGCATGTCGTGCTCGAGCACCCCGTGCTCTTGCAAGGAGCGAATCAAGGCACCCAACTTGTCGGCACTGGACTGCAACTCCGCGGGCACATCCACCTCAGCATCGGGCGCGAGCGTTGTCACTTGCGCCATCCAAAGACCATTTTTTTGTCGCTCAACCGAGTCAATGTGAAAGCGCTCTCCAGCCTTGACTCGAATCAAAAACAAGGCTGGGTTGAATTCTTCAAAGGCTTCGATGTGAGCCATCACTCCCATTTTATGGAGCACCTCTTCTTGCTCGGGCACAACAGTTTCGGAGCCACTTTGCAAAGCCACCATGCCAAACGGCTCACCGCTTTGGAAGGCTTGACGGGTCATGGTCAAATAACGCGGTTCAAAAATTTTCAGTGGCATCAGCCCGCCAGGAAAGAGGGTGCTTCCCAAAGGAAAAAGTGGGATCATGGTCGGTGTCGGGTGTGGGTCTAGGAGGTGGTGGCTTTCAAAGGTGGACGGGTCCATGGAACCCTCAGGCCTATCTTACCCAATTGTGCAAGGCCCAATCATGCGCTGGGCCTCGGGGGGTAGCCTGCCTCTTGGGGCCCACGGTACAGGCCAATGAGTCGCCGCGCGGCCGTTGACGGCGCCAAAGAGCCGCGCTGCACCTGCTTGAGCAACTCGGGCAGCTCATCTTTCACGGCCGAGCTGTCCAAAAAACTGCTCTTCAAACCCGAATAAACCCGCTCCCACAGCCAGGCGAGCGCCTGCGCTTGGCGCTTGGGCGCCCAGCGGCCTTGGTCCTTCATCCAAACGCGGTGCGCAAAAAGCCCCTCCATCAAGGCTTGAACACCCAGGCCCTTCAAGGCGCTGATTTGATGCACCCGCGCTTCAATCGAATAAGACATGGCTCCAGGACCGAGGGCAGTCTCTTGGGCCGGCTTTGGGTGGGGAGCACCAGGCGCCAGCGCCATGGATTGCAGGGCCGCATCGTCTGGCATGGCGCTCACGCCAGCGTGAACCCATTTGGAGCCCTCCATCAGCCTTAAGGTGCTCACCATCGAGGCTTGAGCACGGGTGGCCGCATCGGGGTCCAAATCGCATTTGTTGATCGCCACAAAGTCTGCAAACTCCATCACGCCTTTTTTCATGGCCTGCAAATCGTCGCCAGCGTTGGGTTGCTGCAAAAGCAAAAAAACATCGGTCATGTTCGCCACTGCCACTTCACTTTGCCCCACACCCACGGTTTCCACCACAATCACATCGTAGCCGCTGTACTCACACACCATCATGCATTCGCGGGTTTTTTCACACACGCCGCCCAAATTGCCCGCCGATGGACTCGGGCGCACAAAGGCCTGGGGATGCACCGAGAGTTGCTCCATGCGCGTTTTGTCCCCCATGATGGAGCCGCCCGAGAGCGACGACGAGGGATCGACGGCCAGCACCGCCACGCGGTGGCCTCGCTCAATCAAGGCGAGCCCCAAGGACTCAATGAAGGTGCTCTTGCCCACACCGGGTGAGCCACTCACACCAATGCGCAAGGTGTCAAAAAACGGCTCAGGCTCGCTCGAGCCCGACTCGCCGGCTGACGCGCTGGGCGGGCCTTGCAAACTCTGCAGCAACGCATCCGCCTCAAGGCGGTGCTCAGCTCGCGTGGACTCGAGCAAGGTGATGGCCTTGGCCATCGAGCGACGCTGCACAATCGGCTCCAGAGACTGCAGTCCTCTTGTCAACTCGAGTGCGTTCAAAGAAAGGCCTTTTTGATGTGCTCGAGCACATCTTTTGCGCTGGCAGGAATGGGGGTGCCCGGCCCATAAATGCCTTGAACGCCCGCCTCATAAAGGGCGGCGTAGTCTTGCTTGGGGATGACGCCGCCCACAAAGACGATGATGTCTTCACCGCCTTGGCGCTTGAGCTCGGCAATGATGGCCGGCACCAAGGTCTGGTGACCTGCCGCCAGCGTTGACACGCCCACCGCATGCACATCGTTTTCAATGGCTTGGCGAGCACACTCCTCAGGGGTTTGAAACAAGGGGCCAATGTCCACATCAAAACCGAGATCGGCATAGGCACTCGAGACCACCTTGGCGCCACGGTCGTGCCCGTCTTGACCGAGCTTGGCAATGAGCACCCGAGGTCTGCGACCCGCTTCTTTGGCAAAGTCGGCAATCTCTTGCTGCAACTGCGCCCAGCCTTGGGCGCTGTCGTAGGCTTGGGCATAGACACCACTCACCTTGTGGGTATCGGCGCGGTGTCTGCCATAGACCGATTCCAAGGCGTCTGAGATCTCGCCCACCGTCGCCCGCGCTTGGGTGGCCACCACGCTCAGCGCCAATAAGTTTCCCTCGCCCGAGTGCGCCGCCTCCTTCAAGGCCTGCAATGCCTGCTGCACTTGAAGGGGGTCGCGGTGAGCGCGGATGTGCTTGAGCCGCTCAATTTGCTCGAGCCGCACGCGCACGTTGTCCACATTCAAGGTAGGTACTTGCTCGTCTTCTTGCTCAAGACGGTATTTGTTGACGCCCACAATCACATCCAGTCCTGAGTCGATGCGGGCTTGTTTTTGGGCCGCTTGGGCCTCAATTTTGAGCTTGGCCCAGCCCGAATCGACTGCACGGGTCATGCCGCCTTGTTGTTGGACTTCCTCAATCATCTCCCACGCCTTGTCGGCCATGTCTTGGGTGAGTTTTTCCATCATGAAACTGCCCGCCCACGGGTCGACCACGCTCGTGATGTGGGTTTCTTCTTGCAAAATCAATTGCGTGTTGCGGGCAATGCGGGAGCTAAAAGCAGTGGGCAGCGCAATGGCCTCGTCAAAACTGTTGGTATGCAAGGACTGTGTTCCACCAAAGACAGCCGCCATGGCTTCAATCGTGGTGCGCACCACGTTGTTGAACGGGTCTTGTTCGGTGAGGGACCACCCAGACGTCTGCGAGTGGGTTCTGAGCATCAAACTTTTGGGGGACTTGGCGCCAAAGTCTTTCATGATGCGGCACCACAGCAGTCGAGCGGCCCGCATCTTGGCGATCTCTAAATAGAAGTTCATCCCCACGCCCCAAAAGAAGGACAAACGACCGGCAAAGTCGTCAATGTCGAGTCCTTTGGAGAGGGCCACTTTCACATACTCCATGCCATCGGCCAGGGTGAAGGCCAACTCCAAAGCTTGACTCGCACCCGCTTCTTGGATGTGGTAGCCCGAGATGGAGATGGAGTTGAACTTGGGCATGTGCTGCGCGGTGTATTCAATGATGTCACCCACAATCCGCATCGAGGGCTCGGGCGGGTAGATGTAGGTGTTGCGCACCATGAACTCTTTGAGAATATCGTTTTGAATGGTGCCTGAGAGCAAGTGCGCCGAGACACCCGACTCTTGCGCGGCCACGATGTAGCCCGCAAGCACCGGCAAGACCGCCCCATTCATGGTCATCGAGACCGACACCCGGCCTAAGTCGATGCCATCAAAAAGAATTTTCATGTCTTCGACCGAATCGATGGCAACGCCAGCCTTGCCGACATCGGCTGCAACACGGGGATGGTCGCTGTCGTAGCCACGGTGGGTGGCCAAGTCAAAGGCGACCGACACCCCCTGCCCCCCCGCCTTGAGGGCCTGGCGGTAAAAGGCGTTGGACTCCTGAGCGGTTGAAAACCCCGCGTATTGACGGATGGTCCATGGCCGCACGGTATACATGGTGGCCTGGGGACCGCGCACATAAGGCTCAAACCCAGGCAGCGTGTTGGCGTGGGGCAAATCCTTCACATCCTCTTGGGTGTAGAGGGGTTTGACCACAATGCCCTCGGGGGTCACCCAGTTGAGCTTTTGGACATCTCCCCCAGGGGCGGATTTTTGCGCAGCCCGTTGCCAATCGTCCAAGGGTGTTTGACTCGCCGAGGGGGGTTTTGAGTTCATCATTATTAAGCCACTGAATTGGACAACATTTTGAAATAAAAAAGCACTGGACGAGCTATTCTAATGAAGCTGGCATTGCGCAAGATCAAAAAAAACCCTTTGATGTTGCCGCTGTGAGAGCTCGAGCGCCAACAATAAGCTCGGGCTGCGTGCGCCATCAGCCCCCCAGTGCTGGCCGCTCGGGCTCGCTCAAGGCCTGCTCAGTGGCCTGGAGTCGGGCTTGGGTGGCCAGTTTCCAGCGCGCCATCACGCTCAAGTGCTTGAGACTGGGGTCACTCCAGACGTGGCGCCAACGCCTGGCTCCCGCTTGGCCATGCCACAGCCCCAGCATGTGCCGAGACATGTGCGTGTAAGGCCCCAGCGTTTGAGCCCCCAGAACTGTGTCGCTCGATGGCACCTCGATTAAGCGCTGCATGTAATGCACGTAGGCCAACTCCAGCGCTTCGCGCGAAGGTGGTTCGGGACAAGCCAAATCCTCAGACACCGCATCGATATTCGCATCGATATTCGAATGGGTAGGCGCGTGAGCACTCGAGCGAGGATTTGCATGAACACCCTCATGAGCCTCATCATGAAAGCGGATCAACCGATCCCATTCCCTCATCATATAAGGGGTGTGATAGGCCGCACGCCCCACCATGACGCCGTCAATGGCGCTTGAGGTGCTCGGTTTTGAGCCTAGGATCTCTTGAATCGCTGCGTTGTCGCTCAGGCCTCCGTTCAAGATGAATTGCAGATGGGGGAAATCCGCTTTGAGTTGACTCACCACGTCATAGCGCAGTGGAGGAATCTCTCGGTTTTCTTTGGGCGAGAGGCCTTGCAGCCAAGCCGATCGGGCATGCACGATAAAGACCTCACAACCGGCCAGGCTCACCTGCCCAACAAAATCTCGCACAAAGTCATAGCTCTCCAGATCATCCACACCAATGCGGTGCTTGACCGTGACCGGAATGCCCACCGCGTCTTTCATCGCCTTCACACAATCGGCCACCGTTTGCGGCTCGCGCATCAAACACGCGCCAAAGGCGCCGCGCTGCACACGCTCAGAAGGACACCCGCAGTTGAGATTGATTTCATCGTAGCCCCACTGCTCACCGAGTTTGGCGCAATGCGCCAAGTCCACCGGCTCAGAACCCCCGAGCTGCAAGGCCACAGGATGCTCTTCGTCGTGGTAGGCCAAATGGCGAGGGATGTCTCCGTGAATCAAGGCACCCGTGGTGACCATCTCTGTGTAGAGCAAGGTTTCACGGGTGATCAGCCGGTGAAAAAACCGGCAATGCCGATCGCTCCAATCCATCATGGGCGCGACGCTGAGTCTGCGGCTCAAGGGCTTCAATGAATCGCTCTTTCCATCTCGAGTGCGAGCTTCATGACCATCAAGCCCAAAAAAGACAAAAGGGATGCAGCGCCCCCATCGAGCACTGCACCCCAACAGCCAAGCACAACAGCACGGGGCTCATCCATCAGCCCATGTGAAGGCCACCATTGCAAGAGAAATCGGCACCCGTGGTGAAACCTGAATCTTCGCTGGCAAGCCACCCCACGATGGAGCCAATTTCATCGGGTGTGCCTAGGCGTTTGACCGGGATGGTGGCGACAATTTTCTCGAGCACATCTTCACGAATGGCACGCACCATCTCGGTACCAATGTAGCCCGGTGAGACGGTGTTGACGGTCACACCTTTGGTGGCCATCTCTTGCGCCAAGGCCATGGTGAATCCGTGCATACCGGCCTTGGCCGCTGAGTAATTGGTCTGGCCCGATTGGCCCTTCTCGCCATTGACCGAACTGATTTGGATGATGCGACCCCAGCCCATCTCAATCATGTCACCCACCACTTGTTTGGTCACATTGAACATGGAGGTCAAATTGGTGTTGATCACGGCATCCCAGTCATCACGGGTCATTTTCAAGAACATGCGGTCGCGCGTGATGCCCGCATTGTTGACCAAGACACTGATGGGGCCGTGCTCCTCCTTGGCTTTGGCAAAAGCCTCCACCGTGGACTGCCACTCCCCAACATTGCCCACGGAGGCATAGAAGGTGAAGCCCAAGGCCTTTTGCTCGGACAGCCATTTATCGAAGTCCCGGGTGGGACCACAACCGGCCACCACGGTGTATCCGTTTTTGTGCAAACGATGACATATGGCCGTTCCGATGCCGCCCATTCCACCCGTCACATACGCTACTTTTTTACTCATGAACTGTCTCTCTTATTGTTAATTGACGTTGACACTGACACTGACACTGACACGTTCAATGGACTGACCCTTTGAACATAGAGCGCGGGTGGGGTCCGGCCCTCAAAGAGATGGGGGGCTCAACACGCACTAGGCCACCATGATCCCAACTAGGCCACCATGATCCCATAAACCACGAAAGCAAGACACCTCGCCAGACCCAGGAACGCTCAACGCTCCAGGGTCAAGGAGACCCCCATCCCACCACCGATACACAAGGCGGCCAAGCCACGTTTGGCATTCCTGCGCTGCATCTCATGCAGGAGGGTCACCAAAATGCGACAGCCTGACGCACCAATCGGGTGCCCAATGGCAATGGCTCCGCCATTGACATTGACCTTGCTCGGATCCACGCCAAGCCCTTGGTTCACGGCACACGCCTGTGCGGCAAAGGCCTCGTTGAGTTCAAATAAATCGACCGAGTCTACACTCCAGCCCGCCCGAGTCAAAGCCTTTTGTGAAGCCGAGACGGGACCCATGCCCATCAAAGCAGGATCCAAGCCAGTTGTCGCAAAAGAAGCAATGCGCGCCAAAGGCGTGAGGCCAAGCGCCGCGGCTTTTTGAGCCGACATCACCACCACGGCTGCGGCCCCGTCATTGATACCGGAGGCGTTGCCCGCGGTCACACTGCCGGCTTTGTCAAATGCGGGACGCAACGCGCCCAACGCCTCAGCATTGGTTTTGGGGTTGATGAACTCATCGGTATTGAAATGGATGGGGTCGCCTTTTCTTTGGGGGATGCTCACCGAGACGATCTCGTCTTTGAATTTACCAGCCAATTGAGCGGCCAAGGCTTTTTGTTGGCTCGCCAAGGCCAAAGCGTCTTGCATCTCGCGAGTGATGCCATGGGCTTTGGCCACATTCTCAGCGGTGATGCCCATGTGGTACTGGTGGTAGACATCCCACAAGCCGTCCACAATCATGGAGTCCACCATCTTCCAGTCGCCCATGCGTTGGCCGTCTCTGGAGCCCATCAGCAAATGCGGTGAGGCGCTCATGTTCTCTTGGCCACCGGCCACCACAATCTCGCTGTCACCCCAGGCCACCGATTGGGCCGCGAGCATGACCGCTTTGAGGCCCGAGCCGCACACGGCGTTGATGGTGAGGGCAGGCACGTCCTGGCCAATGCCAGACTTCATCAAGGACTGGCGCGCGGGGTTTTGACCAGCGCCTGCGGCCAAGACTTGACCCATGATCACTTCACCCACACTCGCGGGGTCGACCTTGGCACGGGCCAGGGCTTCGCGAATCACCGTCGAGCCCAAGTCGCTGGTGGAGACTTTGGCCAAACTGCCACCAAATTTTCCCACCGCAGTTCTTGCTGCTGAGACAATCACAATATCGTTCATATTTATTCTCCTGATGGATGTATTGTTATTCAAACGGAAATCTTCACACTTTCACCGCCACATAGCGCCCTGGGGCAGATTCTATGGGCTTAAACTGGGCGTTACCCGCTCGCTTGGGGGCAGGCACACTGGCACCCGCATGGCTAGCGAGCCACTCGGCCCAATGGGGCCACCAACTGCCGGGGACTTCCCGGGCTGACTCTTGCCAAGTTTGTAATTTTGCAGGAAAACCGCGCTTGTCGCTCACCCAATGGCTTCTTTTCTTGGCCAGCGGTGGGTTAATCACCCCGGCAATATGACCGGAGGCGCCCATCACAAAGGTTTTGGGGCCTGGGAAAATTTGAGTGGAAGCGTAGGCCGCATCCACGGGCACGATGTGGTCTTCCTGGGAGCCATAAATGTAGAGCGGTATGTTGATGCCTCCCATGTCAATGGGCACACCGCAGATCTCCACGCAGGCGGGCTTGATCAGGCGGTTTTCCAAATAGGTGTTTCTCAAATACCAGGCGTAAAAAGGACCGGGTAAATTGGTGGCGTCGCTGTTCCAATACAAAAGATCGAAAGCCGGCGGGGTTTGGCCCTTCAAGTAGTTGCCCACCACATAGTTCCACACCAACTCATTGGGCCTGAGGAAGCTGAAGGTTTGGGCCAGGTCTCGCCCCCCCAGCAAGCCTCCATTGGCAAACTGCATCTCTCGCATTTGAACCATGGGCTCATCGATGAAGACATCCAAAATTCCTGTGTTGCTGAAGTCAACCAAGGTGGTGAGCAAAGTGGCACTGCTCACTGACGAGTCACCCCTCGCGGCAAGTATCGCCAAGGCGCAACTGAGCATGGTGCCGCCCACGCAAAACCCCAAGCTGTTGATCTGTCCTTGGGGCGAGAAAGAGGTGGCCACTTCAATGGCCTGGAGCACGCCGTGCTCGATGTAATCATCCCAAGTCGCCCCAGCCATGGATTCTTTGGGATTGTTCCAACTCACCACCAAGGTTCGATGCCCTTGAGAGACAGCGTAGCGGATGAACGAGTTCTCGGGCTGTAAATCCAGGATATAGAACTTGTTGATACAAGGCGGCACCAAAAGGAGTGGTTTTTCAAACACCTTCGATGTCAAGGGGGCGTAGTCGATGAGCTGGAAAAATGCGTTTTCAAACACCACCTGACCTGGGGTGGTGGCCACATTCTTGCCCACTTCAAAAAGACGCTCATCGGTCATCGAGACATGGCCCTGACGCAAATCGTGCACCAAGTTCTCCAGTCCGTGCGACAAACTCACCCCTTGGGTTTTGACTGCCAATTCGATCGCCTCCACATTGGTGGCCAAAAAATTACTCGGCGCGCTGGCCGCCACAAACTGCTCCACAGCAAACTTGATGCGGGTCTTCGTTTTGGGGTCGATCTCCAAGGCGTCGGTCAAACTCACCAAGGTGCGTGAGCTCAAGATGTACAAAGCCGCGCCAAATTGAGATGCGGGTTGATGGGCCCAAGCCTCGCTGCTGAAGCGGCGGTCTTTGATCTTCAAATTGGCATGCAAGCTCTGGTTCCACAGTTCAGTGGCTTGGGCGATGAAGTCTTGTTGTATGCGCTCGAGTTTGGCCGCATCAAAGGCTGCACCTGTCGGTGCACCGGGCGTGGAAAAACCCTTGAATTGCGCCAAGGTGCTCTCAAAAGCTTGCGCCATCAACCCACTGAAGTCTGGGAGGGCACCCGCTTGCGACGACGAAGACGATTCACTCATTGAAAACAACTCCATGGAGCCCTAAAGCCCAAAATCAAAATCCGGACGTAAATCACAGCCATGCGCATGGCCCAATCCACTCTCCCCCCCGACAAAGAGCCTCATCGAGGTGACAAGCAAAGAGTATCGCAGTAATTGAAACGAATTTTTAGAGGATGGCCTCCAGATTCATTGCTCAACATCAAAGCTTCAAGAGCCCCTTCAAGCGTTGGCGCGCCAACGGTCAAGATTGGGGGTCATCGAGCCAAATGCTGGCAGCAAAGCGACCACAAACGCCTTGGCGGCGATAGGAAAAGAAATCCTCGGCGTTGGTGACCGTGCACCAAGGATCGGGGGTTGTAGTCGCGCTTTGCGTCGAGGCCAGATTGCCAAACAGCTGCCCAACGCCGTTGTGCTCAAGCTCCCACTGCACCAAAGCAGACAAATGGGCCATCCACTTGCCCGCATGCACGGCGCTGGGCTTGAACGCTCGGGCGTTGTCTTGACGGCGCTCAACAAACCAATCCCTCACCTCCTCACCCACTTCAAAGGCGGTGGGGCCAATGCACGGCCCGAGCCACGCATAGATGACGGGATCGGGCTCTGGAGCAGGAGACGACTTGAGGCCCATGGACAAGCGTTGACGCAGGAGCGTGAGCGTTTGGGCAATGACCCCCCCGTTCGTTTCGAGCGCGCTCGCGCCTGCCTGGGCGCGCAAACCCACCAAGCCGCGCCAGCCCACGTGCACAGCGGCCACGACCCGCCCGTGAGAGTCCGCCAACAACACAGGCATGCAATCGGCCACCATCATGGTGCAGGCCACCCCTCGCGCTTGCGTCCAGGCCGAATCGGCCGATTCTGCCGTTGGGATGGAGGTGGAGTTCTGGGTGGACAGGTTGGTGGCTGGAGTCGAGTGAGGGTCTGGGTCTGGGTCTGGATCTCGGTCTGAGTTTGGGCTTGGGGCTGGCGATTGAGCGAGAAGTTCCAAGACCCGACAGCCATGCACTTGGTTCAAGAACACGGGGCTTGCCCCCAAGTGCTGGGCATACACCTGGCGATTGTGAGCCACCCGTTCGGGAACATCCCCGACATGCAGACCCAAATTCAAACTGGCGTAAGCCCCCTCAGACACCCCTCCCGTTCGAGTGCTCAAATGCGTGCGAACACCCAAGCGCTCCAACCCCCACTCGGGCGCAAAGGGCGTTGGCGTGAGAGCCCCGCTCTGGGGCTTCGTCGAAGAGGACCTCAACAAAGGGTTGTGCATGCCCGAGAGTCTAGTGCACACCGGGGAGCCTTTGCAACCTCTGTCAACGCCCTCCAAAGACGTCCCCCGGCCTTGGTGCGGCCTCTTCATTTGAAAAAAACACCGCCGCACCGGCCCAATCGATCGAAGCGCTTCAAGCGCTTCAAGCGGTTTGGTAAACTCCAGACCACATCCTCCACGCAGCCCCTGGCTTTGGATGAGTCCGAGCGTGTCTCACCCTCGCCACAACCCCAAGGCTTTGCGCTTATTCACTTTCACCCCGATCCCCACCCCCATGAACTACACCTTTGAACCCCCAGCCTTGGTCAGCATTCCCGTCGTGGGTCTTGACGCCCTCTTTCCCGTGCACCGCCTTTACTGCGTGGGCCGAAACTACGAAGAGCACGCCAAGGAGATGGGTTACACCGGACGAGAAGCACCTTTTTTCTTTTTAAAGCCCACAGACTCTTTGATTTATGTGGCGCCTGGCCACATTGCACCAATGCCCTACCCGAGCATCACCCAAAACTTCCACCACGAAATTGAACTCGTTGTGGCCATAGGCAAAGGCGGGCGCGACATCGCCGCCAAAGATGCCCAAGACCACATCTATGGCTACGCAGTGGGCCTGGACATGACCCGCCGTGACTTGCAAAACGACATGAAAAAACAAGGCCGACCCTGGGACATCGGCAAAGCCTTTGACCTGAGCGCACCGATGGGCCCCATTGTCCCCAAGGCCCAGGTGCAAGGGCTCGAAGACGCCGAGATTTATCTCACCGTCAACAACACCGATCGCCAACGCAGTCACATCAACAAATTGATCTGGAACATTGCCGAGACCATTGAACACCTCTCCAAAGCTTGGGAGCTCAAAGCCGGGGACTTGATTTTCACGGGCACCCCTGAAGGGGTCAATGCCGTGGTCCGGGGAGATCACTTGCACGGTGCTGTCGCCGGTGTGGGCTCCATCGATGTGAGCGTCGTCTAAGCCGCTTGGAGCTCACTTGAATTCCTCTGCCCAACACCATTCAGCCCCGATCGAGTAAGCCCATGCCCCTGAAAGAACCCATCAAGCACTGCAAAAATTGTGGCGCCGCTGTCGTCTACCGCCTGCCCGATGACGGCGACACCAAGTTGCGCGCGGTCTGCACCACGTGCTCGAGCGTTCATTATGAAAACCCCTTGAATGTGGTGGGCACTTTGCCCGTATGGCAAGAACAAGTACTCCTTTGTAAGCGCAACATTGAGCCTCGGTTTGGTTTGTGGACCCTGCCCTCAGGCTTCATGGAACTGGGTGAAACACTGCAAGAAGGCGCTGCGCGCGAAACCCAAGAGGAAGCGGGTGCACAGTTCAAGGTCTTGGATCTCTTCACGGTGACGAGCGTCGTCAACGTCGGTCAGGTGCATTTTTACTACCGCGCCGAGTTGCTCAGCAGCGTCTTTGACCCCGGCTTTGAGACACAAGAAGCGCGGCTTTTTCACGAGTCGGAAATTCCCTGGGATTTGCTCGCCTTCAGAACCGTCAAAGAGACCTTGACGCGGTTTTTTGCCGATCGCAAAAAAGGCGCCTTTGCGCTGCACCAAATCGATCTGCAATGAACGCCCGAACAGCAACACCCAACACGCCCAGGCCATGGCGCGCGTTGATTTCAGCGTGATGGCCCTTGGGGTTTGAGGGCCTTGGCCAGTGCCAGGGCGCAAACGCTCACAGCGGTATTGGCTTCGTCGAGCAAACGGCCCATGGTGATGAAGCCGTGAATTTGACGCTCAAAATTGATCACCTGGGTCTTCACACCGCTGCTCGAGAGGGCATCGGCGTACATCAAACCCTCATCACTCAAAGGATCATAACCCGCGATGAGGACCAAGGCGGGCGGCAAATCGGCATGCGAAGAGGCCAACAAGGGCGAGGCTCGCCAGTCGGTGTAGAGCGCGGGGTCTTGGACATAATTGCTGCGAAACCAAGCAATCGCCTCACTGGTGAGCATGTAGCCCTTGCCAAACTTGTGGTGAGAAGGAGCGTCACACAGCATATTGGTGGCGGGGTAAATGAGCAGTTGGTAGCAAGGCACCAACGCCTGCCCTTTGAGCCCCAAACAAGCTGCAGCGGTCAAATTGCCACCAGCGCTGTCGCCTCCCAAGGCCACACGCTGGGGATCAATGGGGAGGTCTGATTGGGCAATTCGGTCTTGTAGCCACGCAAAGACATCGAGCACGTCAAAGTAAGCCGCCGGAAACGGGTATTCTGGTCCCATCGCGTAGTCCACGGAGAAGACCACACACGAAGACTGCTCGCACAAACTGCGACACAGCACATCGTGGGTTTCAATGTTGCCGATGGTCCAGCCGCCCCCGTGCAAGTAAATCAAGGCCCCCAAGCGCCCTTGGTCATCGACTTGGTCCTTGGGCTGGGTGGGCCAATACTCTCTCACCGCAATGCTGGCTTGAGCGACCAAGCCGTGCAAGCGGGAACTTTTGGGCTCAACTTGGTGATCCAACACCCGGGCAACGGCTGGCGCGTCGGGCTGGGTGAAGGACTTTCTGGCGTTGTAAGTTTCCCGCGCTTGGTTCACGCCCAGGGTCTGTACCGGTGCAACACCGTTGTCGATCATCAACTTCAAGAGCGCATGGGCTTGTGGATCTAGCATGGTCAGACTTCCTTTGGATTGGGGTGGGTGACGACTCTTCAACTGTGAGCCGATCGGCCCACAGCATCCACGCCCCGGGCCCAGCACTGACTGCCCGACCCAGAAGTCCCGCCAACAGCGACTCAACCGGGTCCCCAAGGGGCCTATCGCTCGCCCACGGATGGGGGGGCAGTGGATTGAAGATTTAAGAGTTTACCCTTGATTGTTCTGCGAGATGTCAAGGGCACAATCGTCAAGGCCCAAGGGCTCAGGCCTGCGGGCTTGAATGGCAC
>CAIMTJ010000098.1 GCA_903844385.1 uncultured Burkholderiales bacterium
AGCAACGCAATGGCTTCGGCTTTTGGGAGACTCAAAAGATAAACTTTTTGATGCTTTCGCTTAAAAGCATTCTTGCGTTAACTTTTGAATTGAATACGTATCAACGTTTCTTTCAAAAAACGTTTTATTTAATTGGAGAAAAGTTTGTAGGCTTCATGAAAATTGACACCACCTTGGCAACAATTGGACCATTGAGCTCTGATTGAGCCTTGGCGGCCTGCCACTCTGGATCTGCACTAAATTCTTTCCAGTTTTTCGCTGCAATTTCTCGACTCGTGTGAGCAAGGATGTATACAAAAGTGTTTGGAGTATCTGTTGGAATCCAATAACCAACGCTTACCATATTGTGTTTGGCAAAGATAGGGTTCGTGTAATTCTGAAATCGATTGGCAACATCTGCTAATCGCCCTTCCTGAGCCGTGTAAGTGCGCAATTCGAAAATTCTTTCATCGTTTTGTGCAAATCCGTTCGAGAATCCAAATATTGCCATCACATATATAAGCGCAGTCATATATTTATTAATGGACAGTATGTTGAATTCGGTGCTCATGTTTTCTCCTTAAGTTTCATTTATTATTACGAGATTTAATATTATTTGTATGTATGGTTAACCATCATTCAAACAACAGCATATGAAAGTCATGCTTGTATACGGTCTCTACTTTTAAAGCCTCTGCAAAAGGGGGGATTACCCATGACACCCAATCTCTATCTGTGGAGATGCTTAGGTCAATAGTGGCAAAATTCGCCTCATTTAAATTTCTACCTGCAGAGTTTTATACTGATTTGAATACTTTATCGTTCTTCTTGAAAATCTGTCTAACTTTAGGCTATAATCTATATCCTTGGCCCGGTAGCTCAGTCGGTAGAGCAGAGGATTGAAAAATACTACTACGGCGGCTTAGAGATAACAAGCATGGCCGGTACAGCAGGCCTCGAAAAATGATGCGGACAAAGCCGTGGGACACCGCCATCAATCACCCACAAATCTCCCACAGTTATTTTCACTCAAGCATTCAATTTAGCTATGCTTGTCAGTCACACAGCCATTCAAAATATTTTTACTAATTAGTCAAAATCAAATCGTGGTTTTGATTCGTAATCGCAATTTTGCTCAAGGGGTACCGAAGCAAAATCACCACCCCAAAAGGCTAAGTACTTCTCAATAATTTTTCGTGAGGCTCTGAAATAGGTGCTGTAAACCCAATCGGTACTTGCGTGGAAATATTTTTATTCAACTTTGTTATTTGGTGATGTAATTGTTTTGCCAATAACTCATGTTGCGGCTGAGTCTTTACTGATAAGGGCTGTATTGGTTTCGGCTTGGGCAAAGGCCTGGGTGGGGCAGCCATTGGGGCTGGTTTTACTTTGGGTACTGTTTTCACTTTGACAGGCTTGGGTTGACTTGCCTTTTGTCGAGCCTCAGCATCAGCCTGTTGTTTAATAGCCGTCCAAGTGTTGTCAATAATTAATCTCAGTAATCCCAGTTGATCCTCGGCACTGGCTATTTCATTCATTCGCATGCCTGTCTCCTTTTCTTATATTTAGTCGAGGAAGGCAATAGATGAATGTCGTTTTAAACGACAGCTTGTTGGCTATTCATTAAATTCCGCCTTTACAGCACCGATGTCTTGTTCAATTTGAGTGTCAGGCTCACCAGCCAGTTCGGTCTTCGATTGGTTCTATTCACCTGGTTTAAAATCCACTAGCTCTCTTAACTCATTGAATCTCTTGTTTTTTATTATTTCATTTCTTAGAAACCTTATTGATGGACCTATCCCTGGCGAATACCAAAATACATTTTTACTTCCAGTTTTAGGATAATAAATTTCAACCTTAAAAGTCAAAAATTTACCAGCTGGCACTTCAATTTCTTCAATGCCAACCACCTTACACTCTCGAGTCACATCAATTTTATATTGAGCTTTATAAGTTGTTACTCCTCTAGAAATCCATTTATCCCCAACTTTAAAGATCCCTCCTGGCTGCAATACATCGGTGTCATTGCCACCGGGTAAATCAATGATGAGAAGATGCGACATGTGGGGGCCTTTCTTCTCTTTTTTTTTCGTTTAGGCAGACACGTTCAGCAAACTGCCGCTGGTGCCCATGCTTTGCAAGTTTTGCGATAAATTTTGTAAAAAGGCGCTCAGCGTGTTGCTGCTCGCGTTGCCTGCCGTGTTGCTGAGGTTGGTGAAACTTTGCTGCAGTTGTGCAAGTGCATCATTGGGGGTCGACGCGTTTGCTGTGGGGCTTGCTGTTGCACTTGATGAGGCCGAACTCAGCTGCGAGATCAGCGTTTGCAAGTTGGCACTCAGTTGGCTATTGGAAGACCCTTGCGCATAATGGTGGTGTCCGCCACCGTGGTGCCCATGTCGAACAGGCGCCGTTTGAGCTGCGCTTGATGCATTGGTGGGGGTGGAGATGCCCGTGCTGGAGTTGCTGGTTTGTGAGGCCACTTGTGTGGCGGAGGTGGCACTGGTGGAGGTCACGATGGCCGCAGCCTGAGAGGTCCCCGAGGCCGAGGCGGGTGAGCCTGGCGTGGCACTTGAGGCGCCTGCCTGGGCTTGAAGCGTTGCAAAAAGGTTTTGCATGAAGGTGCTGAGGCTTTGGGCAAGGGCTGGATCGATGCTGCTGGTTGCGGGGCTGGTCGCTCCTGCAGGTGCGTCAACGGCGCTCGATGCGGCGGAACTCGCAGGCGTTACGGCATGGGTGGCGGAGATCAGTCCCGTTTGCGTCAAGGAGTTGATCAAGGCGCTCGCAAAAGATGAGGGGTCGTTGGTGGCGTTGGCTGCGAAGCTGCCCTGACCTTGCTCTTGGCCGCCTTCAACTCTGCCATGGGCTTTCCATGAGGAAGAAATTTTAGACGCTGTGCTGATGTCACCGGTTTGAAGCGCTTGTCCGATTTGACCCAAAGGTGAATTGGGGTCCAAGTTGGGCATGTTTGCGCTCAGGGTAGAGAATGCACTTTGCGCTTGCCCCAAGTCACCGCTTTGCAGGGCTGATTTCAAGGCCCCCATGTTTTGTTG
>CAIMTJ010000099.1 GCA_903844385.1 uncultured Burkholderiales bacterium
AGCCAAGGCTGCAGGGGCGCAAGAAGAGGTCGTTGAAGAAACCCGCTGGAAAGAGCGCCGACTGATCGTGGCGCACCACCCGCAGCGTGCCCAAGAGCAAAGCCAGCTGCGCCGTGACAAGATCAAAGCACTGGAAGAGCAGGCGGCCCACTGGGCGGGCAAGCTCGATGGCCAGGATGCTGGGCAAAGCGCCAAGGGGCGCAAACTCTCGGACAGCGGCGCCAAGGCGCGGCTGTACCACGCGGTCAAAGAAGCTCGTTTGGCGAACATCCTCAAGGTGGACCTCAAAAGCGATTTGTTCTCGTATGCGGTAGATGAGTCCGCCTTGGCGCAGGCGCAGTTGATGGACGGCAAGCTGATGCTGGTGACCAACGTGGCGGACTTGACGCCCGCAGAAATTGTGCAGCGTTACAAGGCACTGGCCGATATTGAGCGAGGCTTCAGGGTTTTGAAGTCCGAGATAGAGATTGCACCGGTTTACCACCGGCTGCCCGACAGAATCCGGGCGCACGCGCAAATTTGCTTCATGGCGTTGATTGTCTACAGGGTGATGCGTCAAAGGCTGAAACAAGCCAAGAGTGATTTGAGCCCAGAGAGGGCATTGGCCCATTTGAGAAAGATACAGCGCCACAAGGTGCGTATCAACCAGGCCGAGCCGATGGAAGGAGTCAGCACCATCAGCGACGCACAAGCGCAAGTGTTCAACGCATTGAAAGTCAACAAGCCGATCAAAAACGAGCAACTGAGCCTGTTGTAGTGGTAAAAAAATAGGGTGACCTATATGAATCAACAACTTGCGTCACTTGGTGTCGAACTCGGGGGCACCAGGTGAATTCACAAATATGGTTAGACCAGTGCGAGATCGAAATGAAAGCGTATTTCGATGGGGGCTTGCTTGAATTCAAAACACCGCTCTCAGTAACTTGGGGTACTGAATTTCAAAAATCTGTGTGGCAAGTTTTAAAGCAGATACCGTTCGGCGAGACTGTCAGTTATGGTTCCGTTGCACGGCAGCTAAACAAACCCAAAGCATTTCGTGCGGTTGGCGCTGCCGTCGGCATGAACCCTTGGAGCATTGTCGTTCCGTGTCACCGCGTCGTTGGTGCTAACGCAAGTCTGACAGGGTATGCGGGAGGGTTGGAGCGTAAAAAGAGTTTGCTGGTATTGGAGAAATAATACCTTTGCAATCTGTAATTTCGATTGACTTCTTTCCGATTATTCCTTCGATTCCGTCGTTTCCATGAAAGGCGGCTTTGGGCCTAACCCAGTCGTACGCCGAATTTTTACCGGTCACCATAAATCCGCCCTAAATCCAATTTGCTTGGCCTCCAGCACCCCAAGTACATGACGCCCAAAGATCACGCGCTGTAGGGCTGATTTGACGGGGGCTTTCGCATTGGAAAGAGCTAAACATCAGCAGACCCGTGTTATGAAGTGTCGGGTCAACCGACACTTTGTGATATGCCCCTTAACATGAAGTGTCGGCTATTTTGCGGCTCCTTGGTCGATGCTCGGGGCGGATGGTCGCCAAAACCCAAGAAATCTTCCGCTACTATTGTCCAATGAGTCTTGAATCGCTACCCACCTTCACTAAATCAGCTGCCAAGTTCTGGACGGGCATTGCCCCAGATATTAGAAAGCTGTAGTTGGCCAATGTCTGGTGCTCGGCTTGCATTCACAGCGTAACCATCATCAACTTCACTGGCGTCATCAAAGACGCCGACTTGCTGTTAGTGGGTATATGCGCGGAGTGCCAAGGGGATGTTGCTAGAGTTGTTTAGGGTGGTTGAGAATTCAGGTTCTCAGTTCAACAGATGGCATTTCCTTAGTGGCTAGTTTTACATTAAAGCCCGGAAGTCTCAGTTGATTAGGGTCGCCTCTGTTAGGACGCAACTTTGGAAAAGCATTACG
>CAIMTJ010000100.1 GCA_903844385.1 uncultured Burkholderiales bacterium
GCTGTTGTATTGATCCTGATCAGGATCTGCTCGGTATAGCGGTGAGAAAGGTCACGAATTAGGCCATGACAAAGGCCCTGACAAAGGCCCTGATAGAGTCCCTGACAAACTTCATGATTGCAACGACGCGTGGATTATTTTCATCAACTGCTCAAAGCCGCCGCCATTGAATGCGCCTGTCCCCCCATATGTTGCGGGTCTGTGGCCCTCAATCCTTGGGCGCCATCGCGCCAAGTATTCGATCGAGGAAGAGATGCACACAAGGACGTGATGAAGTGCAGGCGATCCCTTGAGGACAACTCGGGTCTATTGAGCCGTTTTTTGCGACGCTCACATCCAGCCCGCTGCGACCAAATTGCGAGTGGCATCCAGCACCAAGAGCACGTGTCCAAATGGGGTCGGGTGCACCGAGTCCGCCAAGAGATAGGTCGACACGTCGCCGGGGACCAGATTGCTGCTGTTGCACACCAATGAGCTTGCCAATACATTGGCTGGGGCGCTCAGGCTACAAGCTGGGGTGGTGACGTTGGACAGTCCATAGAGCTGGGGATTGAGGAATTGGTCAGTGTTGGCCGCGTAGACATCTTCATACTTCACGCCAGCCGTGGTGGCCAAGCCAGCTTGCAAAGTCGTGTTGAAAGCCAGTGTGATGGTGTCTAGCATTTGTTGCAGAGCGGGGTTATTCAAACTCGTACCTGCCACCGATTTGCTGATGTTGGGGATATTGGTGACCAGCACATAGTTGGCGCCTTTGCCCAAAATTTGAGTTTTGATCAAACTCACCAGCGAGCTCGCGGCAGAGCTCATTTGGGCGGCCATGATGGGGGCGGCGGCCGCCGCAGCGGCGTTGGCACCGCCTGTTGCGCCAGCCGTGAGCACTTTGGTGACGTCAGCCGAGGACCACATGGCAACTTGTTGAGCGTAGTTGCTGAAGGTGGTGAAGGGCGGTTTGTCCGAGGCCAAGACACTCAAAGCGCTAAATTGGGTGAACACATCATTGGCACCGGCGGCCACAGTGACCAACTCTTTGCCACTAAAGCCGCCTCCAAGCGTCAAGTGGTTCGATATTTGGGTGGCAACTGGCACGGTCAATTGACCCACCATGGCATTGCTGCCACCGAGCGTGGCATTGCCGGGTCCGACCGGATGGGTGACCCGAGCTCCGCCTTGTGCGTAATTGGTGCAGCCCGGGTGGTTGGTGACCGGCACATTAAAGCCCTGCGCGGCACTGCCGTTGAGCCCAGTTTGTGCGGCACAGGGGACTGCTAGGGACAGTTCTGAGGCCAAAATCTCCACCCAAATCTGGGCGGTGGGGGAATTGATGGTGTATTTGCCTCCGCCCAAGGTGGCAATGGTGCCCACCTTGTAAGTTCCCACATCACTCAAACTGTCACCAAAGGTCACCAGCGAGGTGAAGGGTATTTTGAGAGAGGAGTTGCCCCCGCCACAAGAGCTTAACAAGGCAATCAGTGCAAAAGCACACAAAGATTTGAGTGTCATGATGTTGAGTGATGTTGAGTGATGGGGAGGGTGAAGGGATGAGAGGTTGGGCCAATCCAAAGAGGACATTTTTTCATGCATCATAATGAACAACATTCTCCTGTGGACTCAGAACTTACCCTCTCGGCTGCAGGCCTAAAAACTCGAGGGTGGCCGACTCAAGAATCGCAAGTAAAGAAGACGCTTGGCTCTCCAATGAGACCCATTGCTTGGACTTGGGATTCTTGGCCAACTTTCAGGTATCCTACTGAGCATGGGTCGAGTTTTGGCGGCAACGAAGCGCTGGTTGCTTTTTTGACACTGGGGGTGTCAAAATTGGACTGCAACGCTTTGGATGTGGTGATTGAAATTTCAAACCTTGAAGGCCTTTTATGGAGAAAATACACCGGATCGTGATTGTGGGGGGTGGCGCGAGTGGCTTAGAGCTCGCCACCCAACTGGGGGACCGGTATCAGGACCGAGCTCACCGATTTGGCAAGGTGCACGTGACGTTGATTGACAAGTCGCGCACCCATGTGTGGAAGCCCAAGCTGCATGAGATTGCTGCAGGCAGCATGGACACCGACGATCACGAGCTGAACTACATCGTGCAAGCCCATTGGCATCACTTCAGCTATTGCATTGGCTCCATGATAGGCCTTGATCGCCAAAACAAGCGCGTGCATTTGGCTTCGTATCACGATGAGAGTGGCGATCTCGTGACTCCAGAGCGATCCATTGCCTACGATACCTTGATTTTGGCGGTGGGCAGCCTCACCAACGACTTTGGCGTGCCGGGCGTTCAAGAGCACGCCATTCGCTTGGAGTCCTTGTCCGATGCCAAGCGGTTTCATCAGCGACTCATCAATGCCTGTATCCGCGCGCAAGCCCAGCAAACACCCTTGATGCCTGGGCAGTTGCATGTCGCCATCATTGGGGCAGGAGCGACAGGGGTAGAGCTTGCGGCTGAGCTGCACCGCACCACGCGAGAGGTGGTCTCGTTTGGGCTTGACCGCGTTGATCCTGAAAAGGATTTGAAGGTCATTTTGGTCGAAGCCGCACCTCGAATCTTGCCGGCATTGCCTGAGCGCATATCCAAGGTCTCGCAGCAACTCCTGGTGAAACTGGGTGTGGAGGTGATGACGTCAGCCCAGGTTCTGAAGGTTGACAAGAACTTGGTGACTCTGTCTAGCGGCCTGAGCATCCCTGCCGAGCTCATTGTCTGGGCAGCTGGGGTCAAAGCTCCCGATTTCTTGAAAGGATTGAGCGGTTTGTCGACCAATGGCGCCAATCAAGTGCGGGTCAACGCGTCACTGCAATCGATTGACGATCCCGCGATTTTTGCCATGGGTGACTGTGCCGCCTGTCCATGGATGGTGGATGATCAGGGGATTCAGAAAATGGTTCCACCCCGCGCACAAGCGGCGCATCAGCAAGCGAGCCACTTGGGGCGTCAGATTGAAAATATGATCCAAGGGCGACCACTCGGTGACTTTAAATACAAAGATTTTGGCTCTTTGGTTTCTCTCGGAAATTTCAGCACCGTTGGGAGCATGATGGGAGGATTGGTAGGACGCAATCTCTTCATTGAGGGCTATTTTGCCAAGTTGATGTATTTGAGCCTGTACAAACTTCATGAATTTGCGCTGCACGGTTGGGTCAAGGTGTTTTTGGATACCTTGGTGCGGCTCATCAATCGCAGAACCGACTCCATCGTGAAGTTGCACTGATAAAATTCAAGTCCCATGAGTCTGCCGGGGGTGAATTCAAGCTCTGGGCTGTGGGACTTCAAACCCAGGTTCAATGGACACGGTGTTTCGTTTGTTTTAACCAGGGTGTATGGCATGACTTCAGTGAATTTGACAATGACGGCAAAAAATGAATTGGCCCCCAGCGGTCAATTGCGCGCGGGCATGAACCTGGGCAATACCCTATTCACCGGCAAGGATGCATCGGGTCAACTCCATGGTGTCAGTGTGGACTTGATGCAAGCCCTGGCCCACCGTTTGGGGGTGCCACTGCAGATGGTGGTCTATGATCAACCGGGACAGGTGGCGGATGACGCTGTTCGTGGTGCTTGGGATGTGGCCATTTTGGCGATCGAGAAAACTCGGGCCAAAACCATTTCATTCTCGCCCGCGATGACCGAGATTGAAGCGGGTTATGTCGTGCGTCCCAACTCGACCCTCCAGCGTGTTGATCAGGTGGATGCGCCAGGTGTCAAGATTGCTGCGCCGTCCAAGGCCGGCTATGAGCTCTATCTCAGCAGCGCACTTGAGCACGCCACCTTGTTGCGCACGGCCAACTTTGCCGAGTCCATGGATGTTTTTAATCAAGGCAGAGTCGACGTCTTGGCCGGTCTCAAACCCAATTTGATCGACGCCATGGGCCGCTTGCCTGGTGGCCAGTTGCTCGAGGGCAACTTCATGGTCATCAACCATGGGCTCGCCACCCCGCTGGGTCTGGGCGCAGCGAACGAGTATTTGCGCCATTTTGTGCAAGATATGATCAGCACAGGTTTTATCGCTCGATCCATTGAACAACACCGCATCATTGGGCTCAAAGCCATTGCTGCATAACAACCCATGACCATTCGCTGCGTGAGCGCCCATGCTTTGAGTCTTCCCTACGACTTGGGAGGCCCCAAGCCCATTTTTGCGGGCAAAGAGCGGATGATGGAGCTCTTGCTGATTCGCGTGGAGACCAGTGACGGGCTGGTCGGTTGGGGCGAGTCGTTTGGTTTTGCCATTTGGCCCTCGACCATCGAAGCGCTTGAGCGCTTGGTGGCTCCGTTGGTGCTGGGCCAAGACGAAGCGCAAATCACCAAGATCCACGAAGAGCTCACCCGCAAATTGCACCCACTCGGGCGTGCGGGTCCCGTGACCTATGCCATTTCAGGACTCGATATTGCACTGTGGGACATTGCTGGGCAACGGCTTGAACAATCCTTGGCCGGCATGCTCGGTGGCGCCCAGCGAAACAAAGTCAAAGCCTATGCCAGCTTGATTCGCTACAACCATCCTGACTTGGTGGCCAAGCAAGCCGCTAGAGCTGTCGCTCAGGGCTTTCAAGCCATCAAAATCCATGAAATCACCTGGGACGCCATTGCGGCCACCCGAGCCGCGATCGGTCCCGATGTCTTGTTGATGGTGGACGCCAATTGTCCGTGGAATGAGCCCGAAGCACTGGCCATGTGTGATCGGCTTCAAGCGCTGCAGTTGCATTGGCTCGAGGAGCCACTGTGGCCGCCAGAAGATCACGCAGGTCTGGCTCGCATTCAGCAAAGGGGCCGCATTCCCACCGCTGCCGGTGAAAACGCATTGGGGTACCTGGATTTCAAGAGTCTCTTGGACTCAGGGGCGGTGAGCTATGCACAACCGAGTGTCACCAAAATCGGTGGGATCACGGAATTTTTGAAAGTGGCTGACTTGATCTTGGCATCCAGTGCCCAACTCGCCCCCCACACACCCTATATGGGGCCAGGTTTGATCGCCACGGCGCATATTTTGGCGAGCCTTCGTCAAGAGATCATGTTGGAGTACACCTTTTGCGACATGCCGCTCAACCCCTTGGGTGAGCTCGTCCTCACCCATGACGGCTATTTGAATGTCTCTTCTTCGCCGGGTCTGGGCATGACGATCAACGACAGCTTGGTTCAACAACTCAAAATCACTTAAAGGTCAATTTATCATGGTCTCAATTCATCAATTAACGCTCGCTTTGGGCTCCGTCTTGCTCTCCAGTTGGGCGCTTTTGTGCCCGCCTGCTGCCGTGGCCCAAACCACCAACGTCACGCGCATCGTATTGGCGTTTCCACCCGGTGGGCCCACCGACTCTTTGGCGCGTCAAATTGCCGAGCAACTCGGCGTCGAGCTCGGACAAAGCATCGTGATTGAAAACCGCCCAGGTGGTAACGGCGCCGTGGCCGCGCAGTTTGTCCTCAATGCACCCAATGACGGCAAAACACTCTGGCTCACCACCGCCGGTGCCATCACGGTCAACCCAGGTCTTTACCCCAAGCTCGCTTATGACGTGAAGAGCTTTGCACCTGTCTCTTTGCTGGTGAACAACCAAGAGGTGTTGGTGGTCAATCCCAAAAACCCCGCCAACGATCCAGCCCAATTCATCAAAGAGGCGATGGCCAACAAGAATGGGCTCAACATCACCTCCTCAGGCATTGGCAGCATGCCGCACATGGCCATTGAGTTGTTGCGCGACGCCACCGGCGACCACTACACCCACATCCCCAACAAAGGCGCGGCCCCCGCCATCACCGACGTCATGGGTGGACAAGTGGATGCTTTCTTTGGCGATATTCCTGGCGTGCTGCCTTTCATTCAAGCCGGTACCTTGAAAGCCATCGCCATTGCATCGACCAAGCGGTTTTCCTTATTGCCCAATGTCAAAACGTTCGATGAAATCGGTGTCAAAGGCATTTACATCAACAACTGGAGTGCGATGTATGTCTCCAAGCAAGTGCCAGCTGCCGTGATTGATCAACTCAACAAAGCGATTGTGAAAACGCTCACCCACAAAACCGTGCGCGATAAATTGCTCGCCTCTGGCACCGATCCCGAATTCTCCACGCCCCAAGAAATGGCCAACCAGGCTGAGGAAGAGACCAAAGTGTGGAGAAAACTGGTTCAAAAATACAATATCAAAGCGGACTGACCCTGTGAGCTCCAAGGCGCGTGAGCGTTCAGTGCTGTAGAAGCCGACCCCGTTGTTCAACGATTCCCCACCTCAGTGAGACCCAGACCATGAGCGCAGGCACCCTAGAGCTGAAATCTTTGAAAAACTCGGTGAGCCCCGAGGAGTGGCAAGCGCGGGTGGATCTTGCTGCTTGTTACCGGCTGGTGGCCCATTACGAGATGTCGGACATGATTGCCAATCACATCACCTTGCGCGTGCCAGGCGAAGACGATGCTTTCTTGATCAACCCGTACGGCATGATGTATGAAGAGATGACGGCGTCGTGTTTTTTAAAGATCACCCACGAGGGCGAAGTGTTGTTCAAGCCCGATTTTGGTGAACTCAACTACGGCTTTAATAAGCCGGGTTTTATTTTGCACAGTGCGGTCCACAAAGCCCGACCCGAAGTGGCTTGTGTGATTCACACCCACACCTATGCCGGCATGGCGGTGTCCGCTCTCCAATGCGGCTTGTTGCCCCTGACTCAGACGTCGATGCGGTTTTTGAAGGTGGCTTACCATGACTACATGGGTGTGGTGCTGGACCTGGCCGAGCAAGAGGTGTTGGTCAAGGATTTGGGAGATGCGGAGGCGGTGATTTTGCGCAACCATGGGCTCTTGAGCGTGGGCAAGACTGTGGGCGAAGCCTTCAATTGGATGCATCGCTTGGAGTTGTCGTGTCGCGCTCAAATTGCCGCCATGTCTTGCAACTCACCCTTGCAAGAGGTCTCTGAGGCTGTCTTGAAAGAAACCTATATGAACTACCAGCCGCAAGTGCGCAGACCGTATGGTCTCATGGAGTGGCCGGCCTTGCTGCGCATGGCCGAGCGACTCGATCCGAGTTTCAAAGCATAAATCATCTCCCGCCCATCCTGCAAGCTGTGGCTCTTTACACGAGAGCCCAGTTCTTGAGTCAAGGCTTTACCATGCACCCGTTTAACAGAATCGTTTGGATATCCAGTTTGCTCGAATTGGCATTGGAGAGTTGCGCTTGAAAAAAATTGTCTACATGACACCGTCCGCCCCGGTGTTGCGCGAGCAAATGCTCAGCTGGGTGCCTGCAGGTTTTGAGCTGGTGTTTGCCCTTCATGCCGACCAAGACCATCACCTGGAGCTTCTCAAAGACGCGGATTACGTCTTCATTGCAGGTTCTCGCTTGAGTCGATATTTGATTGAACACGCACCGCGCTTAAAAATGATCCAAAAATGGGGCATCGGTGTGGACAAGATCGATGTGGCAGCGGCCCAAGACCGAGGCATTGAGGTCTACATCACGAGCGGGGCCAATGATGTGCAAGTCGCAGAACACACCCTTTTATTGATGCTGGCCACACTTCGCAAATTGACTTACGCGCAAAAAGCCATGCAAGCCCAGCAATGGGTCAATGCCGAGCTCAGAACCACGTGTATGCAACTGAGCGGTAAAACCGTGGGATTGTTCGGTTTTGGCAATATTGCAAAACAAGTGGCCAAACAGTTGAAGGGCTTTGACGTGCAGCTGCTCTACTACAGTCGACACCGAGCGTTGCCTGACATTGAGCAGCAATACGGCGCTCGGTACGTGGACGCTCAGAGTTTGTTTGCTCAAAGTGATGTCTTGAGTTTGCACGCCCCCTACAACAGCGAGACCTTTGAGATGATCAATCACTCGACGCTGTCTCTCATGAAACCCAGCGCGGTGCTCATCAACACCGCCAGGGGAGAGTTGATCAGGGATGCCGATTTGGTGCACGCTCTTCAAACCCAACGTCTCTTTGGTGCAGGTATCGACGTCTTTGTCCAAGAGCCCCCACCCGTGGATCATCCATTTTTTGCGCTTGACAATGTGGTGATGACCCCGCACTCAGGCGCCAGTGTTCAAGAGGTGGTGGATCGGGTGATTGAGCACGGATTCAACAACATCCGCTTGTTCGACCTCGGATTGCCTTTGGATCCAGCCGACCGGGTGGTGGCTCGCCAGTGAGAGAACACGATCAGAGAGGGGGGTTGAACACGAGGCCAGGGGCGGATTGTTGGATTGTCCAAGGCTCCAAGCATTGCTTATTGTTCCATCGGCCTTGTTACTGGGGGTAGGGCGCGGTCAACAAAGCGGAGATTTGTCGCATGCCGAAAATATAGTTCCCCAACCTTAAGTTTTCATCATAAGCGTGTTGGTTGTTGTCTGCGTTGACGCTGGGCACCAAGACGAAGGGGACTCTCAAAGGGCTCACGATCTCATAGGTCGGCACAGTGGCCCCCATGGCCCTGATGAGTACGGGCTTGGGACTGTTGGGCAAGCCCACAAAGGCGTCGCTGAGCGCCCCTTCGCCCCAGAGCCGAATGGCAGAGTTCAAGGGCTGACGCGCCGCTTCACTGGGAGTGCCGGTTTTGATTTGAATAATTTTGGCGTACTGAGCGCGTTCATCATCGGTGGGTGCGTGGTCTTGGAGATGATAGCCTTGTTGTTCAATGTGTTTTTTGAGTAGCCCAATCAAATACGTGCCACCGGCTTCTTGGGTGGTTCGGATGTCAATCTCAGCCGTGGCGTCTTTGGGGATGATGTTGGCCGATTCTGAGCCCACACTGGCCGCTGACAAGCCCCGGATATTGAGGGAAGGGTACTGCAAGGACTCGCCATAGGTGGCAGCGACTTGGTCGGATGAAGCTATACCCACCCGTTTTTTGATGGCCGCTTCATCGTCGCCGGTGGCGTGCAACACGTTGAGATCATCGCGGCTCAATTGGGTGCTGGCGTCATAGCCGGGGATGGTGACCTTGCCCTTGGCGTCCTTCATGGAGGCCAACAATTGCACCAAATTCATGGCGGGATTGGGGACATAGTTGCCGTAGTGACCGCTGTGCAGCGGGGACTTGGGTCCGTAAGCGATCAAGGTGAGGGTCACCACGCCGCGGTTGCCAAACACCAAGTTGGGCTTGCCGCTGGGGTGGGCTGCAGCATCCAAGATGACCACGGCGTCGGATTTGAGGAAATCTTTGTGCTGCTCCACCACGGCGGCAATGCCAGGAGAGTTGTTTTCTTCTTCACTGTCCAAGATGATCTTGACATTGTTGCCCATTTTTAAACCCTGGGCTTTGATCAAATCCAAAGAGGCCAAGAACATGCCAATGGGTCCTTTGTCGTCAGATGTGGATCGTCCAAAGAGCCTCAATTCGGGGTCGAAATCGAGTTTCATCATCTCCCCCATGTCCACCACTTCCCATTGGCCAGTGGATGACTTTTTCTTGAGCACAGGCTTGAAGGGATTGGGCTGCGACCACTGGGAATTGATGACCGGCTGACCATCGAAATGGATGTAGTAAAGGATGGTTTTTTGGCTTGCACTCGTGGGGGTCAATTCGCCCAGAACCAGGGGGTGATTTTTGTTCTCCGCCATGACAATCTTGAAGCCACGTTTTTCAAACGCAGCTTTGAGCCAATTGGCGTTGTCGATGATGTGCTGACCAGGCACCGTGGCCACATTGGGGATGCTCAAGAGTTCCAAGTACTCGGGAAAGCTTTGAAGCGCGTATTTTCTGAGCAACTCCTCATTGAGCGTTCCCGACTCAGCGCCATTCAAAAAGAAGGTCAATAAAATTGAAATGTGGAGTGTTTTTTTCATGGCGATGGGTTTGAGAAGGTTGCGGGTGGTCCATGGGGGATCAAATTGCGCTTCGACAGTGAGCAACCATCATTCGCGCGGCTCTTGTTGGCTCAACGAAGGAAAACACGCCATCATCGGTCGTCTCAAGATCCGCCGCTCTTGATGAGCCCCCAGGGTCCAAGAATTATAGGTATGAATTTCCCGCAATCGTTAGGATGCTTACCCCTGAGTCATTCGACGGCGTTGCTCTCCAGCGCCTAGAGGGTTTTGAGGACTTGGCATGGAGCGGATCGTGCGGGCAGGGCCAGTTCTATAATGATGGCGAACCCTTGCCTAAAAATGATCACGTGATGACGCTCCTCAAGATCAAAAAGATCAACCCCTCGCTGCTTAGGCTTTGGGTGATGTGCATTGGGGTGTTGATGGCTTTTGGGTCGACGGCCAAGGACTTCACCGTGGGCAGCAAGAGCTTCACGGAGTCTTACATTCTCTCGGAGTTGATCGCCAAGACCGTTGCCGACCAAGCTCACATTCAAACCTTGGCCAAACAAGGCATGGGGTCCACGGGCATCGTGTTCAATGCCTTAAAAACCGGCGACATTGATGTGTATCCCGAGTACTGGGGAACCTTGACCCAAGAAATACTGGGCCTCCAAGACAAGGCCAGCCTGGACGAGGTCAATGAGCGTCTTCGCCCCTGGGGTTTGCAAGCCGGCGTATTTTTAGGTTTCAACAATGCCTACGCCCTGGCCATGCCTCGGGCTTTGTCGGATCAAACCCACATCAAGTCCATCGCCGATCTTCAAGGGCACACTGAACTTCGTTTGGGTTTGTCGCATGAGTTTTTGGCCCGCAAAGATGGCTGGCCCAGTGTGTCGAGCGCCTACCATTTGGGCGCTTTCAAACCCGTTGGCATGGAGCACGGCTTGGTCTATCAAGCCGTTGCCCGTCACAAGATCGATGTGATTGATGCTTACACCACCGATTCTCGCTTGATCGATGGGGGCATGGTGCTGCTCGAAGACAATCAACAGGTGTTCACGTCCTACCAAGCTTTGCTGCTCTTGCGGACACAGGCGCTCAAAGACCACCCCCAAATTGTGCAGGCCCTGCGCGCATTGGAGGGCAAACTATCCAATGAAGTCATGCAGTCCTTGAATGCCCAAGTGGAGCTCGAGCACCAAGGGGCAAGAGCGGTGGCCGAGGCTTTTTACAAGGGCACTTTTCAAGCGAGCGCAACTCAAGTCGCA
>CAIMTJ010000101.1 GCA_903844385.1 uncultured Burkholderiales bacterium
GCACAAGTCAAAGGCCGCAGCCAAGTGATCAAGACCGAAGTTCGGGCCATGAACGCGCAGGACGCGCGTTGGTTGCTATGGGCTCAGTACGGATTCCATAGCATTCAGGCTGGACCCACTTTATTTAAGGCAACCTGATGATAAAGATTTCTTGAGGCATTGCGCAACCTATCCTCAGCCTTTTATTAGTCGGCTTTGTCGCGACAAAGCCGACATTCCAACTGAGCCATCTAGATTGGCAGTGTCTCTCAAGCAGTCACCCAGAAACACTTCATAACTTGTTTGTTTTGATCCCTATTATTGGGTCAAAAATTTCACTGGCGGACAGTGTCCCTAAAAGTGTTGCGAACTCCTAGCTACTTAATGCGCTGGGTAATTAACTCAAACTCCTTGGCTTGGGCCACCTGCCATCTGCCAGCTTCGGCTTCAATCTCTAGTTGGGGCTTGCAAAAAAGGCCCTTCTTTTTTCAATTACGAGACATACATCGCATGGTGATCGAAGTGTTCGCCAAGGAATGTAGCGATGAAATAGTAGCTGTGGTCATGATGCGGTTGCATTCGCAGCGTCAGTGGGTGACCAGCTTCTTTGCAGGCGGCCTGCAGAAGTTCAGGTTGCAGTTGCGACAGAAACTCGTCAGCATCGCCCTGGTCAACCAAGAAATGCAGCTTCTCTTGGCGCGCAATAGATAGCAACTCCACGGCATCCCATGCTCGCCAAGCCTGTGGGTCCGCTCCTAGATATGCACCCAAGGCCTTCTGGCCCCAGGGCACTTGCGAAGGAGCAACGACGGGTGAAAAGGCAGACACACTAAGGTAACGCCCGGGATGGCGCAACGCTGTGACCAGCGCGCCATGCCCGCCCATAGAGTGGCCAAAGATTCCGCGTGCGTCGCTCGCAGTAAAGTGCTGCTCGATCAAGGTGGGCAGTTCTTGGGCTACATAGTCCTGCATGCGGTAATGCTGTGCCCAAGGGGCTTGTGTGGCGTTGACGAAAAAGCCTGCGCCTTGGCCCAAGTCGTAGGCTGCATCGTTGGCCACGTTTTCACCGCGAGGACTGGTGTCTGGCGACACCACAATGAAACTATGCCGCGCCGCATGCGATTGCGCGCCTGCTTTGGTGATGAAGTTTTGCTCTGTGCAGGTCAGACCTGACAGCCAGTAAAGCACGGGACATGGGATGCCGCGTAAGGAGGCCTCAGGCAGGTACACGCCAAACCGCATCTCGCAGCCAAGAGTGCTGGATTCGTGCACCCAAACTTCTTGCTGACCGCCAAAGCTAGCGTGTTTTTCAATGCGTTTCATATGTATCTTCAAAGTGCACCACCGAGCGGATGGATTCGCCGTTATGCATCAAATCGAAGGCGTGGTTGATACCGCTTAGCCCCATGGTGTGGGTCACAAAAGAGGCCAGATCAATTCGTCCACCCATTGCGTCGTCGACCATGCCGGGCAGTTCACTTCTGCCTTTGACGCCGCCAAAAGCGGTGCCCATCCATCGTCGACCAGTGACCAACTGGAAGGGGCGGGTGGAGATTTCTTGGCCAGCGCCGGCCACGCCGATGATGACCGACTGGCCCCAGCCGCGATGGGCGCATTCAAGCGCAGCACGCATAACTTGGGTGTTACCAATGCATTCAAAGCTATGGTCCACGCCCCAGCCTGTCATCTCGACGATGACTTGCTGAATGGGTTTGTCGTGGTCTTTGGGGTTGACGCAGTCAGTCGCACCAAAGGTGCGCGCCAGATTAAATTTACTTGGGTTGGTGTCAATGGCAATGATGCGACCGGCCTTGGCCAGCTTGGCACCCTGCACCACGGCAAGACCAATGCCACCCAAACCGAACACAGCCACTGTGTCACCTTCTTGCACTTTAGCCGTATTTTTGACAGCGCCTAGCCCGGTGGTTACGCCGCAGCCTAGCAGGCATACTTGCTCAGGATTAGCGTCGGGACGGATTTTAGCCAGCGAGACCTCGGCCACGACTGTGTATTCGCTAAAGGTTGAGCAGCCCATGTAGTGGTAAAGGGGTTGGCCTTGATAAGAAAAGCGCGAGGTGCCGTCGGGCATGACGCCTTTGCCCTGCGTGGCACGGACGGCCACGCACAGGTTGGTCTTGCCCGACTTGCAAAAAAGACATTCTCCGCATTCGGCGGTGTAGAGCGGAATCACGTGGTCGCCGGGCTGGAGGCTGGTGACCCCTTCGCCCACCTCGATCACAATGCCTGCGCCTTCATGTCCCAACACGACCGGAAAGAGCCCCTCAGGGTCTTCGCCCGAGAGAGTGAAGGCGTCGGTATGGCAAATGCCGGTGTGCGTGATCTTGACCAACACCTCGCCCTTGCGAGGAGGCGCGACATCGATCTCGACGATTTGCAAAGGTTTGCCTGCTTCGAAAGCGACGGCCGCACGAGATTTCATAAAGGTATCTCCATTGAATTGAATTTCCTGCGAAGGCAAAAATAAACATTACATTCATGACCACAGCTTGTTATTGACAGGCTCTCCCCATTAGAAATAAGAGTGCGCCAATTTCCTGCATGAACTCGAATGACCGTTATCTACCTTTTCCTTTTATTTTGACGATTACGGTAGGTGGCCATCTTGAACAGACGTTCCAGAAAAATTGGAATTCTTCATGCACTATCAATTGCGCCCATCCAAGCGTTTGACAACTGATTGTTCGCTCACCATAGCACTCCATGTATCGCGAAACCACTGAGCAATCGCAACGTTTTGTTCAAACAGTGAGTATTTAACACCTCCACCATAGTCTGGCATGTCGATCATGTCTGTTGTTATAAAGCGAAGCGGACTATCAGGTGTCTGCAAGTGATGACGGAGCATCCTACGGACGATCTCCTTGCAAGGCTCAACACGGTAGGCATGCCATTGAAGATGCCATTGTTCTTTTGGCGGTCGAAAAAAAGGATATTGGCAAGCCCTCCCGTAGGTCCCTCCTTCTTTCAGTTGCCAAGGATTTTTAGGTCCTTTGGGTGAAACGGGTCGTATCTGTAACCACGGCGTCATATTCATCGATATCCATTCATCGACTACGTTACCTTCTTCATATGGGTCAATGATCAGATGACCGTTTTCGACATCCTCTCGGATACCACAGACGTCTTGTTCCTCGGGGTTGTCGACCTTGAGCAGCACATGAGAGTGGTCCAATATGAAATTGAACGGAATGCCATGCGAGCGAATTTGCCGTGCAATGGGAGTTATTCGGCGCAAGTCCTCAGACCACATGTAAATGTGGACTTCTAAACCAATGTCTATTCCGATTTTTTGGCCAAGCTCATATGCTTTCAAATAGAAGTTCACAACGTTCGCGTCGGTCACAACATGCCCATCGGCGTGCCTTGTATAGAGCATGATGTTGTGAAATTCACCCCCTGCGGCCTTGCAGATAAGTAAGTTTTTTTCCAGTTGCGCCTCATCACGTCCGGCCGTATAAGACCACAAGCCAGTTCGAATCGGAATTCCGTGGCGCTCAGCAGCCTGGAGATACTCCCGCTCCTGACCCGGTTGCGGCATCCTGTCAAAATGGTCGAAAACGCGGGCTTCCTTGACCATCCTGAATTGTTCGTCCACCGACACTGGCTTTGTATGCTGAACACCACGGCCGTTACAGCCTATTGAAAAATTCATATTGCCTCTTTATTAGGTGTGTGATTCGGCCTTGAGATCGCTTGACCCCTCAAGATTCAGAAGGAAAGTCAGTGCTTTCGACCTCATCAACGCCAAGCAGTTGTAGCAAATAAAAAACGTTGCTACTGCTCCTGAAGTTGTTTATCTACCAGGCGACGCAGCCTAGCAACCCCGGAATCTGAGGCGATGTACATCGGTTTTAGATTGGGATTCGCATCTTCGGCCCGCTGAATCTGCTCTAGCAGTACTCGGTCTTCTTCAAAGGTGGCCAGGTAAAGACGCTCGAACTCCTGGGTGACAACGACATCCTTAGCCGCTACGTTGCGCAGTTGAAATGAAAAATAATGCGTAGCGGACTCATTAATGGGGGTCAGAAACGCATATGAGATTACCCGATAGGGCGCGTGCGCTTGTTCCTCAGCAGTATGCTCCGTTCCAGTCGGCAAGCAACCAAAATCTACCCAACAGGTTGCAGGCGCACGAACGTAATAGAACTGCCATCTGTCAACATTGCCTGCAGGATTTGCAAAGCGCTTAACAATAGGAACAGGAGCGGAATTGTTGATCCAGCGCCCGCAAGAAACTGTACCTTCACCAATGAGTTCTGAATTCAAAGGGATATCAGCACCAGCATCGTTACCAATTGTTCGTTGGTGCACAAAGGTAGTGTGCGCAGGATCTATAAGGTTGTCGGTTATGAGTCTCCAGTTGCAGCCAAACTTTGAGTAACAACGCGATATACCCCACTGTGGACTGCTGTACTGAGATATGTCGACGAGAAGCGCAGGATCTGCTAGGTCAGGATCACCCATCCAAACAAATATCAGACCATAACGTTCTAAAACTGGAAAGGATTTGACGCGGGCTTGGGCAGGGATACGGTCTTGCCCGGGAATTCGTACACATTTTCCTGACCAATCGTATTCCATTCCATGGTATGGGCAGACCACCCGATCAGCGCAGAGGCGCCCTTGAGAGAGCGGTGCGAACCGATGTGTACATCGATCTATCAAGGCTCGAACGATGCCATCCTCAGTGCGAAACAGCACAATGGACTCCTCTAGAAGAGTTCGGGAAAGTAGTTCTGCACGAACGTCTTCGCTGGTCGCAACTGCATACCAGGCGTTAAATACATACTTAGCCATCGACGAACTCAAAATTTGCGCTCAGCCTGTGGAGGTAGGAAAGATTCATTAAAAAGCAGGGCTGGATCGACAGCCTGCTTTAGCCCGAAGGCGTCAATCATCTTTACAACGTTACTCTTTAAACGGTCAGACTCTAGCGAGCCTAGGCCCAAGGCTTTGGCCTTAGACGTTGCAACAAAGTTGTCCAGAAAAAAGCGCAGTCGCCGCTCTTCGAGTCCGGAATCGATTGTTCCTTCCCGCTCTTTTAAATAACGTATGCCTGCAGCTGGGTCAGCAATGGTTTCCTTTATGCCACGGTTAAGTGCCTTGAGAAAACTGCGTACGGCCTGGGGATTTTCTGCGGCAAACTTGGCAGAAACAATCACAGAGTTGCCATATAAGTCCACGCCATGATCGGCATATCGCATCACTACCAGATCGCTTTCCTTAACTCCACGGGCCTCTAAATTTAATAGACTGGTGTAATAAAAACCTGTGATTGCATCAAGTTCACCGCGCACTAACAGGGTCTCTCTCAAAGCAGCGTCCACGTTGGTCCAGTTGACCTTCATCGGGTCCATCTGATTGGCTTTAGCAAAAATTGGCCATAGCTTGCGACCAGCATCAAAGACCGGGGCGCCGATACGCTTGCCCTGCAAATCCGAAGGTTTGGTGATTCCAGAACTCTTCAATGCAAAAGCCGCTGCCGGTGAGCGCTCCATGAACATGTAAACCATTTGAATACGGGGTGCAGTTGGGTTGTTGCCGAGGAACTCAACAAGTGCGCTGGTATCCGCAAAGCCAATATCGTGTGTACCGGCAGCAATACGCTGAACAGCGGACGCAGAACCTGAACCGGCATCCATTGCCACGTCCAGTTTTTCCTGCTTAAAGTAGCCTCTGGCTATGGGCAGCATCATGATTGCACTAGGTCCATCAAATCGCCAGTCCAAGGTGAACCGAACCTTGGTCTCTTGAGCTTGAGCCAGCAAATTTGCAAAGCCTATCAACAGTGTCGCAATCACTTTGAATGTCGCGCGCTTGAGTATGAATGTATGTGACATGGGTACCTCCGATAGTTGGATTTGTTCAATCCTATACTTGACTGAGCAATCGATAAAGGCGTTTAATTCGATAAATCAATTCAATAAAACGATGGCTGCATCAATAGATCAATTGCACGCATTCATTGCGGTGGCGGAAACTGGGCACTTCACTCGAGCAGCTGAGCGCCTGAATCTGTCACAGTCCTCGCTGAGCGCCAGTATTCAACGGCTGGAAGCCTTATTAGGAGTTCGTTTGTTCGAGCGGCACACCCGTGGGTGCAAGTTAAGCGAAGCAGGTCAAGCGCTTTTAGATTCAGCGCACCGTATGGTTCAAGAATGGTCGCGAATTGAAACTGGTGCAGCTGATTTCCGGAAATTTGGCAGAGGACGTCTTTCCGTGGCAGCACCTACTGTTCAGTGCGCGCTTTTGCTTCCACCGCTCCTTCGTGATTTCCAAACCGAACACCCTCAAGTTCGGGTGGAGCTTCACGACGTTGCCGAGCAAGAGGTCCATGAGCTAGTTCGCACAGGCGTTGCAGATCTGGGTGTCATCAGTCAGACCGCAATGCGCAATGAGCTAGTAGCTACCCCGTTCTATACCGATGAATACATTTTGGTGCTACCGCCTAAGCATCATCTAACAAATTACAAACAAGTGGGATGGCATCAACTGGTCTCGGAACCGATCATCGGTCCGGTCAAAGGCAATCCTGTACGCCGACGCCTTGACGACACCTTGGCCGAAAAGGGAATATCACTGAGTTATGCGCACGAAGTTTCACTTCCATGGACCATGATTGGTTTGGTACGAGAAAATTTTGGAGTGGCTGTGCTGACAACTGCGGTACTTCCATTGATTCGATGGAACAAATTGGAAGCCAGACCACTTGTTCGTCCCTCCATTGCACGCACGCTTGTGTTGCTTAGGGCTCAGGGACGTATGCTCGACCCGCTTTCAGCTAGCTTCAGTAAACGCTTGCTGCATCTGGCGAGAAACCACGTAAGTATTTAATCGGATTAGCATTTGCAGAAAAGTGCTTCGAGTTGAGATGACTTTGAAGAGTTGACTTGCTCTCTCAGAGCCACTCCAAATCGATCGCACAAAGTCCGTAAATTTTGGTGATTTCCACTGACTGCTTTCCTTTTTGCATTCATTTTGGCGTTTGCAGCCAAGGTCCGCTTTGGGCCTCGAGCAGATATCCAATCAACTTCTGGCCATGCCCCCAAAAAGTATTACTCAATACTCGCTAGGCAACATGATCACCCAGTGCGCACCGTCCCAACAGGCATATAAAGATATGGCGTGCATTGGAAAGTCCGTGTAAGGGATCTCTTGACGGGCGTGCTCACTACCATTGCCGTCCTCGTAGATCATCGTTGCCCTGTTGCAAATGACTGTCATACGCACTTGAACAAACCAGTCCTCAGTGCCAATCTCACTTAAGTGACTAGCAATCGCATCCATCATCCAAAAACACTCGGCCTCTTCTGCCAAGTACTTGGTGCCATCTGTCAGCAGGTGCCTGCGACTGATTCGGTAGTACTTCTCAGTTCCAGTGAAATGGCTGAGTTGCGTCGGGTCAAATTTTTTCATCGCTGCGTCTTTCTTTAATTGAATGACTACAGTTTTGTTTCAGATACGGAAATGGACAACCGACATTTGATAACCCGATGACTTGGACGGGTACCGAGTAAAAATCACCATGGTGATTTGATAAGTACTCCACCATAATTTTTCGCAGCCCAATTTTTTAGATCTGTAGGACCCATTCGAGCTGCACCTGTCGTGGCAAAGAACCCACAGAACTCAGCTTCTTAGCTGGTTCAAAACCAGTGACAAATAAGCCCTAACAAGCTAAAATAGACTCAAAATTACACGGGTCTTGCCATGCCAAATCCAGCTCTAACCCAGTCTGCACGCCAGAAGAACGTTGCCAATATGCTGGCTACTCTGCGAATTGAAAAACTCAGTCCGAGCGAAAGTCTCAAGCCCTCGTTGCAGGCCTATGTAGATGGGCAGAAAACGACCACGGATTTGCTCAACGAAGTCAAGGCCAAATATGTCGCGCTACGACGCGGATGA
>CAIMTJ010000102.1 GCA_903844385.1 uncultured Burkholderiales bacterium
ACGCGTGCAGTCTGGGCTCATCCCCATGAGCCCAGACTGCTTGGCTGTTTGATGAACCAACTCAACGACAACTCAACGACGACTCCACAGCAATTGAGCAAGGACTGAGCGAGGAACGAGCGAGGACTGAGCAGCGTCTGAACGCCAGCTGACCCATGCTAGGCTTCAAGTTCCCCTGTCATGGTCATGACATTTCAACACCCTAGCATCGCTCAGATACACCACAAAAGAGATCACTCTCTCACGCACCATGCCAACACCAGACTCATGCCCCAGCAAACGCCATCTGCTCAAAGCCCTGGGGGGCGGCGTGTCCTTGGCGCTCATGGGGCTGCATGCCCCCGCGCTGCTGGCCAACACGCCCACCGAGTCCTTGTTTGGTTTGGGGGTGGCCAGCGGCGAGCCTCACCCACAAGGCTTCACGATTTGGACGCGACTCACCCAAGACCTGAGCAAAGCTCCCTTGTTGGCCAACATGCCGGTGCGATGGGAGGTCTCACGAGACTCGCAATTCAAGTCAATCGTGCGCCACGGCTCGAGCATGGCTCAAGCGGCTTGGGGCCACAGTGTGCATGTGGACTTGGTGGGCCTGGAGCCCTCCACGCCCTACTGGTACCGCTTCAATGCCATGGCAGAGCACAGCAGCACGGGGCGCACCCGCACGACTCCAAGCGTGGATGCCCTGGAGCCTTTGAATTTTGTCATCGCCAGTTGTCAGCGCTGGGACCAAGGGCACTACGCCGCTTGGAAACACATCGTCAAAGAAGAGCCCGATTTGGTGCTTTTTTTAGGAGACTATATTTATGAATACGGTCCCATCGAAGGTCGAGTGAGAATGCACGAAGGCCCCCGTGTGACCCGACTCGAGCAATACCGAGCCCGCTACGCCCAGTACAAAAGTGACCCCGCACTGCAAGCGGCCCATGCCATCGCGCCTTGGATGAGCATTTGGGATGACCACGAAGTCGACGACGACTATGCCGGTTTGCAAGGCGCGGATTTGCAAATCGATTTTCAAAGACAAAGGAACGAGGCTTACCAAGCCTATTGGGAAAACATGCCCTTGCCCATGTCCATGCGACCCCAATTGATCAATGGCAAGGTCGAGATGACCCTCTTTCGCCGAACCGATTGGGGGCGACTGGCGAAAATCCACTTCCTTGACGATCGCCAGTACCGCGACCCCCAAGTCTGCCCCAAACCTGGCAAGGGCGGCAGCAATGTGGTCAAACGCTCAGAATGTTTGGCGCTTCAAGACGCCTCGCGAACGATACTGGGCATGCAGCAAGAGCAGTGGCTCGCTCGGGGCTGGGACTTGCAAAGGCCGTGGAACTTGTTGGCCCAGCAGACCTTGATGTCACCCTTGAGTTGGGGCAGCACCGCAGCTCCTGAGCTCGGGAGCTACTGGACCGATGGCTGGGACGGCTACCCTCATGCACGAGCCAGGCTCCTCGACTCGATTGCCCAGCGCAAGGTCAACGGCGTGGTGACACTGGGAGGCGACGTGCATGCGCATTTTGTGTCGGACCTGAAAAGCAATTTCGACGATCCATCCTCACGCACCCTGGCCACCGAGTTTTGCGGGACATCCATCTCAAGCGCGGGGGTTGACAATGCGCTGCTGCAAAAACTCAAACCCTGGAGCCCACACTTGAAGTACGCGCGCAGCGATCAACGCGGCTACATGAGTTTTTCGGTGACGCAGCAATTGCTCACCGCTCGGGTGATGGCGCTTGGCGACGTGAACAACCCCGATAGCCCCATTGCAACGGCAGCCACCTACGTGGTCGACCCCTTGCTTGCAGGCGCGCAGTCCGCCTAAATCCCTTGGGCAGTCACCAAGGAGCGAGGAGGTCTTTAACCCTGAAGCTCAAGCCTCTAGGCTAAAACTAAAGCCAAGGCCGGGGCAAAGTCAAAGTCAAAGCCAAAATCAAAGGGCCCGTTGTTGAACGGGCCCTTTCTTTTTCGTCAGAACTTCGCGCTGACTCTGGCGTAGTAAAAGCCGCCATTGGTGCTGTAAGGCGAGTTGCGTGAGTAGATCAAGCCCCTGAAGGTTTGCGATTTGGACGCATCCGGATAGGTGTTGAAGATATTGTCAGCGCCCACGGTGATCTTGGTATTTTTATCCAAGGCGTAACCCACGGAAATATCCGCAAACGTGATGGCTGAAAACACCTGGGGGTTGTAGGTGGGATAGGCCGCACTGGGGGTGGCCGTGCTGGGGAAGGCGTCAGACCAGTCGGTCCACGATCCGTAGTAGCGCACCCGCCCCATGATGTCCCACGAACCCGTCGTGTAGGTCGAGCTCAGTGTGGCGCGATTCTTGGGTAGACTGTTTTCATAAACTTGCTTGGCGTAGGGGTTGGCGGTGATGGAGCCGCTATTGACCTTGGTGTTGATCACACTCAGGGCCAAGCTTGAATTCAACTTGCCACCGGCCACGCTTGAGCTGTCTTGCAGCACCAACTCAACACCCTGGGTGGTGGTGTTGAAGTTGTTTTGCAAAAAGTTCGCTTGGCTCACATTTTGCAAATTCGGGATTTTGGTGGCGTTCAAAGCGGCCGTCTCTGACGGTGTCAAGGTGTAGGTTGAGCTCGCGTTCAAACGGTTATTGACGTCGATCTTGAAAAAGTCCAAGCTGCCCGAATAGCCGTGATCCAACTCCCAAGTGGTGCCCAAGGACAAGTTATTGGAAGTCTCCGGTTTCAATGAGGTGATGGCCACACCCGCGCGCTGATCCAAGAGTTGTGCAACAGGACCCACGGGGCTGAAACGGCCCACGGTGGCGATGGCAGAGGTGGCACTGGGCAAATACTGCGACAAGCCTTCACTGTAAATTTGCGCCGTGGTGGGTGCTCTAAAGCCACTGGACAAAGAGCCGCGGATGGCAAAGGGCTTCATGTCGTACCTGGAGGACAACTTGTGGGTGAGAGAGTCCCCAAAGGAGTCATAGTTTTCGTAGCGCAAAGCTGCGTCTAGACTCAGGCGTTTGGACAGGGGCAAGAACAAGTCGGCATAAGCGGCTTTGGAGCCTTGTTGATGCACGCCAGTCAAGAGCGGAGAGTAGCCCGGAAAGCCACTGGAGCAGCATGACAAGCTGGGTGCGCCGGGGCCAAAGGCATAGGACGCTGGGTCGCCAGCACTGATGGAGAAGATTTCATTTTTCAACTCCACCCCAGCGGCCCAGACGGCCGGCTCCTCATAAGACGTGAGCGAGATGGGTTTGGAGATATCAAAATTGACGAAATGCTCGGTTTGATGCACACCACCATCGTCAAACGACGTGGGGCTCAGTGGCCCAAGAGAGGCGTTGATCGAATTGGACATCGCGTAGGCGATGTTGTTTTGACCCACACCGTAGCTCAAGTCCCACTTGAGCTGCTGAGGATCGGTGTTGCTCTTGAGGCCCACGTAAAACGACATGTCGTTGTCTGAACTCTTGAAATGCGGCGTAAAACCGGTGGGATAGACTTGCTTTAAATTCCAACCGGGAAAGGCACTGTTGTTGGCAAACAAACTGGCGTAGCTGCCAGCAGGTCCTCGGTAGTTGAAATCACCCGTGCCGTTGCCTTGGCCATAGGTGCCAAAACTGTAGAGGGTTTTTTCAGACATCTCAAGCGCCGAGTTGAAGGCAAAGCGCAAGGCTTCGCGCGACGGATTTCCCCAGCTCACATCGGGGTTGGGAAACTGCAAGGTGGGATAGGCTGCTTGGCTGGCCGCGGCGTTAGAAGACTGCACCGAGCGCGATGTCCCGCCATCTCGGGTGTACTCGGTGGTCATGGCAAAAAATGCTTCCCGGTCGCCCCATCCGCCGTGCAGTCCCACGCGGGTGCCCACGCCGTCACCGGCGAAGTACTTGCCCGTTTGGGCAAAACCCCTCCACTCCAAGCTGTCGTCCAAATTGAGATTGATCACGCCAGCAATGGCATCGGAGCCGTATTGGGCAGAAGCGCCGTCTCTCAAGACCTCAATGGATTTGAGTGAGCTCGTGGCGATTTGGTCCAAGTCAGGCGCTTGGAATGCACTGCCGTAGCTTGGATTCATCATCATCGCCGAGCGATGCATTCTTTTGCCGTTGATCAAGACCAAGGTCTCGTCAGGGGAGAGATTGCGCAATCGCGCAGGGCGCACAAAAATAGTGGCATCGAGTGCTGGCAGCGTTTGAACGTTGAACGAGGGGACCAAGTCGGCCAAGGCATCGGTGAGCGTGGAGACGGCGGTTTGTTCGATGGATTTGCGCGAAATGATGTCGACTGGCGTCATCGAGTCCAGGGCAGTACGGGGGCTCGCCCGTGTGCCAATGATCGTCACGGCTTGAAGTTGAGCGCCTTCTGACTCTTTCACAGCGCTGTCTTGCGCAAAGCTCACGCTGGTCACGCAGGTCAGGCTCGAGAGCATCGTGCTGATGGCGAGGGTTCGGGCGTGTTTGACAAATTGTGGTTTCATATCAGTCCTTCATGAGTTGGTGAATTCTAAAAATTCAATGTGACCAACTCATGACTCGGCCCTCTCATCAGCACTGATCTTTTAACGTCAACGAGTCATCAATTTGACACGCTAAAGACATCAAAGTGAAGCGAGCGTGACACACCCAATACCCAAACAGCACCCAAACAGCACCCACCCAGTGAGCACCCAAAAACACGAGGTGCGTTCGATGAAAGAAAGTGAAGGCCATGAAGCGAGTGAGGCCGTTGACAATAGCGCTGCACATGCAAAGGGCTTCAAAAATCAATGAAGCCTGACAACGAGACCGACCAGGTGTTGCCGCACGCTTCACGCACCGAGGCGTTGTAGTGACACCCACCCACATCATGGCCTGGCGGCACAAACCCGGCAGCGCCGCCAAGAATTGCCATGCTCGTTTGCATTTGCTCCAAGAATGACTGCTCGCTGCCCGCATAGGTCACCTCGCCTTGGGTTTTGATTTGGCCGTTTTGCAGCGCCGCACTCAGCACCAAGACCTCATCGGCACCGGTGGCCTCACCGCGCACCCGCACTTGCCGAAACACCGCGACCCAACGCGCCACACCGTTGTCCACGGGCACACCGCTGGGCCAAAGGCCGCGGGCGAGCAAGTGCGTGGAATCGATGGCACAGGTGTGCTTTTGGGGGTCGACAGCGGCCAATCCGACTCCTGAGGCGGGCGTCACATTGATCTGGCAGTTGTGCCCTGTGTCGGCACTGCTGCCGGCCATGATGGCGTCGATCTCCAAGCGGTGGGCCACGAAGTACTGGGCGGCCAACTGGGTAAAGCTCGCCACAGCGTCGGCTTGGGCCTCACCCAGGCGTCGATCGGCCAGCCGCTGCTGCAGGCCCAAGGCGCCAGCGAACACCAAGGCCAGCAGGCCCAAGCCCAGGATGGCCTCGAGCAAACCCCAACCCCTGTGTGACTTGAGCTGCAGCGGGCGCTTCAGTGCGCATGCGCTCTGACCAAGTAGCCAACCCGCAGACGCTCGAACACCGGTAAGCCCTGGCCTCATGGGCAGATCTGGTAGAGGCTCGGGTCACTGCCCAGCACCGAAAAGCGCTGGGCGGTGCTGGTCTGTACTGCATTCATCGCCACACCGGCGGGCGTGGTCCATTGCGCCAACATGCCGATGGCGGCCTCAGACATGGGGGTGCACGTCAACCATCTCCCACTCGCATCCACCACCACACTCCATGTCGCCGGATAGGGACGGGCCAAGAGCGCTGCGGGCAAGATCACCTTGTCACGCAAGGCCTCCCAATGGAAGGTGCCAGGCAGTGGTGGGGGTGAGCTTTGCATGAAGGCCTGGGCGATGTAGAGAAACGTTTTCCATTGATCGACCTCGGCACTGGCAAGTGCTACCGCGCTGGGTCGATTGGCCGCATCTTGGGCGATGGGCTCGGTGAGCATCGAGAGGGACCACAAGGCCAACACCCACCAAAGCATCATGGGCATCGCGCTGGCCTTTCCATGCGGGGCACCAACGGGCAGGCAATCACCCTCACCTTTTTACCCCATCGCTCTCGCGTCAAATTGGCTTGCATCGTACTTATCCCAAGGGGTAATAGCGCACGCAAGTCATCCCCAAAGGAGTCCATTTGAGGAGCACTGAATTTTGTCCGCTTGATGATATCGCCGTGGCGGTGCTTTGATTGACATCGTTGGAGGTCCAGTAATATTTAAGCGGCAAGTTGGCGACAAAGAGCTGCAACTCATTGCTGCTGGGCACAACCCACTGGGGCCCAAGCGCCGTGCAGGTGTCTTCGATGGAGGTGGGGGTGTAGGTGGCTTGGATGGCGAGTTTGTTTTGAGCGCCACTTGTGGTGCTGGTGGCCACCCCGAACTTGTTGCTGTAGAAGTCGCTCACACTCTCCCACGCCGCCAAAGTGGGCATGAGGTTGTAGACGAGCACACTGCCGTTGAGTGTGCCCGCATACACACCCACAGCGGACAAATTGATGGCATAAAAGGAATTGATACCCAGCGGCGTTGTGGCCACCGTACAAGTGGTGGCATAAAGGATTTTGTAGTCCCCTTCAAAGCAGTTGGGGTAGACACGCAAACTCAAATTGGCATTGGCATTGACCCAAGTCGTGCAGTTGAGAACCGCCGTGCAGTTGCTCAGCGGCACATCCAAGCTGTCGGTGAAGGTACTCGGGCGCGAACTCGTGAGCGTCACAAACCCCGCCCCCGTGTTGAACTGGGCGAGCGTGCAAGACACCCCACAACTCGAAGCACTGGGCGCGTGCGTCAAGGTGTAGGCCGTGAAGGCGCCTGACTTGGTGAGGGACACCCCACCCACACCGGCCATCGGGAGTGAAGCACCGCCTCCAGAACCCGTGCCGTTGTTGTTGGAAGAGGAAGACTGCAGGGGCGGGAAATACAAATAACTCGCACTCGAGCCAGGTGTTACCACAATCGACAAGGCCCAAGACACGTGAGCGTGACCCATCAAGACCCCATGCAAAATACACTTTAAAACAGACTGTAAAACACTTGGCAACATCCGCCAGCCGTGCTGTTGTGGAAGCCCCAATTCGTCGTGACGCTTGGGTGCGCTTGAGTGTGCAGTTTGTAGCCGTAGGCTTGGCATTGGGGGCCAGCGCTTAGTGAAACTGCAAGGCAATTTGGGGGTTGGCGGCCGAGCAGCCACTCGCCACATTGGCCACCGTCAAAACACCCGCTGCGCTCTTATAGACACTGCCCCCGCTCACGACACCCGCGTTCAACTGCACCTCGCTGCTGCCCCCGACGTTGACCACATCGGCACCTGCGGCCAAGGCCGTGGCCAGGGCCGAGCAGGTTTCTTTGCTGAGCGGGTTAACACTCCCGCCGATCGACAAGGCAAAACTAGGTGTCGCCGCATTCGCGTTGCCACTCACCCCCAGTGGGTTGTTCCACGCGTCCAAGATGCTCGCACCATCCCATTTGAGGGGTTGGTTGAGCAGTGACATGCCGTTGATGACCGCTGCACTCAAGCCACTGTAGCTGCCACTCGACGCATAAAAGGTCTTGATCTTGGAGACCATGTAACTCACCGCTTGCACCGTGTCATTGCTGCGGTTGCTCTCTTGGGCTTTGTTTTGCCGGTCCAAAATCAAGGCCACACTCGCGGCAATGATGGCCAAGACAATGATGAGCTCTATCAATGAAAAACCGCCCTCCCGCGGGATCGCCACACCTGGAGGGCGTGAACTTGGGGTGAATCGACTCGGTGGGCAGGGATGGCTGGGTTGGGTGTGTGAGCAGCGCTTGCTCGGGGGGTGTTGTTGACCTTGCATGACCCTGGCCTCCTGGTGTTGATAGACCTCCATTAAAAGAGCAAGTTGCCGGGTCGCGTGCGTCAAAAAACACGAAGTTCAAGTGTCTTTCAATCAGTCTCATGTCATGAATGAATCATGCAATGAATCATGTAGTGAATCATGCAGTGAATCATGCAATGATGCATTCATGCACTGCCTTGTACCAATCCCATCATCGACGAGTACACCCAAAACACCACCACCCCCACACCCAGGAGCATCGCATTGGCCAGCACCTGGCCAACGATGAACTCAATGCGGGTTTTGACGCGCGCTTGCATGTGCTCGGCCATGCGCCGAATCGACACGGCCGTGTTGGCATTCATCCCGTGCGCCACCAGCATCCAGCGCCACTGCGGTGCGATCAAGGCCCAACTCGCCAAGGCTTTCTCTGGGCGCTGTCCGAGCTTGAGGCTTAGGAGCAAGCGCTCACACTGGTGGCTCAAATAAGGCGTTGCTGAGCGAGAGATTTGCTCAACAGCCAGTGCAAACGGCAAGCCCGCACTGACAAAGCCGGCCATGGCGCTGAGCAACTGCGCAGCACTCAGGCTTGCATACAGATCAAAGGGAAACACCCACCGATCGAATCGATCTCTGACACCCCCGCACCAACGCGGCAAGATGACGCCCAGACCCAAGCCCATCACCAAGCCCAAGAGTGTGACCGCCAGCACCCCGGCGAGCACATGGTCGGCCCCATAGGCCAAGAGCTGGAGATCACGAGGCCAAAGAGCGCGGGCCTTGTAGCGTTCAAATTGCGGCATGATCTCGAGCGACAAATAGACCATCAACCCCAAAAGTGCAACGCCATAGCCCACGGGCTTGAGCAAGGCGCGTGCAACTGTTGACTGCAACTCGCAACGCTCCCCCAAGTGTCTTGCTGCACTCTCTAGCCCCAAGGCCACATCCCCACTCAAGTCCGCCGCCTCAATGAGCAAGGCCTCCTCCATGGGCACCCAGCCTTGGAGCGCGAGACCCAGGGTGGTGCGACGCGCACGCAGCGACACCCCATTCTTCGCCCCATTCGTCGCCCTATTCATCGACCCACTCAACGACCCCCAAGCGCCCTGCACCCTCGCGCTCTCC
>CAIMTJ010000103.1 GCA_903844385.1 uncultured Burkholderiales bacterium
ACGACATCGAGCCATCAACTCCGAGCCGCAAGCTTTGATCCCTGCCTGCGCCGTGATTGGCGCCCCCCCATGCCTGAGACAGCCTTCGAGCAAGCGGGCCATCTTCCCCCATTGATCTGGGTCAAGCTTTAGAGCATTCGCTGAGGGCGCGTCCACACCAGGGCCTTAAGATTGTGGGACCATGACCCAAACCAACCACCAGTTGGGGCTGATTGCATTGATCAAGCGCTCAAGACCGATCAATTTGATCACCGGCCCCATCATCTACAGCATGATCATCCCCTTGCTGATCCTCGACGCCTTTGTGTCGTTTTACCAATGGACTTGTTTTCCCATTTACGGCATCCCCCCGCTCTCGCGCAAAGACTTCATCATCTTTGATCGCCAAGAGCTGAAATACCTCGACTGGATTTCCAAATCTCACTGCACCTATTGCGCCTATGGTGTGGGCATTGTGGCTTTTGTGTCGGCGATAATTGCAGCAACTGAGCTGTACTTTTGCCCGATCAAGCATCGAGTCAAGTCTTGCCCCAGCTTCGCACAAGAACGACACTATATGGCGTTCACCGAGCCCGATGGTTTTGATTTTGATGCTCGACTTGAACAATCCAGGGTGAAAGAAGCCGCCTCCAAACCCCATCGCCATCGCCATCGATGAATTGAAACCCTGTTCAAACTCAAGGTGAGCCTACAGCGAGCAACAACGATCCCCCGCGGTCTGAGAGCGCTATCGAAGTCGGGCCTGTGCGGCGCTTGGCAGACAGGCTAGGCGCCCCTCAAAGCCCCTCGCGCCCAGACGCTCAGTCGACTCGACGGGCGACTCGACGGGCGACTCAAAATAAGCTCATTTGACTCGAAGACTGAGCGGGGTTGTCCATTTGCTCAAGGTTGTCAATCTTGTCTTTGCTCACCTTTGCCGACTGAGCGCGCTTGAAGGCAGATCGAGGGTGGGCTTGGTCTTCTAGACTGATCAAGTGAGCCGAGCTCACGAGCTTTTCGACTTCATTGGATTGGGCTCTCAACCATGACTGAAACTGCCCGGCCAGTAAAACCCAGGGCATTCTTTTTTCATCCTCTGGCGGGTGCATTCTGGACATCACCGGGTGCTCATCGGCGTTCAACGTGATCATGCTGAAGGACAAGAGATTGTTCTTTGTAGGCACTTCAAGGTCACGATGCTCATGCGAGCGCGTCCAGCGATCCCACAAACACGCCACACCAAAGGGCTCGCCCGAGCTGGTTTTGATGCGGTGACGCACCGCTGAGCCACTTTCATAGCAGGGCTCAAAAAAATCATCGACCAGCAAGACCGCCAATTGACTGCGCCCCCAAGCCTGGCGATAACTCGGCTTGGTTTGAACACTCTCGATGCGCGCGTTGTAGGTGTGGCGATGAAAGGTTTTGGCACGGCTCTCGTCCACCCATGACGGGAGCAAACCAAATTGTGCCAATTCGATCTGTAACTGGCCTTGATGATCCACGTAGGCGATGGGCGCCATTTGCCCAGGATAAACCTCAGGGTTGGGAGCCATAGGCAAGTCTTGGGCAAAGGCACGCTTGACCCATGCGGTGTCGGTTGTTGGCGTGAAATTGGTACACATCGCACGATTTTAAAGTTGTAGGGGGGATTATCTAGGTTCTGAGCAATCGGGGCACAAGTTCCGCCGCCGTCATGCGTTTGATCAACAGTGCAAACATGGACGGCTTGGACCCCTTGAAATACATGACCGATGTCTTGACCAGGTTACCGACCCATCCCAACAGCCGGATTGGGGAACTGTTCCCGCACAACGGGCAACCCCTACGGTTTTTCTACCTCTCTAAGAAAGCAAACCTTCTCAAAAAGCCACTCTTGATCTATTGAATAAGTCATGAGAGTGCTTTTGAAGTCATTTTTAGAGTAATTTTGACTTCTGTAGCTTTGTCAAAATGACTCACTTGCATAGCTACTCTACGGTGACTGACTTCGCAAGATTACGGGGTTTGTCCACATCCGTGCCTCTTTTGAGTGCCGTGTGGTAAGCCAGCAGCTGCAAGGGCACCACATGCAAGAGGGGTGACAACTCCCCATAATGCTCGGGCATGCGAATCACGTGCAGACCCTCTTCGGATTGGATGTGCGTGCCTTGGTCGGCCAACACGTAAAGCACTCCCCCTCTGGCGCGGACCTCTTGCATATTGCTTTTGAGTTTTTCCAGCAGCACATCGTTGGGCGCCACCGTCACGATGGGCATGTCTTGGGTCACGAGCGCCAAGGGGCCGTGTTTCAATTCCCCCGCCGGATAGGCCTCGGCGTGGATGTAGGTGATCTCTTTGAGTTTCAGTGCCCCTTCCAAAGCAATGGGGTAATGCAGTCCGCGACCCAAAAAGAGCGCATTCTCCTTGGCCGCAAAATCCTCCGCCCATGACATCACCAAGGGCTCGAGCGCGAGCACCGCTTGCAAGGCAGCGGGCAAATGCCTCATGGCCTGCAGGTGCCTCGCCTCCTCCTTCGCGCTCAAACGCGACTTCACCTTGGCCAGCACCAGTGTGAGTAAAAATAGAGCAGCCAGTTGCGTGGTAAAGGCTTTGGTCGAGGCCACCCCCACCTCCACACCGGCTCGGGTCACATAGGCCAAGGCGCACTCGCGCACCATCGCTGAAGAGGCCACATTGCAAATGGTCAACGTGTGTTTCATCCCCAGACTTTGCGCGTGTTTGAGCGCGGCCAACGTGTCGGCCGTCTCGCCCGACTGAGAGATGCACACCACCAAGGTGTTGGGGTGCGGGACCGAGTCGCGGTAGCGGTACTCGCTCGCGACTTCGACACTGGTGGGCAATTGCGCCAGGCTCTCGAGCCAATACTTGGCGGTGAGACCGCTGTAGTAACTGGTGCCACACGCCAAAATCAGCACGCGATCAATCGCGGCAAAAACCCCGCTAGCTGCGCTTGCGGGGTGCTCCCCGCCACGGTGCGCATCAAAGAGGTCGGGCACCATGCCTTGAACGCCCTCCAAGGTGTCGGCAATGGCTTGGGGCTGCTCAAAAATTTCTTTTTGCATGTAATGCTGGTAGGGCCCGAGCTGGGCGCCTTGGGTGTAGGCCTCCATCGCCCGCACTTCTCGCTCAACGCGCTCGCCCTGGGTGTTCACGATGGTGTACTGCGTGACACTCAAATCGACCCGGTCGCCTTCGCTCAAAAACACAAAGCCTGGTGTGACGCCAGCCAACGCCATGGCGTCGCTGGCCAAGAAATGACCGGCAAATCCAGTCTTCGCGTGGGCCTCACCACCCAAACCCAGCACCAAGGGCGAGCCCTGCCTGGCGCCCACCAAGCGACCGGGCTCTTGGTCACAAATGACCGCCAAAGCGTAGGCCCCTTGCAGCTCACTGAGCGAGGCTTGCAGGGCTTGCATCAAATCGCCCGCATAGTGCGAGTGAATCAGATGCGCCACCACTTCGGTGTCGGTTTGGCTCATGAAGACATAGCCCAACAAAATCAAGCGCGCTTTGATTTCTTCGTAGTTTTCAATGATGCCGTTGTGCACCAAGCCGATTTGAACCGAGGGGCCCGACGAGACCGAGGCCGATCCTGCGCTAGAGCCCGGCGCAAATTGCGCACTGAAATGGGGGTGGGCATTGTGCACCAAGGGCGCGCCGTGGGTGGCCCACCGGGTGTGGGCAATGCCCAAACTCCCCTCCAAACGCTGCGCCTCTACGTCCCCCGAGACTTGCGCTTTCAACTCGGCCACGCGTTGGGTACTGCGCGCGCGCTGCAAGCCCGCGAGCTGACCCATTTGCGCATGGGCGCTGTAAACCGCCACGCCACACGAATCGTAGCCGCGGTACTCCAAGCGCTGTAGGCCTTCGACCAACACCGAGACGACATTCTTGTTTGAAACCCCAGCCACAATTCCACACATGCCTACACTCCTAGAACGGTTCTTCTTTGTTGCTGAGCCAACGCTTCCGATGCGGGACGGCTCACAGGGTAGAGCCAGCGGTCAGGGTACACGGCGATCGAGCGCCTGAGACCTTGGGCCAACGCTTGCCACCTCTCACCACCACTTGCCACGCCCCACTTCAAGGCTTGTTGACCTTTTTCTGGGGTCGACTCCAATGGGGCACACTCACCGTCTTGGCGCGCGTGACGCTCAAAGCGCCCGCTGGCGTGTCGCGACTGATGACCGAGCCCGCACCCACCGTGCCGCCTTGTCCCAGGCGCACCGGTGCCACCAAGACCGAATTGGAGCCCACATGCACATCGTCCTCGATGACGGTTTTGTGCTTGTTGGCCCCATCATAGTTGGCCGTGATACTGCCCGCACCGTAGTTGACCCTCGCGCCCACTTGCGCGTCCCCCACATAAGCCAAATGATTGGCCTTGGAGCCAACCCCCAGGCTTGAATTCTTGATCTCTACAAAGTTGCCGATGTGCACATCGCGCTCGAGCACCGTCCCAGGCCTGAGCCGTGCATAGGGCCCCAACTCGCACGACTCACCCACCTGGACCAAGGCCGAAGCACTCTCGCCTTGGATGTGGGTGAAGGGCTTGACCTGGACACCGGCACTCAACTGGGCGTTGGAGAGCACACAATGCGCCCCGATCTTGACCCCTTCGCCCAGCAGCACCCGACCCTCAAAGACACAACCCACATCGATCTCGACATCTTGGGACACCAGCAACTCACCGCGCACATCGATGCGCGCGGGATCGGCCAGTCGCACGCCTTCTCTCATCAATTGCTGGGCGACTTTGAGCTGAAACGCGCGCTCTAAACAAGCGAGTTGCTCAGGATCATTGACACCGGCCACCTCGCTTGCGTTCAGGCAGGCATGGGTGTGAACCGCCAAGCCTTCGCCCACAGCCATGGCGACCAAATCGGTCAAATAGTATTCTTGCTGCGCGTTGTGGTTGTTCAAGGCGGCTAGCCAACGGTGCAGGTGCACATTGGGAATGACCATCACACCCACATACACCTCGTCGATCAAGCGCTCTTGGGGGCTCGCGTCTTTTTCTTCCACAATACCCAAAACACGGTGGCCCTCAGCAGGGCTGCGCACAATCCGCCCATAACCTTGCGGCTGGGGGGTCTTCAAGGTCAAGAGCGTCAAGTGCTGCTGGCCAGACGCGAGCACCAACGCTTGCAAGGTGTTTAGACCAATGAGGGGCACATCCCCGGAGAGCACCAGCGTGCAGCCTGCGGGCGTGAGGGCCGGCAGTTGCTGGGCAGCCGTTTGCAAGGCATGTCCGGTGCCGAGCTGGGGCTCTTGGAGTGCGAACGCCAAGGCCTCATGGTGCGCCAAGGCCGCTTTGACCTGCGCTGAGCCGTGGCCCACCACCACCACTTGGCGCCGCGCGCCCAAGGCGAGCGAGACTTTGATAACATGCTCAATGAGGGGCAGCCCCCCCAAGGTGTGCAACACCTTGGGCGTGCGACTCTGCATCCGAGTCCCCTTGCCCGCGGCCATGATGACGACATCCATCCCACTCATTTTTTTATCCTTTGATGAATCACGCCATTATCGACCCAGTTGGAGGCGCTTGGAGCGATCAACAACTCACTCCTCCCCCAACTCGCCGCCCCATCCCTGGCACACCAAAGCCGCTGGAGCTCGGAGTCGGGGCAGCCATCGTGGCAAAAATTGCCAGGCGCTTTAATCGATGGGAGTGGCCAAGACGCCTTGCTCGGGTGGGAAGTGTTGCACTCATGGCCTTGATTTTATCGGGATGCAGCGTGGTGCAGTCGCTCTACAACAACTCCCCCCAATTGGTGTACTGGTGGCTGGACGACTACCTTGATTTTCGCCAAGATCAGCGCGACTGGGTCAAAGCGCAATTGCAAGACATCCTCGCTTGGCACCGCACTCAGCAGCTGCCCCTGTACTTGAGCTCCATCAACCAATTGACCGACCTCGCCCGTGGTGACATCGCGCCCGAAGTGGGTTGTGCCTTTGTGCAAACCCTCGCTGACACCCACAAGGCCTGGCTGGAGCAGTGGAGCGCGCCTTTGGCCGTTTTCTTGGCCAGCCTCAGCCGCGCCCAAGTCCAGTACCTGCACAAGGCGTTTGAGCGAAAAAACAAAGACTGGGCCAAGGAGTGGTTGCAAGTGAGCGACAAAGAAAGGCTAGACCAGCAAACCGACAAGGGCATCGAGCAAGCTCAGGACCTCTACGGCACCTTGAGCGCCACGCAAAAAGACGCGTTGCGCCACTTGGCCCAGGACTCGGGCTATGACGCGAAAAAAAGTCTGGCCTTGAGACACGCCCGCCAAGACGAGACTCTGCGCACCATAGAGATCTTGAGAGGGATGTCAAAAACACCCGACAAAGGCTTCTCGCTCACCGTGGCCAGCGAGGACCCACGCTTGGGTGAACAAAGCGCCAACCGAAATGCTGGAGCTGCGTCGACCTCTTTTGCCCCAGCAGCAGGGCCCTCTCAGACGTCACAAGCCGTGGTGCGCGAGTGGCTTGAGAAACTTCTGGATCCTGTTGACCCAAGCTTGCGGGCCTACAACACCTTGCGCTGGAACATGAATTGCCAAGCATCGAGTCGTTTTCATGCGCTCACCACGCCCCAACAACGCGAGCGCGCCAGGGTCAGGCTGACTCGTTATGCCAAAGATGCTCAGGCCTTGATGGGCACTGCGCCCTGATGGGAGCATTTCGCCTAGGCCTTACAAAGGCCTGGGTGTTGGGGGGGCAATGGGCCACACCACGCCGTGCTCATTGAGCAAAGCGTCCAAGGCCATGTCGTGCGCTTCGGGCTCAAAGTCCTCAATGAACCCTTGCGCAAACCCCACACCCACGGTAAAGGGCCTGGGCTCCAAGGACGCCAAGGTGCGGTCATAAAACCCCCCGCCATAACCGAGACGATAGCCGCCTGCGGCGTAGCCCACACACGGGACAAACAGCAACGTGGGCACGATGGTTTCGGTGTCCTTGGGCTTGGGGATGTTGTAGGCATCTTCTTGCATGGGGCAGCCTGGGTACCACACATGAAAACTCAAAGTCTTGCTCTCGGGGTCCACCACCGGTAGTCCAATGCGACGCCTGAGCGGCTGATCGAGCAGCTCGCCGTCTTCTTTCCAGCGGTGCAAAGCGGGCAGCGGGTCAAATTCGCCCTTGATCGGCCAGTAAGCACCAATCACCGCGTCATCTCGTCCTAAGAGCCAAATGCGCATGACGCGCTGCAGTCTCTCGGCGCGCTCGAGTCGGTCGGGCAGCTGCATGCGCTCTTGTAAGAGTTGGTCGCGCAGGGCTTTTTTTGAGGCTTGGGTCATGTTGTTCAGGCTCCACGGGGCAATACTCGGATTCACGTCGTACGCTAACAGCCACCATCTCCATGATCTTGCCTCCCGCTGGAGACCCAGATTGTGCAACTTCAACGTGAAGATGGGAGTTTTGAGCTTCAGGCGTTATTATCGAGGATAGTCTGACAGATACACAACTTCAATGAACAAAGAGAACGCCTCCAACCCAGTCCTTGAGTCCGTGCTGGGAGCCCCTCAACGCTTGCCTGTCCCGCGCGTTTCATTGACCGCCTTGACGCCGTTGGCCATCTTGGCCCAACTGGCCCTTGCCTGGCTGGTGATCAGCCCTGGCGCCTGGGCTCAAGAGGCCTCCAGCGGCTCCTTGTCCAGCGACACCCCGGCCTTGGCCCCAGCCGTTGAGAACAGGGCCACTCCTTTGAGCGAGGCATCTGCGCCCACTTCCACCGCCGAATCATCCCCCAACGCTCAGCGACCCCCAAAAAACGCACCCAAATCCGTCCACAAGAGCGTCGCGAAGAACACCCCCAAAATCTCCCCCACCTCCCCCAAAACGCCCCCCCTCAACGCCAAATCCAGCACCACTTCCAGCACCA
>CAIMTJ010000104.1 GCA_903844385.1 uncultured Burkholderiales bacterium
GCGGCAACTCAGAGGCACGGCTCACCCCGCCGTTCAAGTGCCCAACTTGGAGTTTGCATTGGCCAATGGCATCGGTGGATTTTTGGGCTCGCGCCATGGGGCAGCCACCTTGATCATGAAAAGGAGTTGACATGAGTGCGAGCACGCCAGTTTGGGTATTTCAAGACCCTTTGCAAAACCCGGAAAACCAGTTCTTTTGGACCCAGGCCCAAGCGCGAAAACTGGCACTTAAACACTGTTTGTCTTGTGACGCCCCACACCATTACCCCAGGTCCTATTGTCCCCACTGCGGCAGCGACCAAACCGAGTGGCGAGTCTCCAAAGGCCTGGGTGAGGTCTATTCATTCACCCGCATGGTGCGAGGAGTCGAGCAGCCCTTTTTAATGGCCTATGTGCGTTTGGATGAAGGTGTTGAGTTGCTCACCCATTTGCAAACGTCGGATTGGCCGGCGGTGGCGATTGGTATGCGGGTGAAGGTGGATTTTTTGGTCAGTGCGTCTGGGCAAAACGTACCGATTTTTATTCCCTTATAGGTGCACTCAGGAGCACTCAGGAGCACTGGGGCACTGGTGGACATGCAGGCACATGGAGGTACATGGCTCTGGTCAGCTTCTTGCCTGCGCGACAGCGTGAAGCCGCTGCATCCATGGCTTGACGTGCAGTTCAGTTCAGTGGTCCGTGAGGTTGAACTCACTCATGGCGTTCCAGGGCTTGGACCAAGGCCTGGAGGTCACGCCGAAGAATTTTGCCCATGCTGTTTCTGGGCAATCGAGACGTGAAATACCAGTATTTGGGATGCTTCCAGCGGGCCAATGCAGCCAAGCCACTTTTGAGCGTGTCAATGGCAGGGGTAGCGCCTGGCTTCAAATGGATGACGGCCGTCACGGCCTCGCCCCAATACGCATGTGGCAAACCAATCACAGCGACTTCTTCAATTTGGGGGTGTTGGAGCAGTACCTCCTCAATTTCTCGCGGGTAAACGTTCTCGCCACCGGAGATGATCATGTCGTTTTTTCGGTCTACCAAGTACAGATAACCTTCGTCGTCTCGCCTGGCCATGTCACCGGCGGTCACCCAGCCGTTTTTGATGGTTTGCGCTTGCAGCTCTGGTCGGTTCCAGTATCCTGAAAACATCAACGGTGAGCGACTCCACAATTCACCCACTTCACCCGGCTTGACGAGTTCGCCAGAGGTGTCTCGGATTTCTATCTCCACCGTTGCAAAGGGGTTGCCCACACAAGCGGATTTTCGCAACTGGTCCTCCGGGCGCAAATTGGTCACCAATGAGGCTTCGGTCGAGCCATAGCGCTCGTTGAGAACTCGCTCACCAAAGGCGTCCACGATTCGTTTTTTCATCTCCTGGGACAAGGGCGCCGTACCCGAGACCAAGCACTGGAGTGAGGAGACGTTGAACGCTTGACGCTCCTTGGGGGACAAGTTGAAGTAGGCGGAGAAGTGTGCCGGCACCATGTGGGCTTTGTTGATGTGGTGCTCTTCAATCAAACCCAGCAGGCGGTGGATGTTGAATTTGGGCAAGATGATGGCTTCACCGCCAAACCACAGGGGTGCGAGCAGGTTGAGAAACCCAGCGCCATGAAAGATGGGGGTGCTCACCAGCATGCGGGTATCGGGCCCAAAGGCGCGGTATTCTGCGGCGGCGACGTAGGCGGAGAGAATTCTGGAGCGGTGCGAGAGCATGATGCCTTTGGGCTTGCCGGTTGCGCCAGAGCTGTAAGGGATCGAGAAAATATCGGTCTCCAGCACCTCAGGGAGTGCGAGGGGATGGTGAGCCCTTGAGAGCCAGTCTTCATAACTGTCATACCCACCACGCCCCACCACCAAGAGATGGGGAACGATGCCCCTCGCGGCGATTCGGACCACCTCTTCGTTGCTGACATGGCACACAACCAGTTGAGGGCTGCAATCGGCCAAGATGAACACCAACTCCTCCACCGAGGCCATTGGGGGGATCATGGCGCAGGGCGCACCAATGGCCGAAAAGCCGGCCACCAACTCCATGTAGGGCAAGCAATTGGGCAAGGCCAAGGCGACCCGTTGTCCGCTTTGGAGTTGAAAGTCACCCAGACCACCGGCCGAAACTTGGTCGGTGCGCTCCATGAGTTGTGAATAGCTCAAGGACTGGTCTTCGATGCGAATGGCGATTTGGTGGGGCCGCTTGGCCGCACCCACGCGCAAACCATTTGAAAGGGTGAGCGTCCCAGTGGCTCGAGGCTCAAGGGCGGGGGAGGGTGAGGCGTCGGTGTTCATGATGCGCGAGAGACATCACTCATGCCCAGCCCAGGATAGGGCTCGAGCTCAGTTGACCCGTGCCGATGCCTGGCCCAAGGCATGGCGCGTGCGTCCAAAGCAAGGGCATGCCACCGCTTGGGACCCACCCATTCGCTCAGGGCTTGGCACAGGCTCGGACTGGGCAGGCCCACACAGATCAAGCCGCGAAACGAGACGTGAGGTGCGGGTAAGTTCTGGGCGAGCAGTCCAGACTCCATGCTCGAGTCTAGCCAGGCTTGGTTCACCGCGCCGCTGGTGATCAACTCGCTCAAGCCGCGCAGATCCCCGGGCTTGATCAGACACAAGGTCCCGCCCAACAACAAAGGCGCCAAGGCGGCAATGGCTGACATGGGCGACAAGGTGGAGTTTTGGCTCTTCTCACCAGTCCTATCGTCTTGAGGGTCGTTCACACGCAAGGGCAATGCTGACACACTGTCGCGGCTGAGGATGGGGTGACACACAGCGATATTGAACACGCTCAGCATCAATTCCCGCTGTGTTAGGGTGGGTGAGACGCCGCTCAAGGGCGTGTTTTCGTCAAGGGCAGGCGCACACGCTTTCGGCATCAACGATTGAAGCAAACGAAGTAGGACCCAGGCGCTTGCGTCCAAAGCCCAGTCGCTGCTGGGCGTTTGAAGCCAAGGGTGCAGATCGTTGTAGCGCAGTTGCCCGCCGCTGTGGGTGAGGGCTACTTTTTGGGGGTTGCGAGCCACAGATGCCGCCAACGCTCGCCCGATAGAGAGGGCTTGAAGCGATGGTGGAAAGGCTTGGGTGGGGAGCACTGTTAAAAAATGACAGGGGTCAAGAGCCGTTTTTTACTGGACTGTGATGCCTTTTCTGGAGATCAAATCTCGCCAGCGAGCCACCTCAAGCTCAATGCGAGCGGCAAAAGCCTGGGGGGTGACATCGGTCATGATGGTGGCGCCTTGACTGGCAAAAGCTTCACGGGTTTTGGGTTTATTGAGTGCGGTGATCAACTCTTGGCGCAACCGGTTGACCAAGGCGCTGGGGGTACCATGGGCGACCAAGGCTCCAAACCATATTTGGGCCTCGTACTGTGGGTAGCCCGATTCGGCAAAGGTGGGCACATCGGGGAGTTGTGACATGCGCTCTTTGCCCGAGATCGCAACGGCCATCAAGCGACCGGCTTTGATGAGGGCCATCGGACTGGCCACACTGGAGGTGCCAAAGTCAACGTTTTTGGCAACCACCTCATTCATCGAAGCGGCCACCCCTTTGAAGGGGATGTGCACCACTTTGATTTTGGCGATGTCAAAGAAAAGTTCGCCAGCCAAGTGCGAGGACGTGCCTTGTCCACCGGAGGCGTAACTCAAGAGCTTGGGCGTGGCGTTGGCCAAGTCGACCAATTGCTTGACCGTTTTGGCGGGCAAATCCGTCCTGGCCCACAGGATCGTGGGGGCCTCAGCCACGATGGTGACGGGGGCGAAATCCTTGAGGCTGTCGTAGGGAAGTTTGGGGTAGAGCGCAGGGGAGATGGTGAACGAGTTTTCGGTGAAAAACAGGGTGTAGCCATCGGGTGCAGACTTGGCGACCAATTCGGCGCCAATGGTGGTGCCAGCACCCGCTTTGTTTTCCACAATGACTTGTTGACCCAGTTGCAAAGACATCTCAGCAGCCAATGCCCGAGCACCAATGTCGGTGAAGGACCCTGGTGGGACGGGCACAATGATGCGCAAAGGTTTGGTGGGCCAATCAGACTGGGCGTTTGAGAGTAAGGGTATGGATGCGAGCCAGACCAAAACACACAGGCCGTTGCGGAGCATAAGTTTCATGAGTGCACACCTTCAGTTCTGACGCAGTTTGCGGTTCCAGGATCGGGGTTCAAGCGCTTTGTGTTTATCAGGTATGATTTTCTCAAAGGCCAACCCACACATGGCTGATCGTCATCAGCTCGACTCAGTGAATGATTATAGGGGACTATGATGGGGTGTCTCCAACGCCCTTGTGCCTTTTCAACGAGCGCTCGTGCGCAGGACTGCCCCCATGAATGAGACGAACAATATGAAATTTAAAGCGCAGGTTTATCCCCTGCGTGTCTTTAGTGGAGCATCAAGCTTGCTCGAGTTGCCCAAAGAGCTCGCGCGAATGGGTGTGAGCCGTGTTCTGGTGATCTCTGGCAAAACCGTCTCGCGTGAGACTTCCTTGGTCAATGATATTGAGCGTTTGATCGGTGAGCGTTTTGCCGCGCGCTTTGATGAGCTTGATCGGCATTGCCGAGAGCCCAGTATGCATCAGGCCCTGGCGCTGGCGCAGACTTTGAAGGTGGATGCCATCTTGGCGGTGGGCGCGGGCAGCGCCTGTATGGCCGCACGCATCTTGGCCATTGCTTTGGCAGAACAAGTGCCCTTTGAGAAACTCTCCACCCAGTACCGCCCTGGACAGGTGCCGCTCAGTCCTCGTTTGAACAAACCCAAGGTGCCTATTTGGAACGTCTTGACCACAGCCACTTCCGCCCAAAATGGTGCAGGTGCAACGATGAAGACGCACCCCCAAGGCGAGCGCTTGGAGATGTATGACCCCAAAACCCGTGCGGTGGGTGTGTTTTGGGATCCCAGTGCACTGGCCAGCGCTTCGGTATCCGTCGCTCGTGCTGCGGGGCTCACTACATTGTGGTTGAGTTTGATGCGTTTAGGCGGTCTGGCCAAGGCCAATCCCTTGGTGCAGGCGGATCGACTGCAATCTTGGCGCTTGGCCTTGGAGTCGATTGATCACTTGGGTTTGCCAATGAATGCGCAAGCTCGTATCGATATGTGCGCAGCCTCTTACCTGCACAACCGGGATGTGGATCATGGGGGGCTGCCTTTTGAGCTCCATTGGGTGGTGCGTGTTTGTTATGCCTTGGGTGCGGGTCTCATGAGCGTGAAGGACCACATCGGACCTGGAGAGGCCTATCTCGCCTTGACCGCTGCGGCCATCCGCGTCTTTGGGGCGCGGGACTTGAATGCACTGCGAGAGATGTGTGCTTTCTTGCCCCATGTTCGGCACGAAGCGATCAAGGATTGGGGTGTCGAGGAGATCGCGCAAGCTGTGGAGGAATTCTTTGCGAAGCGAGGTTTTTGCGCTGATTTGTCCACGCTCGCAGTGGCGGCGGATCAATGGCCCAGAGTCGTGGAGATTGCACTGCGCAATTTCAATGCAGACCGCAAGGGTGAATTTGCGCAAGAAGTCGATGCGCTTCACCGAGTGCTCAGTTGGGCTTTCCCTGCACACGGTGACTGAATCAGATTTCAAGTGCTGGAGTTGATGTCTCATGCAACGCATCCAATCACGATGGTGCCATGTCTGAACCGATCGTTTGGGGTTTGCCCTTACGCGCCACGATTATTTATTGTTAATAATCAAATGCATGGATGTCTTTAGGGTTAAAGGGGGTTGTTTGTGTTTTTGAAAAATGCTTGGTACGTTGCTGCGTGGTCTCATGAAATCGAGCACACCCTGGCGCAGCGCTGGATTGCTGGCGAACCCATCGTGATCTACCGAACCGAGGGCGGTCGTGTGGTGGCGCTGGAGGATCGGTGTCCGCATCGGCGAGCAGCACTCTCTTTGGGTCGGCTCATTGGTGACAGTATCGAGTGTGGCTACCACGGTGTGACGCTCGATTGTTCGGGTGCGTGCGTCAAAATTCCCGGGCAAGAGCTGATTCCAAAGACCATGAAAGCGCGCAGCTATCGTGTCGTGGAAAAATGGCAATGGGTTTGGGTGTGGTTGGGCGACCCAGACCAGGCCGACGAGGCCCTGATTCCTGATTTTCGCTGGAACAGTGAACCCGGGTGGACCTACACGGGCGGTAGTATCGATGTGAAGGCGAACTATCAACTCTTGACCGACAATTTGCTCGACCTCACCCATGAAACTTACGTTCACGCCAAAACCATTGGCAACCAAGCGGTCATTGAAACGCCGGCCATCACCTCAGTGGTGGGCAACGAGGTGCATGTCAAGCGCATCATGAGCAACACCAAGCCGCCGCCCTTGTTTGCCAAAGTGCGTGGGACCGACAGCCCCATCGATCGCTGGCAAGTCATTCGCTACCAGACACCGGCCAATATCGCCATCGACGCCCGAGGCTACCCCGCTGGAAGCGAAGACATGAGTCAAGCACTGCGCTGGTTCTCCATCAATTCGATCACACCCATTGATGACAAGACCAGTCGTTACTACTGGACCATCACACGTTGCTTTGCGCTCGATGATCAAGCACTGACCGAGCTCATTCACAAATCGATCCTGGCCACGTTCATGGAGGACGTGGTGGTGATTGAGGCCCAGCAGTTGAGAATGCAGACCGACCACCCTGATAAACACGAAGTGGGAATCGCCGCCGATGCCGGCGCACTTGGGGCCAGGCGTATTTTGGAGCGCTTGATTCGTGAAGAAGCTTTAGCGTCAAGCGCATCAACTTAGCACCCAGCGCGCATTGCCCTCAACACCTTCCTCACCACCGTTGACAACAAGATCACTCATCTGAAGGTATCCCTTGAACAAGACTCCTGAACATCCATCCAAAAGAATCATCGTCACAGGCGCAGCCAGCGGTATTGGCCGCGCGATTGCCCACTCCTTGGCCCGACAAGGCCATGCCGTGGTGGCCGCTGACTTGAAGGCGCCAGACGCGACGGTCAAGGAGATCACGCAAGCGGGCGGGCAAGCCATCGCCATTGCGGCCGATGTCAGCAACGCTTTGCAAGTCAAAGAGATGGTCCGTGCTTGCATCGAGACCTTGGGGGGCCTGGAGGGCTTGGTCAACAATGCGGGTGTTTTCTCCTCCATCGTGCCCAGACCCTTCGAGCAAATTTCGATTGACGAGTGGCGCAGTCTTTATGAGGTCAATGTCTTTGGTCTTGTCAATTGCTGTCAGGCGGTCGTCCCCCACATGAGGTCTGCAGGTGGCGGGCGGATCGTCAACATCATCTCCGGCACCCCTTTCAAGGGGGTGCCTTTCATGCTGCACTATGTCTCGAGCAAGGGGGCCGTGCTTGGGATCACCCGTTCATTGGCCAGGGAGTTGGGCAGCGCCAACATCTTGGTCAACGGCGTGGCACCAGGCTTTACATTGAGTGAAGGGGTGATGGACAACCCCATTCAGTTGGAGAAACTGCGGGAAATATCCAAAAACACTCGCTCCTTGGCCCGTGATCAAGTCCCCCAAGACGTGGTCGGTGCCGTGGATTTCTTCATGTCCGAAGGCTCGAGCTTTATCACCGGTCAAACCTTGGTGGTCGATGGTGGCTCACACTTCAATTGACAACGACACAATTGAGCTCAATGGGCTTACACCCCTTGCTCCCCTGGAGGTTTTGTGAGCCTATAAGCCCGACTCAGACTTGAGTCCTCACCAGGCACGCGAATTTGATTGGCCCCCAGGCGTGTGAGCTTGAGGGTAAATCACGTGCAGCGCCCATTCAATTTCTGATAACCTGAGCACCTATTTTTAACGAGAACACCATGACGACTTTAAGAGAGCTGATCGCAGGCGACAAATTGATTGTGGCACCAGTGGCGTTGAATCCCATCATGGCAAAACTGGCCAAAGATGTGGGGTTTTCGGCTACCTATTTGAGTGGCGGATCCCTGGGTTGGTACAAGTGTGGCACTGAAGCGAATATCACCATGCCAGAAATTGCCAATGTCTGTGTCGACATCAGGGCCGCCTCGGATTTGCCCATCATTGTGGATGCCGGTGGAGTGGGCGATCCGATGCACATGCACCGCGCCATTGCCGTGATGGAAGCGGCTGGCATTTCTGGTATCGAGATTGAAGATCAAGTCATGCCCAGGCGGGTTGAACACCACTTGGCCATCGAGCACTTGGTCCCCACTGAGATGATGGTCAATCGAATCAAGGAGGCCGTGGCCGCCAGAAAAAACAAAAATTTGGTGATCATTGGCAGGACCAATGCCATCCGTATTCCTGGATTGAGCATCGATGACGTGTTAAGGCGTGCAGAGGCTTTTCACAAGGCGGGTGCAGACATGCTTTTTGTGTACTGCAATAAGCCTGAAGAGTTCCGAATTTTGGGTGAGCGTTTGCCCGGCCCTTTGATGATGTTTGCCCCTCCCGATGGTTTCAATGGCTTTGGCATCACCCCTGAGGAGTTGGCCAAACTGGGCTTTAGGATCGCCGCATCGCCTGGAGCGGCTTTTGCAGCGATGTACAAAGCGGTGAAACAATCCTACCAGGCCTTGTATGCCAATGAAGTCAATCCCTATATGGGGCGTGGTGGGGTTCGCGCCAATATGCTCGAGGCTCATCAAACCTGTGATTTGGAAAAACTGGTGGAGATTGAGCGCAGAACCATGCAGGACTGATCTTTATTGCCGCTCCAGCCCGATTTGATCAATGAGTTGATTCCATTTGTTGACTTCACTTTGGATGATTTTCTCGAATTCCTCGGGTGAGGAGTCTTTGGCCGAGATTCCCAGTGCTTTCAATTGATCAAAAACATCGGGTGACTTCAGACTGGTTTTGATGGCCTGATTCAATTTATTGATCATGGGAGCTGGTGTGTTGGCGCTGGCGGCCACTCCATTCCAAATCGATTCTTTGTAGTTCGTGACCCCCAGCTCTTCCAAGGTGGGCGATTCTGGCAATTTGTTGAATCGGCTCTTGGAGGTCACGGCCAGTGCTTTGAACTCTTTGCTCTCGACGTGTGGAACTGCGGAGTAGATGACATCCAGTGTGAAATCGATATCGCTCGCCTTGAGAGCGGCCACGATGGCGGGGGTCGATTTGTAAGGAATCACGGTCACATCGATATTTTGTGACTTCAAAAACAGCATGGATGCAAAATAGATGCCGCTTCCAATGGAGATGGTGCCGATGTTCAATTTTTTGGGGGAAGCTTTTGCGGTTTTGATCAGGTCCGCGAGGCTTTTGATGGCCGAGTTTTCTTGGGTGATGATGGCCAAATCAAAGTAGGCGATGGTGGAGATGGGCGAAAAGCTGCTGTTGACGTTGTAGTTGAGTTTTTTGAAATAAGCCGCTGACGCTGCATCCCCGTAGTTCAGCAGCAGCAGCGTGTAGCCATCGGGCTTGGATTTCGAGACGATGTCTGCGGCAACAATGCCCCCGGCACTCGGGTAGTTCTCAACCACCACGGGCTGCTGAAGAACTTCGGTGAGTTTTCGCGCTACCACTCTCGAGGTCAAGTCGGCAACGCCCCCCGGGGCGTAACCAATCACAAAACGGATCGGTTTGACGGGGTAGTCCTGGGACCACACCGAGGCGGGTTGACCTAAAAAACATCCAAGTGCTAATCCAAAGTAAATTGCTGTTTTCATTTAATAAGAAATTTTTAAAGCTTTGAGGAATCTGGAGACCATGTTGTAGGCCGAGATGGTGGTGATGATTTCTAATTTCTCTTGATCGTTGAAATGCTCGGCAATGCGCTCAAAGAGTGGATCGGGCAACTCCACATCCTGGGTGATGCAGTCGCTTGCATGAATCAATAAATTTTCAATGTCTGAAAACTCGGCTGCGAACGCCTGGGTTTTGAGAGCATCAATTTGTTGCGCCGATAGGCCCGCTTGGGTGGCGGGGAGTCGGTGGGCTTCAAATTCATAGTCCGATTGGTTGAGATAGGCCACACGCAAAATCATGATTTCGATGAGGCGTGTGGGCAGTGAGGATTGATTTCTGACCGCAGTGATCAAGCTCTCCCAGCCCTTGGCAATGGGCGCACTGTTGAGCAGTGTCCTATAAAGAGGTGAGATCTTGCCGCGTTCTTTGAGAATTCGAGCCTCGATTTCAGACAAAGCGGGATTGGTTCCCGGCGTCATTTCTTTGACTCTTTTGTGGGTCATGTTGGTGTTCACTGTTTCATTCAGGTTGGTTTGTCGAGAGTTTCATCGCCTCGCTCCACGCTCGTCGATCCTCAACCCTCAACCCTGCGTCGTGGGCAACTCCTCAAGCAACAGCGTCGTGGGGTTGAAGCCCACATTCAAGAGCTGTTTTTTGGGGATCCTGGGCGTTCTCCCAAGTTTTACATCGCGTCTTGGCTGTGAGCAAATGGCCTGGTTCACTTTAGCCAATTTTTGCCGATCAACCCTTGGGGGAAACACCAAGGCTTGAGAGTTGAGGAATGACCCCCGTCGGTGAAGAATCATATCGACAGCGCAAATCGACGATCAGTTCTTACTGAAAAACTCCGTGATCAACGCAAACGTCTGGGGCTTCTCACTCAATACACCGTGCAAGGTTTTGGGGATGATGTGGACCTCAGAGCGCTCTATTTTTCCCCCCATCTCGAGGGTGTGTGCGCTGGGCGTGATCATGTCGTCTTCGCCGCAGATGAGGAGAGTCGGCACTTTGATTTGATGCAGCAAGTCCGCTGTATCGTGGTGAATGAGGGCGTGTCCCATATTGGCAAAGCCTTCGATCGGTCGATGGACCTGGATGAGAGCAGCTTCTGCTTTTTGGATCACATCAGGGTGTTTTTCATAAAAGTCAGCGGTATAAAAATAGGTCAATTCACCTGGAAACAAAACCTCATAGCCGCTTTGCTTGGCGGTGGCGATCCACCAAGCCACCATTTTTTTAGCCCGTGCATCCAGGCGCGACGTGGTGGACGTCATGGCCAAGGATTGCACCCGATGTGGCTGCTTTAAGGTCACCCATTGCGCAATGGAGCCGCCCATGGATTTTCCAAGAATGCGTGCTTTGTCAATGTTCAGGTGATCCATCAATCCCAATACATCGTCAGCGAGCATGGGTGTGGTGTAGGGGTAGTTGGGGACATCACTTCCTGCAATACCACGGTTATCAAATGCCAAGACCTGGTAGGATTTGGCGAGCTGAGTCAAGATGTCCCCCCAGGATTGCCAGTTGGAGCTGGCGTACCCTCCAATGAGGACCAACCACTCGCCAGAACCTTGGATGGTGTAGTTCAAATTGACGCCGTTCACGTGTGCAATGGTCATGGGTGTTTTTTCCAAAATGTGACACTCGATTATGCTTGAGCGTGGGTATTACAGTATTTGATTGGTCAGTTGATGCAATGCGATCACAGCCAGAAATTCAAAGCAGATCGCAAATTTTCCACACCTGAATTTGATGTTGTTCCCAATCAAAGTATCGAGCAAGGCCAAAGCCAATACAAGTTATCGAACTGATAACGGGTAAGGCTCAGGCCCATGACCGATCAACCCATCGAGAGATGACGTTGACGCTATAGAATTCCTCTTTTTAAGTATTGGGGATTGGCCATGCGCATTTGTATCGTGGGATTGGGTGCCATTGGCACGTGGCTAGCGGCTCGTCTGTCAAGCGCGAGCTCGGTGGAAGTGAGCTGCTTTGTCAAACCTCAGGCCTTATCGCGTTTGCGCTCCGAAGGCTTGAGTCTGACGAGCACTCATCAAGGCATTCAAACCACAGAGCGTTTTCATCCGCGTTTTTTCTGTGATGCCACCCAAGAAGTGACACCGCCCGATTGGGTCATCATTTGCACCAAATCCACGGCGCTTGAAAGCGTTTTACTCAGCATTCAAGCCTTGATTGGTCCCCAAACCCATGTACTGAGCACCATGAATGGGGTGCCATGGTGGTTTTTGAATTTCGCAGACTCTCCCTACCAAAGCCGTGTCATCGAAGCGGTCAACCCAGGCGGGCGCATCGCATCCATGATCGCAATCGAGCGCTGGGTGGGTGGGGTGGTACATGCCAGTTGTAGCGCCAAGCGAGCAGGCGAGGCCACGCATCACTTTGGTGACGAGTTGATCATTGGTGAGCCCAATGGGGTTGAATCCCCCCGGGTGAAAGCGCTTCAAACGCTACTCGCTCGGGTGGGTTTCAAGACCCAGGTGTCCACGCACATCCAGTTCGACATTTGGTACAAACTCTGGGGCAACATGACCATCAACCCGGTGAGTGTCCTCACGGGGGCGACGACCGACAAGATTTTGAAGGATGAATTGGTGTTGAAATTTGTGAGCGACATTATGCTCGAAGCCCGTGCGATAGGATGCGCTTTGGGCATCGAGATTGAACAAAACCCGAGTGATCGCCATGCCGTCACGGCAAAACTCGGTAGCTTTAAAACATCGATGTTGCAAGACTTGGAAGCGAACCGACCCCTTGAGTTGAATGCCTTGGTCGCGGCCGTCAAAGAGTTGGGAACTTGGGTGGGTGTGAGCACCCCATCCATGGATGTTTTATTGGGTTTGACGCGACTCAAAGCGCACGTTTTGGGGCTTTGAAGCCCTCAATCCTCGGCCCATGGCGGTCTGTCAGGACTGGGCTTGGTAGACTTTCTTCAACAAACCAATCAATTGTGTGCGCTCGTCTGCGCTGATGCTCTGTGTGGCGCGAAGGTCCGATTGCGCAGCGAGTTGTTCGGCTTTTTTGATCAAGGCCTTGCCCGTTCGCGTTGCTGAGAGTGAAATTTGGCGATTGTCTGAGGCGCTCACCACCCGGGTGATGAGTTTTCTTTCTTCCAGAGATTTTAAAATGCCCACAATATTGGGCGGCAAGAGATCGAGCCCTTTGCAAATCACATGGGCGGAAATATTGGCATTGTGGGCGATCACAGAGAGAACCGAAAAATCCACTGGCTTGAGTGCAGTCTCGCGCAAATGGGCATTGAAGTCATCAATGATGTGCAACGCGGCTCGCCGGGCGTTGTAGCCTATCAGTGACTCCAACTGACTCATGTCAATGTCGGGGTCGAGACTTCTTTGGTGTGACTTTTTGCGAGAAGTGGCGGCAGTCGGCATGGTCAAACCGGAACTTTCAAGTAGTGGGTGATGGTGGCGAAGTTTTTGTCAAACTCTGGCAAGCACCAGTGCACAAAGGTCAACCACTGGGCTTGACTTTGCGCCTGGCGAGCGTTGACTTGCGCGGCCGCGCTCCAAGCGAGCAAGCCCACCGTCAAGAGTTTCAAATACTCGGGCATGATCCAGTTGAGCTGGTAGTGACCGCCTGCCTCCAGGCTGACTCTCACGCAGGTCTGGGTGATGGCCTCGATCTTGTCAAACACGGTCTTGATCTGGGGCGTGAGCTCGTGCCCCTGGAGCTCTTTGAGTAAGTCGTTCAACACGGTTTCAAGCGTGTGGCCTTGATCGGGCAAGATCTTGCGCATCATCAAGTCGATGGCTTGAATTTCATTGGTGCCTTCATAAATCATCGCAATTCTGCAGTCGCGCAAATGCTGCTCGATGCCCCATTCGCGAATATAGCCATGGCCTCCAAAGACTTGTAAGCATTCGCTGATGCCATCAAAGGCGTATTGAGTGCAACTCGCTTTGAGGATGGGGGTGACCAGATTCGCCCAATCCAGCGCACGCCGTCGACGCGCTGGTTCGGGGTGGTGTTTGGCAAAGTCAAGTTCAATCGCCGTTTTATAGGCCAAGACGCGAAAGCATTGGATCAGGGCCTGATTTTTATTCAAAATCTTTTGAATGGCTGGGTGCTCAATGATGAGGGAGGGGCCATTTGACGTTGTGCTCAATCCCGCTTGGGCGGGCTGGATGGCTTTGAATTGCCTGCGCTCGCTGGCATAGGCTGCGCTTTTTTGAAGTGCAGAATCGAGCAGGCCAATGCCCTGCAACGCCACATGAAGTCGTGCGGCATTCATCATCAAGAACATGGCATTGAGCCCCTTGTTCTCCTCGCCGATCAACCAACCCTGGGCTTGATCAAAGCGCATCACACATGTCGGACTGCCGTGGATGCCCATTTTGTCTTCGATGCGCTCGCAGTGCACGCGACTCCTTTGGCCATCGGGGTTGAACTTGGGCACCAAAAAGAGGCTCAATCCCTTCGTGCCTGCTGGGGCCTGGGGTAGCCTGGCCAACACCAGGTGTACGATGTTGTCACTCAAGTCGTGTTCACCACCGGAGATGAAAATTTTGGTGCCGCTGATGTGGTAAGACGAGCCGTCCTCGGCTTTTATCGCTTTGGTTTGCAGCAATCCCAGGTCACTGCCCGCATGCGCTTCGGTGATGCACATGGTGGCGAGCCACTCGCCGCTGGCTATTTTGGGCAAGTAGTGGGCTTGAAGTTCAGCACTGGCATGGTGTTTGATGGTTTCATAGGCGCCGTGAAGCAGGCCCGGTGACATGGTCCATGCGTGATTGGCGCCCGAGAGCCACTCATAGAGCATGAACTCCAAGACCAATGGCAGTCCTTGCCCCCCATCCTCTGGCGCGGCACTCAAAGCGGCCCACCCCGCACGGTAAAACGCTTGGTAAGCTGGCCGAAAGCCATGGGGTGTAATGACTTTGCCGTCGTCAAACGCGCAACCCTCTTCATCGCCGGATCGATTCAAGCCCGAGATGTTGGAGGCCACAAATTTTGCCGCTTCGTTCAAAATCTGGGCCATCAAGTCAGCGTCGACGCCTTCAAAGTAGGGCATCGTTTTGAGCGCATCGCTGGCCCTCAAAACACCCTCCAGGGTTGAGATGGCATCGTGTGCTTTGGGTGTGTAGTCGATCATGGGGAGACGGGTGCTTTGCCAAAGCCCAGATAGGTTTCAATGACGCGTTGATCGCTTGCGAGCTCACTGGCCGGACCCGAGAGACTGAAGTGTCCCATCTCCAGCACATGGCCCTGGTCTGCCACTGACAAGGCAGCTCGTGCGTTTTGCTCGACCAACAAGATGCTCACGCCACTTTGCTGCAGCAGCACAATGGTTTCAAAAATCTCTCTCACAATCAATGGCGCCAAACCTAAGCTCGGCTCATCGAGCATGAGCAGCTTGGGCGCTGACATGAGGGCCCTGGCAATGGCCAGCATCTGGCGCTCACCGCCCGACAAGGTGCCGGTGATTTGGTGCCTGCGCTCCTTGAGTTTGGGAAACAGTTCATAGACTTTTTCAAAGCTCGATTTCACAGCTTTGGGGCTCAAGAGCACTTGGCGGTAACTGCCCAGTTCAATGTTGTCTTCAACGCTCATGGTGTTGAAGAGTTCGCGTTTTTCAGGCACGAGAGACAGGCCCAGTAAAACCCGCTCTTCTAGGGGGAGCGCGCTGATGTCTTCGCCCTGAAAGAGCAAATGCGCTTGGCAGGGGATGAGGCCCATCAAGGAGTTGAGCAGGGTCGATTTACCGCCCCCATTGGGGCCCACGATCGTCACGACTTGCCGCTCGAACAGCTCAAAACTCAAATCCTCCAAAATCAACGCTTTGCCATAACGGGTGCTCAGCTTCTTGACTTGGAGCAACATGGGGGTCTTCATGGTCAATGCTCCTCACCCAAATAAGCGGCTCGAACTTGCGCATTGTTTTGGATCTCCTGGGGGGTGCCCTCAACCAAAACGTTGCCAAACTCCATCACGACCAAGGAGTCACAAATTTTCATGACCAAATCCATGTCGTGCTCGACCAGGAGGACGCTCAGGCCTTGTTGTTTGAGGCTGAGGATGACGCGCGCGAGTTCGTTCTTTTCTTGAAATCGCAAACCCGCTGCCGGCTCATCGAGCAGCAGCAAGGACGGATTCGAGCACAAAGCCCGGGCAATTTCCATCAGGCGTTGAGGACCCATGGGCAGATTGCCCGCGGGCTCGTTCATGTAGTCGCCCAGGCCCACTCTCAGCAGTTGCTCGTGGGCCATGCGATAAATGCTCATTTCTTCGTCTTTGTCTCTTCCCAGAACCGCGGCCAAGACCCCAGCGCTTGCGCGCCGATGTGCACCAATGGCAATGTTTTCCAACACGCTCATTTGCGGGATCATTTTCACGTGCTGAAAGGTTCTGGACATGCCGAGATGGGCGATTTCACGCAGCGACAAATGCTCGATGCGCTGGCCGCGAAAGCTCACCGCGCCAGAGCTCACTCGCAGCAGCCCAGTGATCAAATTGAAGGTGGTGGATTTGCCAGCCCCATTGGGCCCAATGAGGCCTTTGATTTCACCGGCTTTGATGGAAAAGCTCACCCCATTGACCGCCACCAAGCCGCCAAAGGTCTTACTGATGTTCTCAACGCTCAGCACCACCTCGCCCGAGGGGCTTGGAGCGTGTTCGGCCAGGGCCTTGGCACCCTTCCATTGAGCTGGATCGTGGTGAGTGGTGTGCTCTTGGCCCATGAGGGAGGCGATGCCATCGGGCAAGTACTTGAGAATCAAGACCATGGCAATGCCAAACACAATCACCTCATAGCTGCCACTCGTCCCAATGAGCACGGGCAGCAGCACTTGGAGTTGGTCGTCAAGCAGTTTGTAGATTCCCGCCCCAATCACTGCACCCCACAAATAGCCCACCCCGCCGAGCACCGACATGAAGAGGTATTGAATGCCCATTTTTAAACCAAAATCTGAAGGGGCAACCGCGTGCTGAAAATGCGCCAGGAGCCAACCCGCGAAAGAAGCAAGGAGTGCGGCAAAACAAAAAATCAACACTTTGCAATAAAAGGTATCGATCCCCATGGCTTGGGGCATTTGTGTACCACTTTTGATCGACCGCACCGCACGCCCGAGCCGAGAGTCGAGAAAATTGCTGCAAGCCTTGATGAGCAAGATCAAACAGCACCACAAAAATACAAAGAACACTCGACCTTGCCCCAGATCCAAGCCCGCAATGGACAAGCTCTGGATGTTGTGCAGTCCATCGTATTTGCCCAAGGCCGCGATATTGCCCATCAAATAGTAAAGCGACAGACCCCAGGCAATCGTGGCCAAGGGCAAATAGTGACCCGACATTCTGAGGGTGATGAGACCAATGACCAAGGCGCAGATTGCGGTGAGCGAGAGCCCCAGCAGCAACGACACCCAAGGCGAGAGATCCAGGTTGAGGGTCATGTAGGCGCTGCTGTACGCACCAATGCCGACAAAGGCAGCCTGTCCAAAGGAGGTGAGTCCCAACACGCCAGTGAGCAAGACCAAGCCCAGACACGTGATGGCGTAGATTCCAATGTAGTTGGCTTGGTAAATCCAAAAGTCGGGCAGCGGCAACAGTGCCACTGCGGCGACAGCCACGACAAGCCAAATGCTAAGGTGTTTATGAATACTCTTCATCTCAAGACTCTTCATGCGAGCCCCCTTGGATGGATCGCCAGAGTAAAACGGGCAAGATCAGGGTAAAGACGATGACCTCTTTGAAGCTGCTGGCCCAAAAGGAGCCAAAGGATTCGATGATGCCGACCATGATGGCGCTCAGCATAGCACCCGGGTAGCTGTAAAGGCCAGCAATGATGGCCGCCACAAAGCCTTTGAGTCCAATCAAAAATCCGGAATCGTAAAAAATCGTGGTGGTCGGACCAATCAAGAGCCCCGAGATCGCACAGATCATGGCCGCGAGCGTGAAGCACAGATTACCACTTTGGCGGCTTGAAATGCCCACCAAGCGCACGCCGGTGCGGTTGACCGCGGTGGCCCGCAGTGCTTTGCCGCGCAGTGTTTTTTCAAAGAAAAGCCACAAGGCCACAATGAGGACAAAAGAAAGCGCAAAAATCAACAAGGTCTGACCGCTGAATCTGAGGGATTGCCACTGAAAAGTCTCTGCCCAAAAGGGGGGGTTGTGATAGCCCTCGGCGCCAAAAAAAAGCAGGCCCAGACCCGTCATCGCAAAATGCACCGCAACCGCCACAATCAACAAGACCAAAGAGGGCGCATCTTCCAAAGACTGAAAGGCCACGCGGTAAACCAAGGGACCAAAACACGTGACGATGCACACACACAGCAAGGCTTGCAGCCAAAGTGGTGGGTTCTGAGGGATGATGAGGCAAGTGAGCGCCGACACGAGCACGGAGGGCCACATCGTTTTAACAAAGGCGAGGGCACCCGATTGAGTGCTCTTTGTCTGTTGATAAGACTCTAGCGCATTCATGAGTGCTGCCAATGTTGCCAAGATCAGCAGCAACCAGATCGTTCCTGGCACTTTACCCAATTGCATCATCGACAAGGAGAGTGCGCCATAGGCCACGAACTCCCCTTCGGGAATGAAGATGATGCGGGTGACCGTGAACACCAACACAATGACCAGGCCCAGCAAGCCATAGATGGCACCATTGGTGGTGCCATCGAGAATCAAAATGCTGGCGATGGAGAAGTCCATAGTTTCTCGGTGTTATTCAACTTTGAATTGGCCGTCAACCACTTTGAGCATCACCCCAGTCTCCATGGTGTAGCCCCAATGGTCCGTGGCGGACCAATTCATCACGCCATGTGAAAACACGGTGCGGCCCATGGTCTCTAAACTCACGCGTAGCGCATTCCTGAACTCTGGAGTGCCAGGCTTGGCCTTTTTGAGAGCCATGGGGATGATTTTTTCCATGACAATTTCGGCGTCATAGGAGTGACCTGCAAATTGATTGCGGCTGCCTGGGCCGTAGACTTTTTCATACCCTTGTACAAATGCGACAGCAGTTTTTTTGGAAGGATGAGTTTCTGGCAACTGCTCGGCAATCACGGCAGGTCCTGACACCACGTAAGTGCCATCGACCGCTTTGCCGCCCACGCGCATCAAGTCTTGGGTGGCGGCAGCATGGGTTTGGTAAATTTTGCCCTTGTAGCCACGCTCGAGCAATGCGAGTTCAGGCATGGCCGCTCCACTGCCAGACGCGACCACCAAAATGGCGTCCGGGTTGGCCAAGTTGAGTTTCAGGGCCTGGGGCGTTGCACTGGTGTCGGTCCTGGCAAAGCGCTCAACACCGACCATTTTGATGCCGGCTTTGTCGAGCATGGGGGTGATCTCGCTCAGCCACTGCTCACCATAAGCGTCAGAGTAGCCCAAAAATCCCAAGGTCTTGATGTTTTGTTTTTTCATGAGTTCAACCACGGCATAGCCCATGACGGTGTTGGACTGGGGAAGACGAAAGAGCCATTTGTCTTTGCCGGCAGGAACACCCACGGGGGAGGCGGCCAACTGGACCGTCTCAGCGCCACTGGCCACTTCGACCATGGACGCTGCCACGGTGGTCACACACGAGCCGATGATCAAGTCGACTTTGTCATCGGTCACAAAACGTCGGGCATTGGCTGCACCTTTACTGGGATCGGTCGCATCGTCCATGATGATCAAATTGACTTTTTCCCCGGCGATGGTTTTGGGGAACAATTTGAGTTGATTTTGCATGGGGATTCCCAAGCCCGAGCCCGGTCCCGTCAAGGACAGGCTCACACCGATGTTGATGTCTGCATAAGCGTGGCCTAGTACGAGAGATGACACGATGGCGGTGAGAAGTTTGACTTTGAAATTCATGCTGAGGTCTCCTTGGGGTTGGTGGTAAAAGTGAGGTTAGGGTTAGGGTTAGGGTTAGGGTTAGGGGGGATGATTTACTTGGAAGCCATTCGAAGCGCACCGTCGAGTCGAATCACCTCGCCATTGAGGTGGCGGTTGCTCACGATGTGACAAGCCAGGCTGGCGAACTCTTTGGGCTCACCGAGTCTCTTGGGAAAGGGGATTGCTGCGGCCAAAGACTCCTGGACTGCTGGGGGCAACTCTTTCAAAAGTGGGGTTGCAAAGAGGCCTGGTGCGATGCTGCACACGCGTATACCGTGCTGGGCCAGATCTCTCGCCATGGGCAGGGTCATGCTCACCAGTCCTCCTTTGCTCGCACTGTAGGCTTGTTGGCCAATCTGGCCCTCGAAGGCGGCGGCCGAGGCCGTCATGACAATCACCCCGCGCTCTTGATCGTCGAGCGCCGCGAGTTTGGCGCATTCGGCGGCAAAAAGTCGAGTGACGTTGTAGGTCCCAATGAGATTGATTTGGATCACCCGTGCAAAGTCTTCCAGGGGAGCGGCCACCCCCTCTTTGCTGATCACGCGTTTGGCCGAACCCACGCCTGCGATGTTCATGAGGATGCGCGGGTTGCCCAAAGCCTTTTGGGTTTGCGCCAAGGCCTCTTCGACGCTTTCGCTTCGAGTGATGTCGCATTGAATGGCCAACGATGGGGACCCACCCACGGTCTGGTTGATGCGCTCGGAGACCGCTTGTGCCAGGGGGAAATTGAGATCCCAAAGAGCCACCTTGGCACCCATTTGTGCAAGCATGATGGCGGTGGCTTCACCTAGGCCAGAGGCGGCCCCAGTGACAATGGCTGTGCTTTGATCGATGTCCATGGCTTAAGACCCTTGGGGTTTGAAGATGTGTGGGAGCTCATCGGTGTGCAAAGCTCGAACCAAATCCTCGCGCTGCTTTAAAACAGCGCGTTGGTTGATGGAGCCTTTGTCAGTGATCTCGCCGTGGTCGATGGAGGGTGGGTGATCCAACAGGATCATTCGTGCAATCCGAGAGGCACTTCCCGTGGATTGGGCCACGAGTTGATTGATGAGGTGCTGAAAGAAGGCTTGAACTTCGGGGCCTTGCAGGATTTCTGTGAGCGTTGCGTTGTCCCTGGGGTGGCCGAGTTGTTTGATTTTGGGGGTGGTGAAAATCATCGCGCCCACATCCTTTTGGTTCAGACCCGTGATGATGGCGTCTTGCACATAGGGCGCTCCAAGATTGATGATCTTGGCTTTCAAGGGACCAACACTCACAAAGGTACCGGTTGAGAGCTTGAAGTCTTCGGCCGTGCGGCCATCAAATTTCAAGCCGAGATGAGGATTGGTTGGATCGATCCATTTGACCGCATCGCCAGTGCAAAAGAATCCCTCCTCATCGAAGGAGGCTTGGGTCTCCTCGGGTGCACGCCAATAGCCTGGGGTGATGTTGGGGCCCTTGTAGCGAACTTCGGTTTTGTCGCCATTGGGCACGAGTTTGAGGGTCATGCCGGCGGTGGGCACGCCCAGATCGCCTTCCTTCACATGGGGGTTGGTGATGAAGATGGCAAAGGGTCCTGACTCGGTCATTCCGAGTCCCGTGCCCATCACGATGCGCTCGCCCACTTCAAGTTCTGCGCTTTCAAAGAGGCTTTCCCAAATCGGTTGGGCCAAAGAGGCGCCAGCAAAGAAAAACATTTGGACATCTTGCAAGAGGGTTTTTCTGAGCAAGGCGTCGGTCTTCATGTGATTGGCAATGGACTCAAAGCCTGAAGGGACATTGAAGTAAACGGTCGGAGAGATTTCGCGAAGGTTTCTCAAGGTTTCATGAATAAGGGCAGGCGTGGGCTTGCCGTCATCGATGTAGAGTGTGCCGCCGTGGTACAAAATCATGCCCACATTGTGGTTGCCGCCAAAGGTGTGATTCCACGGCAACCAATCAACGAGGGTCAGTGGTACCTCGGCGAGCACTGGCATGGACTGGGCCATTTGCTGCTGGTTGGCGCACCACATTTTTTGGGTGTTGATCACGGCTTTGGGCAGTTTGGTGGAGCCAGAGGTGAACAAAAATTTAACGATGGTCTCTGGCCCCGTCTTGGCATAAGCGTGGTCAACCTCGGGGCTCGCTTTCGTATGCCTGATCTCTTCAAAGCGGGTGTAGGGCCTGCTGAGGTGGCCCTTGGCGATCACAACCTCTGTGTCTGTGGGAATGGCACTCAAGATGGCTTGTTCATAGGCCTGTCCATCCCGGGCAAAGACCAGCCCTGGGGTGATGGTCTTGACGATGTGGTGGAGTTTGTCGTGGCTTTTACTGAGGGTAGAGTAAGCGGGGGAAGCCGGGCAATAAGGCACCCCGACATAAATACAGGCCAGGGCCAATAAGGCGTGCTCGAGGCTGTTCTCCGAGAGAATGAGCACGGGCCGATCTTCACTCAAATTTCGGTTCAAGAGTGCTTGCCCCAGTTGACGCGCGGTCTCCAAGGCCTGGGCATAACTCACTTTGACCCAGTCACCAAGCTGTCCATTGTCCAATACACAACGCTGGGCAAAGAGGGTTTTTTCAGGGTTGTGATGACCCCAGTGGATAAAGCGCTCAGTTATAGTGTGCGGGTAAGGCGACAAGGCTTGTTCGGCTTGCAAGTAGACGCACTCGCCATCGTGCTCGACCACCTCGACGCGGTCGATGCCAAACTTCATTGCTCGGTATTGAACAGAATTCATGGGCGACTTCATAAGTCCAGGTGAGTTGATCAAGAGGCTTTGACCTTGGCGGCTTTGCCCGCCAAAAAGTCACGCACTCGTTTCTTGGCCTCAGGAGCCGACTGGGTGATGGAGACCATCAAGGCTTCGGTCAAGAAACCGTGGTCGGAAGCTTGCTCTGCAATCCTGGGCAGGGCATGAATCAAGGCGTAATTCGTGAGAGGGGCGTTGGAGGCGATGCGGTGGGCGAGCTCCATTGATTTTTCAAGTGCTGTCCCCGCTTGCACCACGTACTGGGACAGACCCACTCGTTCTGCATCTGCGGCTTGATAAACCCGTCCCGTCATCATCATGTCCGTCATTCGAGCAACACCGATGAGTTTGGGAATGCGCACCGAGCCGCCACCGCCCACAAAGATGCCACGCGTGCCTTCAGGCAGCGCAAAAAAAGCAGTTTCATCGGCCACACGGATGTGACAAGCACTGGCAAGCTCTAGACCACCACCCACCACTGCGCCGTGAAGCGCCGCAATCACGGGCACGGGCCCGTATTGAACTCTCTCCAGTGCGGTGTGCCAAGAGCGTGAGTGAAGCATGCCCTCAGGTGCGTCGCGCTCCTTGATTTCACTCAAGTCCAAGCCGGCACAAAAATGCTCGCCCTCGCCGTGAATGACGGCGACCTTGGCCTGCCCAGGCAAGTTCTCAAAAATCGAGCGAATAGAACTCACCAAATCATCATTGAGTGCGTTGCGCTTGCTGGCGCGATTGAGTTTGATCAAAGCAATGTCGCCTTGTAACTCGAAACTGATATCCTTCGATATATTCATCATGGTGAGGTGTGTTGCTGTGTTTTGTTATAAAGTATAATAAATTTAAAAAGCGAAGATTTGTAGCTGATGAGTACCTAAAAAATAAGGGCTTACCCTAGATATCAGGAGTTTTTCATGGACTATAAGAATTTAGTGGCCATTGATATTCACACCCATGCGGAGGTGAGTTGTCGAAATCCCTTTGACAATTACGCCGAGGAGTATGAGAGGGCGGCCGACAAATACTTTGGCAGCAGTGGCCGGCCAACAATTGCTGAGACCATTGCTCACTACCGCAGCATCAAGATGGGTCTGGTGATGTTTACCGTCGACAGCGAGTCTCAAATCGGCAAAACGCGCATTCCCAATGAGGAGATTGCCCAGGCGGCCCGGGACAACAGTGACATGATGATTGCTTTTGCCAGCATTGATCCACACAAGGGCAAAATGGGGGCTCGAGAAGCTGAGCGCCTCATCAAGGAGGAAGGAGTGAGGGGCTTCAAGTTTCACCCCACCGTTCAAGGCTTTCACCCTTACAACAAAATGGCATGGCCCATTTACGAAGTGATCAACAGTCACAAGTTACCGGCGATTTTTCACACCGGTCACAGTGGTATCGGAAGCGGCATGCGCTGTGGAGGAGGATTGAGGCTGGAGTACAGCAACCCCATGCACCTCGATGATGTGGCCATTGATTTTCCTGATATGCAAATCGTGATGGCGCATCCGAGTTTCCCCTGGCAAGATGAGGCCTTGAGTGTGGCCACGCACAAGCCCAATGTTTGGATTGATTTGTCTGGTTGGAGTCCCAAGTATTTCCCCAAACAACTCATTCAATACGCCAACACTTTGTTGAAAGACCGCGTCTTGTTTGGCAGCGATTACCCCTTGATCACGCCCGAGCGCTGGATGCGTGACTTCGAGCAAGCTGGCTTTAAACCCGAAGTGATGCCTGGCATCTTGAAAGACAATGCGGTGAGACTTTTGAATTTGGCGCAGTGATGGATCAACGCCGGTGAACGCCTGAGGATCTTTGACGGACCTGGACTTCTTGTAAGGCACTCAATCACAGCCTTAAAAACGTTGATGGGGCAGGGTGTTCATCCCGATGTGTCGATGCGCTTTTTTACTTGATGGCTTGAGGCTCTATGGAGAAGCTATCTATTGCACTCTTGGGCCCACCAGCCATGCCAAAACCCGCTTTTGGCCCCAATTCACC
>CAIMTJ010000105.1 GCA_903844385.1 uncultured Burkholderiales bacterium
CAACACACTGTCTTTGATCTGGTCCATGGGTGTGGACAAAGCTCTGGGGCTCCAACACGCTCAGCTCTCGAGCTTGAGCGAACTCGTGACCCAGGCGAGCCAACACCGTCTCGGCGCCCTGGGTGTCGAAGGTGCTGCTCAAGTGTGGCCTTTGAGCCTATCGCAAGCCGATCACTGGACTGGGCAGTTCAATGCCCAACAAGCCTGGGCCCTCATGGGAGACGCAGCCCACCGCATTCACCCCTTGGCCGGCATGGGGCTCAATACGGGTCTGGGCGATGCCAGCTGCTTGGTCGCCTTGTTGGGCGAGCGTCGGCGCAACGCCTATTGGCGTGGACTCAATGACCCCCACACCCTCAGGCGCTATGAGCGAGAGCGCAAAAATGCCATCGCCCCGGTGGCCTTCGCCTGCGACGCACTGCAGCGCTTGTTCGCCCACCCCAACACGGCCTTGGCCAGCTTTCGAAACTGGGGATTTTCAAGCCTGGAGCGCTGGCCGAGGATGAAAAACTTTCTCATCGAGCGCGCCAGCAGCGACCACAATCCGTTTGAACTCGTGCGTTGAGCGCCACTGCTGACCTGCGTTCAAGACTTCAGACCCAAACCCAAACCCAGACCCAGACCCATAAACAGCCACAGGCACAGACCCATCGCTCGACATGAACCCCATGAACAACTTTCCACCCCCATTGAGCCCTCCAGCACCTACAGCGTGCGCAACGCCTTCAGCCCTTGCCCCATCGGTGGCGGGCTTGAGCACCCTTTTAACCGCTTCAGTGTGTGCGGCATGGCGCCGCGCCCTGCTCATGCGCTTGATCAGCCTCCTGGTCCTGTCTTGCTGCTGCGCGCTGAGCCCCGCACAGGCGCAAGGTCAAGAGGCACAAATCCGGAAAAATTTAATGGAACGCATCCCTCAATTTCCCAAAATTGAAGAAGTCACCCGCGCTGCCATGACTGGGCTTTTTGAAGTTCGTGTGGAAGGAGACGAAATCTACTACACCGACGCCGATGCGAGCTACCTCATTCAAGGCAGCTTGATCGACACCAAGACGCGGCGCAACCTCACCGAAGAGCGCGTGGACAAGCTCACCGCTGTGGATTTTCGTGGCTTGCCATTCAAGGACTCCATCACCTTGGTGCACGGCAGCGGCAAGCGGCAACTGGCCATTTTTGAAGATCCCAATTGTGGCTATTGCAAGCGGTTCGAAAAAGACTTGCAAAAAATCGACAATGTCACCGTCCATCTCTTTCTCTACCCCGTGCTCGGACAAGACTCCATTGCCAAGGCCAAAACGATTTGGTGCGCCAAAGACCGCGCCAAGACTTGGACCGATTGGATGCAAAAAGAAAGCCTACCCAATACCAGTACTGCCAGTGGTGCTGGCAATGCGAACAACTCCACGTGCGACACCCAAGCCTTGCAGCGTATTGTGGAATTTGGCAAAAAACATAAAATCAACGGCACCCCCACGCTGATCACCCAAGACGGCACCCGAGTGCCTGGCGCCATCAACGCCAATCAAATTGAACGCCTTCTCACCGACGGCAAATTCTAAAGACATGCCATCCCCTCAACGCCACGGCGAGCCCATGAACACACCGACTGCATTTCCCAGCGACCGCCCACAAGAAAGAGCGCCTGCGGCTCAAAGCGTTGACGCGCCTTCAAACCCCGATGCTTTGGCGCATTTTTCTCAGGCCCCTCACGAACATTCACCCCAGACACTGGCCCAACTTGCAGAGCGTGAACTCTGGATTTCTCGCCTGTCCTATGCCGGTTTGGTACCGTTTGTCGTCTTGCCGCTCTTGCTGTGGCTCGTCGACGATCCATTGCACCCCTTTGTGGCGATCGCGCTCACGGCCTATGCAGCCAGCATTGCTTCTTTTTTAGGTGGCATTCACTGGGGCGTGGTTTTTAAACAAAGCAGTGCTCAAAATCATCTGCACCTCGTGTGGGGGGTGAGTTTGCCCTTGTTGTCGTGGGTCTGTGTGGTGATGCCCGCTTATGCGGGACTGCCAGTGCTGGGTTTACTCTTGATCGTGGCCTACGGCGTCGACAGAAAATCCTATCCCAGTGCCGGCCTCAAGCACTGGTTGACGCTGCGCTTTCGCTTGACCGTGGTGGCGAGCCTGTCGTGTTTTTTAGCAGCAAGCGCCACTTGAGAGCGCATCGTCTGAACCTTCAATGGCACACCGCATGAGCACGCACAGATCATCCGCACGCACACCCACCGCCTTGAACGCCCTTGGCCCAGTTCACTACAGTGTCCACCTCGATGAGGCCCGTGCGCATGTGATCACGGTGGTCTTGACCATCGAGCACCCGCAGGCCCTGCAGCGATTGGAGTTACCCGTTTGGATCCCCGGCAGCTACTTGGTGCGGGAGTTCTCCAAAGACCTCATGGCCATCAAAGCCACACAAAAAAAACGTCCCCAAGCGGTTGAACAACTCAACAAAAACACCTGGCAAATCGCCTGTAAGCCTCACTCCCCTTTGGTGATTCGCTACCAAGTCTTCGCCCATGATGCGTCGGTGAGGACCGCCTGGCTCGATGAGACGCGAGGCTTTTTCAACGGCAGCAGCGTTTTTTTAAAAGTCTTGGATGCTCCAACGGCTGCGCTGAGTGTTGAGATACACGCGCCCGCCTTCAACCCCGCTTGGAAACTGGCCACCGCCTTGCCCCTCGTCAAAGACAAGCGCCAGGGCTTTGGTCTCTTTCAAGCCCAGGATTATGAACAACTCATCGATTGCCCTGTGGAGATGGGGGAGTTTTGGCAGGGCGAATTTGTCTGCCAAGGCGTGCGCCACCGCGTTGTTGTTTCTGGAGCGAGCAGCACCTTTGATGGCGCCAAGCTCTTGAGCGATGTACAACGCATCTGTCAGTACCAGCTCGAGTTTTGGCACCCCGATTCCAAGCCCGTGATTGAGGACTATCTGTTTATGTTGTGGGCTGTGGGAGAAGGCTATGGGGGACTCGAGCACAAGAACAGCACCGCCTTGATTGCCAACCGGCAAGACCTGCCGCGTCTGGGACAACTCGGCCTGAACGATGGCTACATTCAGCTTTTGGGCTTGTTTTCCCACGAGTATTTTCACACCTGGAACATCAAGCGCCTCAAGCCCAAAGAGTTCCACCAGATGAATCTCAACCAAGAGAACTACACCCAGTTGCTGTGGTTCTTTGAAGGCTTTACAAGTTACTACGATGATTTGGTCTTGGTGCGCTGTGGTTTGATTGAGATGGCCGACTATCTCAAACTGCTCACCAAAACCCTCAACCAGGTGCTCCAAACACCGGGACGCCTGCGTCACTCCGCAGCGCAAGCGAGTTTTGAGGCCTGGACCAAATACTACCGACCCCAACCCAACACAGCCAACACCACGGTCAGTTATTACACCAAGGGCGCGTTGATAGCGCTGAGCTTGGATTTGAGTCTGCGACAAATTCCTGCTCCATCGGTTGGGACCCAGCGCCAAGGACTGAGCAAGAGGGCCAAGAACGCGAAGACCTCATCAGCGCCTTTGGCTCGCCATGCGCTCAATGCGGTCCACACCCGAGGGCAGATGTGCAACTTGGATGACGTCATGCGTGAACTCTGGCGCAGCTGCCGCGACACTGGCCTGGAGGAAGGCGACTTGCTCTCGGTACTTGAAACGCTCACCCAACGCGTTTGGACAGCCGAAATCAAAGCCTGGGTCCACGGCACGCAAGACTTGCCCGTGGTCTCTCTTTTGGAGCAGCACGGTGTGCAAGCCCGCCTGGAGCCCGCTCAATGGGCTCAACGCTTGGGGTTGCGCGTGCAAGAGAGCAACGGCACCATCACCATCAAGCAAGTACTGGCAGGCGGCTTGGCTGAGCGGGCTGGATTTAGCCCCCAAGATGAATGGATAGGCATTGAGCTGCCAAGCCTTGGCAAAAAAGCACCACAGGCTTGGCGACTGCACAAACTCGACGAATGGCCCCAGTATGTGGCCGATGAGAAAAGCGTCTGGGCCTGGGTCTGTCGCGACAAGCAACTCATCAAACTCAAACTCTCACTCAAAGGCATGAACGAGGCCAAAACCTATCGCTTGACTGCCAAGTCCTTGCCCGAGCTCCAAGCGTGGTTGAAATGAGTAGCGTTGAGCATGTCTTTGCGCTTGAAAACCTTCTTGATACTCAAGTGGTCTCAATTTGAATCACCGTATAACTTTCCTGTCGGAGGATCCCCATGAATTACAACAACATTTTGGTGAGCGTTCACGATCAACACATTGGCATCGTGACCTTGAATCGACCCAAACAACTCAATGCACTCAATCCTGAGTTGATGACGGAGTTGGGCTCGGCCTTGCTCGCCTTTGACGCCGATGAGCACATTGGCTGCATCATCATCACGGGCCATGAAAAAGCCTTTGCCGCTGGGGCCGATATCCCCAGCATGGCACAGTTTGATTTTGCCCAAGTCTACAAAGCCGATTTCGTCACCAAAAACTGGGAGACGCTGCGCCAAATCCGTAAACCCGTGATTGCAGCTGTGAGTGGTTTTGCGCTGGGCGGGGGATGCGAGTTGGCCATGATGTGCGACTTCATCATCGCCGCCGATAACGCCGTCTTTGGACAACCCGAGATCAAACTCGGCATCATCCCAGGCGCTGGCGGCACCCAACGCTTGCCCCGTGCCGTGGGCAAATCCAAAGCCATGGACATGATCCTGACCGCACGGACCATGAAAGCCCCTGAGGCTGAGCAAGCCGGTTTGGTCAGTCGCGTGGTCTCACTGGAGCAACTCATGCCCGAATGCCTTGAAGTGGCCAGCACCATCTGTGGCTATGGCCGATTGGCGGTGATGGCGGCCAAGGAATCGGTGAATCGCTCCTTTGAGAGCAGCTTGTCCGATGGCATCATGTACGAGCGCCGGCTCTTTCACGCCTTGTTTGGCACTTCGGATCAAAAAGAAGGCATGGATGCCTTTGTCAATAAACGCATCCCCACTTTCAAAAATCAGTGATTTGAATGAAAGTTTCCCCTTGAATTTTCACCTTTGATTTTTGGGCGCAGTACTCCATGCACATTTACACCATTTGTCATCGCTGGCTTGCCTGCACGCTCTTGATCGGCGCCATGGTTTTGGCCATGCTGGGTTGTGCGCAGACCACCCCCCCTGGGCAACGCCTGAGGGACCTGTTGAAAAACTCCCCGTGCTCAAAGTCACCCCCGTGGTGATGGCCAACATCCCGGTGAGTGCCAGCCCAGGCGCGCCACCACCTCTTGGCCAATTGTTCGATGTGGCCTTTGATTACCATGGTCAAAACTACCTTGCTCGTTTGCCCTTTGATCCCGGTGCTTGGGTTCTCGTGGTGACTCGCGTGCCCCCTGCCGTGCCTCAGGTGGTGGCCACAACGCCCCCAGTGCCCAGTGATTCACCAAGCGTGAGCATCCCCAACTCGCCCTTGCCAGAACAAACGCCCAGCCCCCTCAATGCGCCAAGTTCAAGCGGCCTGGCCATGGGCTCAGTTCCACCCTCGCCCTTACCAGCCACCTTGTACGTTTTACCGCCCACCACCGAAGTAGGTGCTTACCCCTTGGTCTACAACGGTTTTTACATGGCTGGGCCCGCCTTCTTTTATGCTGGAGGCTATTACTATCACCATCACCGGTACTCTGGTGGAACGCACTGGACAGGTGGTCGTGGTGCTCCGGGTGGTCGAGGTGGCCATGGCCGACGTTGAGGATGACCTTGCGAGGGCTGATCAGGATCCACCCGCACGCGCGAGCATTGGCGTTCATCAGCAGGTGATGGACAAAGGCGCTCACCTCCTCTTTCAGTGGTCCATCTACGCCACACTCAATTTGGTTGACGATCCCGCTATGCTGGCGATCATCTTCACCTAAAGGACTGCTGGCTTTGACCTTCAAAGCCGCTTGAGTCTTTAGCCTCCACTTCGCACGTAGGCCCACAGCAAGCGGACATCGTCAAGATTGAGTTGGGCTTGCCACGCAGGCATGCCAGTGCCTTTGCCTTGAAGCACCGATTTTTCAAATCGCAAGAAGTCCTGAGATGGAAACGTTTTTAAATCAAAAGCCAATCCCGGTTTGAGCATGTCCTTGCCGTGGCAGCCCGCGCACAGCTCATGGTACAAGTCCCGCCCCAGCTCCACCTCATCGGCCCAGGCTGGCCTGCTCAGACCCAAGCCCAAAGCCAACGCCAACGCCAAAGCCCATACCACCGTACAAGTCGCCCCCGACTCAAGTCCTGAATTGCACTTCATGATCGATGTCCTCCATACCCACCAGAAGTCCATGTGTGCCCCATGATGTCGTTTCTCGAACTTGTCTCGCATCTACGCGCTTGAATGTGGATGTATTGATCTGTTTAAGCGACTTTGCTCACCGTGTTGGCCGCCTTCATCGCCGCATTGGAGGGAACCCAAGGCTCATCGGTCCAACCCACACCACGCCTGACCACCTGGACATCCAACAAATAGGGCTTACCGTCAAGGGTTGCCGCTTTTGCGCGAGCCAAGGCAAGACGCAATTCCAAAGGATTTTTAACCACTTCTGCCCGCACCCCAAAGCCTTGGGCAATGGAGGCCATGTTCATGTCAGGGCTGCCCAAATAGCTGCCAACAAAGTGCCCAGTCTCGATCATGCGTCCCGAAGGCGCATTGGCCACGGTCCTGGAGTGCGGGCCACCATAGGCGTGGTTGTTGTAGACGATGGTGATCACCGGCAACTCAAGTCTGGCCATGTTCCAAAGCGCATGGGGACCAAACAAGAAAGAGCCGTCGCCCACCAAACAAATCACTTGCTGGTGGGGTCTGGCCAACTTGACCCCCGCGGCTGTGCCAACGCCTGAGCCCAAATGTCCGCCGTAGTAGAAAAAAAGCTCACGCCCGCCCACAGGGTTGAATTGAAAGGAGTGCATGGCAACAGAGCCCGCCTCATGCACAACGATGGCATTGGCATCGGCAAACTGCGCCACTTCCCAAGTCACGCGATCTGCAATCAAGGGGGCGTGGTTCCACTCGGGGTTGTTGACAATGCCCGCCACGAGGCGTCTGGCGTTGTCGGTGTAGCGCCTCACCTCGGTGGCTCTTTGTGCAGCAGCGGCCTTGAGTCTGGCATTCATCAAGGGCTCAATGGCAGCGATCAAATCGTCCAACCCCAGCCCCACATCCCCCACCAAGGGCACATCGGTGGACATCACTTTGCCCATGTTTTGATAATCCATGCGCAGGTCAATGAACTTGATGTTCCTCGCCACTATGGGAGCGACGCCACTGTGCTGCATTTTGTTGCCCACATTGATGGCCAAGTCGTAGTTTTTCGGCCAAGTAATGGACGCCAAGGTTCCCGCCGGTGCGTTACCCACCCACAAGGGATGGGCCTCGGGGAAATTGGCCCACATTTGGCGCATTTGAGTGACCGGCATGCCCAGCATCTCCGCCAACTTCACCACCTTGTCCACAGCCTTGGCTTTATAAACCTCATCGCCCACAATCAGCACGGGCATTTTGGCGTCCAGGAGCATCTGTGCGGCTTTTTCAATTTCCGTGGGATTGGGCCTCACGCGCATGCGCGTGTCGAAATGGCTTTGATCCATGATCTCGGTGCGAGTTCTCTCTTCCGTGTAATCCGAATGCCAGGTGAGGTAGGCCGGACCATGCGGTGGTGTCCAAGCGGACTTGAAGGCGTGGCGAACAGTCTCGGCAATCATGGAGGACCCCCGCGCCATCCAAGAATACTTGGTCAGAGGTTGCACCACTTGCTCTTGATTGGCAATTTCTTCAAAACCATCGCGACCCGCGCGCTTGGATTGATCGGTGCGGTAAGAGTACACCACCAATGGCGTTTGCTCTTTGGAGGCATTGAAGATCTGGCCCATGGCATTCATCAAACCCACAGAGCCAGCTTGCATCACGATGGCGGGCTGCTGAGACGCTTTGATGTAGCCGGCCGCCATGGCCGCCCCTGGGCCCTCATGGGGCGTCAAAATGTAATTCAGCTGGGGCCGATCGACCAAGGCGTCATAAAACTGCGCATCTTCACTGGCCGAATTGCCAAACACATACTTCACGCCACAAGCCATCAACTGCTCGGCAAAACACGCCCCTCCAGTGCCCTGAAACGTCCTCACCGGTGGCGCGCTCATTGACGCAGAACTGCTTGCCGGCGTGGATGGTGAACTTTGTGTTTGGGCATTCGCATTGAGGCTAGACAAGACACTTTCTGCTGCGGCTACGCTCACCCCTGCCGCCTTCATGTTGTCTAAAAAACCACGCCGTGAAATTGTTTGCGCCAAATATTGACCGACCAGATCTCTCATGTGTTCACCTTGGTATTTGTGTAAAAGGCTCTGCCTAAGACTGGGCAGGGGCAATGAAAGGCCCATGAAGGGCCCATGCTCAGCGTTTGATTTTGGGCACTTGGGGACCAAATTCAGTGCCGAGGAAAGTCGCCATGGTGACGATATCGTCGCCACTCCACACCGCCCCTCGACCCATCATGCGGTAGAGCGTGGCCTCCCAGGCTTTGGCATCTTGGCGTTGATCGCGCCACATGGCATCGTTGTGACACTGGGCACAGTTGCGTTGAAGCAAGTCTTTGGGGCTCGGTGCCGCACTGCTGGCGATAGACTCCGCCGCTGCGCTTTGGGCCAATGCATGGCCTGCCACGCCCAACATCACGAGCATGAATAGACCAGAAAAAATTGAATGAACTCGCATAGGAACTCGCATAGGAACTCGCAAAAAATAAAGCCACAAAAGCTCAAGCCACCCGATTCAGGCGCGCGAGCCTCGAAGAAATGCCAGAAAGCGACTTTTGATTTTAGGTCTCCAACACCGTGAGCAGGCCCTGCTTTTTCTATGGTTTACCCCTAATACCAAGAGATAGCGTCATGCCAGCCATCGAGGCTTTGATGGCTCGATGCGCACTCATGCACTGAGCGCTTCACATGGCAGCCCAGCGAGTGCTCATGAAGTCAAAGACTCACCCCCCCTTAAGTGTGCGTTCATTCAAGCCCCACTGTTGAAATGGACTGGGCGTGTCACTGAGATGGGGTTTTGCAGTAAGAGAATTCCCTTGTTCGTGGTACACCTTATTGACGCTCAATTTGCCCGGGCGCACCATAGATATACCCATTAAAAATAAGAGGTTCACATGCGCCCACATTTGATTGTTTGTTTGACCCTGGCTTTTCTTGCTCTCTTGACACCCCACCTGGGACAAACCCAGGAGGTGAGTTTGAAGATGGTGTCAGGTTTCGCAGAAAACAGCATGTACGTCCAGCGCTTACAAAGCTGGATACAAAAAGTCAATGCCGAGGGCAAAGGCACCCTACAAATCAATTTTCTTGGAGGCCCCAAAGCCATTCCCACGTTTGAGTTGGGCAATGCGGTCAAGACCGGTGTGGTCGATTTGGCCTTGAACACGGGAGCTTTTTACACCAATGTCATGCCAGAAGCAGACTTTCTCAAGCTCACCCAAATCTCGATTGCTGAGCAACGCAAGAACGGCACTTTTGAAGCCATCAACAAAGTTTGGAATGAAAAAGGCAATATGCAGTATTTGGGACGTGTGGTTGAGAATCAGCCGTTTCACATCTACCTCAACAAGAAAATTGACAAACCCGACCTCACGGGTTTGAAAATTCGCATCACGCCGGTTTACCGCGATTTCTTTCAAGCCTTGAATGCCAATGTCATCACCACGCCGCCTGGCGAGGTCTACACCGCCTTGGAGCGGGGCGTGGTGGATGGTTACGGTTGGCCCATTGGTGGCATCTTTGACTTCAATTGGCAAGAAAAAACCAAGTTTCGCGTCGACCCTGGTTTTTACGATGCCGAGGTTTCTTTGTTGATGAATTTACCGGCTTATAAAAAGTTGACGCCCGCTCAACGAGAATTCCTGAACAAAGAGGTGTTGGCTCTCGAAGCAGACAACAGCTTTTGGGCGCATTACACCACCGAGGAAATTCAACGCCAAGACAAAGCCGGCATTCAAACCATTCAATTTGATGCAGCCACATCGGGTGCATTTCGCCTCAAGGCCTATGAGGTGGCCTGGAGCGCCGCCATCAAACAAAGTCCTGAGATCGCCAACAAATTCAAAACGCTTTTCACCAAGTGAAGCACCCATCGACGAGCCCCCTGTCAATTTTGTCCCTGGCCTACGGGCGTTTATTGCAAGGCTTGAAGGCCTTGGGTCTCGTCATGTTGTGGCTGATGATGATGGTGATTGTGCTGGATGTGTTTTTGCGCAATGTGCACCTCCCAGGACTTCCTCAAGGCTTGGCCTGGAGCAACGAGCTGTGTGAGTTCCTGCTTTACTTGATCACCCTGTGCCTTTCACCTTGGCTTTTGCGCCAAGGCCAACACATCCGTGTTGATATCGTGCTCCAAGTCTTGCCCAAACCCGTGGCCTATGCCCTTGAGTGGCTCGCGGACACACTGGTATTGGCCTGTTGTGTCTTCATGGCCTATGAGGGCCTGCAAGCCACCATGGAGAGTTATAACTCAGGGGCATTGAGCATCAAAACCTGGGTGACCCCAGAGTGGTGGTCGCTCGCGCCCCTGCCCGTGACATTCACCTTATTGGGCCTGGAGATGGTGTGGCGCATGCAGCGTTTGCGCCAGGCACCCGTGGCCCCGCGCAGCGACGCGGTGAGTGCTTCATGAGCGATTGGGGTCAAGCGGCTTGGCTCATGCTGGGCGGCTCCACCGTCTTGTTGATGATCGGCATGCCTGTGGCATTCACCTTCATTGGCGTCAATCTCATTGGTGCATGGCTCTACATGGGCCATGAACCGGGACTTTTGCAACTCGTGCGAAGCTCCGTCTCCTCGGTGGCCTCCTTTGCACTCACACCCATCCCGCTGTTTGTACTGATGGGTGAGGTGTTGTTTCACACTGGCATTGCGCTCAAGGTCATTGAGGGTATTGAGCATTTAATCAGCCGCATTCCTGGACGACTGGCAGTGGTCGCTGTGGTCTCAGGCACGGTGTTTTCTGCGATTTCTGGCTCTACCATTGCCACCACCGCCATGCTGGGCTCATTGATGCTGCCTGTGATGCTGGCCAGGGGCTATCACCCGACCTTGGCCAGTGGTCCCATCATGGCCATTGGCGCTGTGGACATGTTGATCCCGCCGTCCGCACTCACGGTGCTACTGGGCTCCTTGTCGGGTATTTCAATCTCCAAACTGCTCATTGGCGGCGTGCTGCCCGGCATCATTTTGTCCATGGCTTTTGTCATATGGATTGTGCTGCGCGTGAAGATATCGCCTGAGCTGGCCCCCCAAGAGGAAGCGCAGCCATCCCTAAAGGGGTGGCCACGGTACCGTTTATTTGTCTTTTATGTGCTCCCCACCCTGTGCATCTTTGCGGTGGTGGTGGGCGCACTGGCTCAAGGCTGGGCCACGCCCACCGAATGCGCAGCGCTTGGCGCCTTTGCAACTTTGGTACAAGCCTCTTTATTCAAGGTGTTGAAGTGGTCCTCGATGGTCAAAGCACTGGAAGGGACAGCCAGTATTTCTGGCATGATTTTGTTCATCATTTTGGGGGCCACCACGTTTGCACAAATTTTGTCGTTTTCCGGCGCCAGCACTGGACTCGTGCAATGGATCATCGGCCAAGGTTTGTCCAAAGATCTGGTGATCATGGGCATGATGGTCGTCTTGATCGTGCTGGGCGTCTTTGTGGATCAAGTCAGCATGATGATGATCACCCTGCCCATTTTCATGCCCCTGGTTCAAAGCCTTGGTATTGACGTCATTTGGTTTGGTATTTTGTTTTTAATTTGCATGCAAATGGGCTTATTGCTTCCCCCCCATGGCCTGTTGATCATGACCATGCGTGGGGTGGCACCACCGAGCGTGACCATGCTTCATCTGTACCAGGCCGTGGCACCGTACGTGCTGATGAGTTTATTGCTGCTGATGGCTGTTTTTTTATACCCCCCAATCGCCACTTACTTTCCTGCGCTGCTGGGCTGAACGCTCGCTTGAGGAAATGAGTAGGCGTTGTCGATTAATCTTCAGTCATTGATTTCGATCGTCTTCTTTACTGCAGAAAATTTTCACCCAGACACACCATCCAAGCCAAGAAAACCACTCCTCTAGGCATGGTGGTGACATACCCGTTGATGCACAATAGAAGCTCTACTAAATATGAAATCTGAGATTGTCAGCGGTATCGAACTTACAACTGGAAAAGCAACTATTTTTGCCGATCTTGGAATTGATGATGTCCAAAGACTAAAGATCAAGGCCAGACTCGTTATCAAAATGATTGTCGAAATTCGAGTCCAAAAACTCACGCAGCAAGAAACTGTAAAACGCACTTGCATTACTCAACCTTAGGCTTCAGAGATGATGCGTGGGTATTTCAATAACTGGTTGGCGAAGAAGTTAATGGATTGCTTAACTGGACTAGGGGGAAGGCATTGAAATCAAGGCTAGACCATCAAAAGCTCAACCTGATGCTTTGACAACTGAGGCCATCCTAGACAATAGATGAAGGATCTAGCTGCGCTGCAACGCCAAAGATTGCTGAGCCTCGATGGGTGCCCAGCAGATATCCATTAATGCGCCATGACCAACTGCGCTAAGCGTGCACTGTCCAAGAGCAACTCCTCACTCAGTCCTTGATGAGAGACCATGCCACGGTTGAGTACCATGACTTCTTGAGTCACCCCCAGAGCCAATTTCATCGACTGCTCCACCAAGATCACCGTCAAAGACTCTTGCTGCATCAATTGCCGCAGTGCAGACAACAGCATCTCGACAATGACAGGAGCCAAACCTTCCATGGGCTCATCGAGCAAGAGAATTTCTGGGTTGGTCATGAGTGCTCTGGCAATGGAGAGCATTTGCTGCTCACCACCCGAGAGCTGATTGCCCATATTGTCGCGCCGCTCTTGTAAACGAGGGAACAATTCATAAACTCTGGCAAGAGACCAGGGGCCTTTGTGCTCGGCCACCAATAAGTTCTCCTCAACACTCAATGATGCAAATATGTCTCGGGTCTGCGGCACATAGCCGATGCCCAATTTGGATCGAGTATGTGATGGCAAATGCTCAATTCTTTGGCCGCGATAGGTTATGGAGCCGGATTTGAGCGTGGTGTGCCCCATCAAAGTGGCGAGCAACGTGGTTTTACCCACGCCATTGCGACCCAAGACGGCAAGAGAGCCACGTTCATGCAGGGTAAAGCTGACATTCTCGATGACTTGAGTTTCATCGTAGCCCGAGGATAAATTCTCAACCACCAACAAAGGGCTGCGACTTGAGATGGAATTAGACATGCGGCTCTCCAAGATACACTTGATGAACTCTTTTGTCGCTCGAGACCTCGCTTGGTGTACCTTGACACAAAATCTCACCTTGGACCAGGACCGTGATTTGGTTCGCAAACTTGAACACCAAGTCCATGTCATGCTCGATGATCATGATGGCCATGTCCTTGGGCAATGAATCCAAGGCTTTCAATATCTTGTCAGTTTCCATCGATGGCACACCCGCAGCAGGTTCATCGAGCAGCAACACTTTGGGCTTGAGCCCCAAGGCAACTGCGATTTCTACCAAGCGTTGCTTGCCATATGGTAAATCCCTCACCACCACGTTTGCATCGGCTTGGATGCCCAACAATTCTAGAAAAGAGTAGGACTCCTCGATCAGACCTTTGTTTCGATTAGCCGGGCGCCAAAATGACTGGGAAATTTGCTCTCTTTCTGCAATACCCAAAGCGACATTGTCCAAAACGGTCATTTTGTTGAACAACGTGTTGATTTGAAAAGTCCGGCCGAGGCCTTTGATCACGCGATTGGCTTGCGTGAAATGGGTGACGACTTCGCCGCCCAAGAGAACTTCACCCGCACTGGGCTTGAGACGCCCAGTGAGCAAATTCACAAATGTGGTTTTACCCGCGCCATTGGGGCCAATCAACGCATGTCTTGCCCCTTTTTCAAGCTTGAAATTGATATCCACAGCAACTTTAAGAGCACCAAAGCTCAAACACAAACCCTGAGTTTCTAAAGCCAGTGTCATTCAATGCTTCTTTACATAACGGGATTGGATTTGATCCCATAAGCCCAAGATTCCACCTCTGGCATAAAGGACCACAAAAATCAGCAACACACCAATGCCAAAATTCCAATATTCGGGAAACTGTTTGGCCAAAAAGTCTTGTGCAATCAGAAAAACAAAGGGGCCAACGAAGGCGCCATAAATTCTACCGACACCTCCCAAAATCAGCATAACGAGCAACTCGCCTGATGGCTCAAATCCCAAGACATTCAATCCCACAAATTGATTGGTTTGCGTGAGCAGTGCACCCGCAACACCAGCCACGACCGCAGCAAACGTATACACCTTGAGTTGGCGAGCATAGACATTCACACCCACGGCCAACATCCGAGCCGAGTTTTCACGAATCCCAATCATGGACACACCCAAGGGGGAATAAATCACACGTCTAATCACCCACCAGCCGACAAAGGTCAGGCTCAGGCACCAAAGATAAGCTGTTTTGCCATAGAAATCAAACTTGAACATACCCAGTATGGGTGAAATGATCACACCCGACAGACCATCTGCCCCCCCGGTGACCGAGGTGGCTTTATTGGCCACTTCTAAGCAAAGGGCAGCAATTGCAAGCGTGAGCATGAGCTGCGTGAGCTTTTTGGTTCTCAAAATGACAGCACCCGTCAACAAACCCAACAATCCTGCGACCAGTCCACTCAGCAGCAACAGTGATATCGGTTCATTCCAGCCATACTTGGCAGCCAAAATACCGCAAACATACGCTCCCAAACCAAAAAAAGCCGAATGACCCAAGGTGATGATGCCTGAGTACCCGACAATCAAATCCAGAGAAAGGGCGAACAAAATATAAGTCCAGACACGGGCGCCCAGCGACAAATAGTCGGGTAGAAAGAAAAAAGCCAACAAGGCCAAAACCCAGGGCAAATATTCCGAGATCCTGAGCTTGGGGTTGGCTTGGAATCCAATGAGTTGACTCATGATCTTTTCCCAAACAAACCCATTGGGCGCCACAACAAAAGGCCAATGGTTGCCAAATAAATGAAGAAGGAACCCATTTCCGGCACCCAGTATTTACAGGCCGTGTCAGAGATGCCAATCAACATCGCCGCCACAAAGGGACCTCTCAAACTACCCAAGCCCCCTACCGACACCACAATCAAAAAATAAACCAATTGCTCTAAGGGGTAGGTTGGTTGTATAGCCACGATCTCTGCGCCCAATGCGCCACCGAGACCTGCCAAGCCACTACCCAGTGCAAAAGTCACACTGAACAACTTCTTGGTATTGATTCCAATGGATTGGGCCATTTGCCGATTGTCAACGGCAGCGCGCACCATCGCACCCCAAATCGTTTTCTCCAGACCAAACCACAAGCCGGTGATCATGAGCGAAGAAAATGCGATCAAAAATACACGGTAAGCAGGAAAGTCTCTTGAACCGATGCTGATTTGACCCTTGAGATAGTCTGGAAGCATAACCGGTTGCTGCAATGTTCCAAATACCAATCGGGCAGTGGCCACAGCAATGTAGATGATGCCAATAGTCAACAAGACTTGCTCGAGTTCCGTGGCACCGTACAACTTGGCGTAAAGCCAGCGCTCCAAGAAAACACTGACGAAGGCCACCAAGAAAAAGGATAAAAGGAGGGCAAGTGGAAGAGGAATATTGAATCGTGAAAGCGATAAAACCAACACATACCCACCGGCCATGGCAAATACACCATGGGCCAGGTTGGTAAAGCCCATGAGCCCCATGGTCACAGATAAACCGACAGAGATGACGTAAAGAATCATTCCATAGGCCACGCCATGAAATGCAACGCTCACAAGAGAAGAGAGAACCGAATCCATTTGACCTATTTCAATCGTTTGTCATCCCATGGAGGGCTCTTCTCTTGATATCGATTGTCATTTTTTCTTATCAGCCTCTTTCATTGGATCCTTGATCCCTGTGCTGATGGTTTCTATCTCGACATTGGCCAACTTGCCACCGACTTTTCTGACTTCACGCAAGTACTCGGGATTGATGACATCTCTTGTTTCCGGATCGATCGAAACACTTCCGCGAGGACTGTTGGGGTTTTTCCATTTCTTCAAAAGTTCCATCGACTTATCGGGATCGATTTTTCCATTTTGCTCACGGATAGCGTAAAAAATGGCATCCATGGCATCCCAAGCACCCACGACCATGAAGCCGGGGTTTAGATTTTCGCCGTACTCTTTTTTATAGGCCGCAACAAAGGCTTTATTGGCAGGTCGGTCTGAAGCTGATGAGTAATGATGAACCGTAGTCACACCCAAGGTGACATCGCCCATGCCTTGAAGTTCTTCATCGGTAACAATGTCGCCTGTTCCGATGAATTTGATACCAGCCTTGGGCAAATCTAAATCGGCATAGGCTTTCATCATGCCCGTTGCGGCTTTACCGGCGGGGTTAAAGCCAAAAATCACATCTGGCTTGGCGTCCTTGATTCTTTGAATGAACGGCACAAAATCAGGATTGGCAAAAGGTATGCGAACGCTTCCCACAACTTCGCCACCACCTTCTTTAAAGCCCTTGATGAACCCCTCTTCCGCCTCATGTCCTGGGGCGAAATCTGTCACTGCTGTATAGGCTTTCTTGTATTTCTTGGCCGCCCATTGACCCAATGGATAAGACGACTGCCAAAGCGTGAAGGAGACTCTGGCCATATAAGGCGCATTGTTCATGATTCTGGCCCCTGCAGCATTCATACTGACATAGGGTACCTTGGCTTCAGTGGTGAGCGGTGCAATGGCCGCCATATTGGGCGTCCAAACAAATCCGGTTAAAAAATTGACCTTGTCATGGACAATCAAATCCTGAGCAACACGTTTGGCGACGTCTGGAATAGCACCTGTATCGTCTCGGGTGATCACCTCAACTTTGACGCCAGGGGGCAACTTGTCACCGTTGAGTTTCATATAAAGCTTCACACCTTTGTCCAATTGGTCACCCTGAGCAGCGCCAGGACCACTGAAGGTGCTTAAAAAACCAATTTTGACAGTTTGAGCTTGAACAAAGGACGAGATCGACAAGGCAACACAAGTCACCAACAAAGACATCGACAAACGGGGCAGATTCATAAAAAATCCTCTCATAACTATTCCCTGAGGTCCATCCCCAAGGATTGAACAGAGTCTAACAAAAACGAGGTCCGAAGCGCTCTAAGTAGAAAATAATATTCAAGAGAAGGAGGGGTTTACCCTAGCTCTTGATAATTCCTAGTCCTCTGCTTTGGGGCATCTTGTAGCGTTCTGCAGACCCAGAGTTACTCAACGCAAGAGTTGAAAAAAGGAAATTGGACGATGTATTCCAAAGCGGTCTGAAAAAACTCTACCCTGCTGATTGGGTGTGGCCCCACTGTAATCGAGAAGATCTGTCAACCTTGTGTCCGGTATGGACCCGAAATAAATTGGTGGCGCTTTACAGATTCGAACCGCGGACCTGTGGATTATGATTCCATCGCTCTAAGCGACTGAGCTAAAGCGCCGAGTCGTAAATAATAGCGGGACTTTAAGAGCGAGGGGCAGTGTGTTTGAGACAGTGCGAGACCACTGAATTTTCAAGTGACATAGCAAGGGTCAGCACAGTCTATATTTGTTTTTGATTTTGATTTTGAGTGGGTGCGACCGTGCTTGAGGGCTTGGAGAGGGTTTACAGCCTATGCTTTTGAATTTTTGACTCAACATGCTTTGCAAATCGATTCAAAATGGCTTGCCATCCTGCCTCTTGCTGTTCAGTAGGGTGCTCAGATTCTGGTACGAATGCAACGTTCACAGTTACCCCATCAGGGCTTTGTTTGAATTCAACCGTTGCAGTTCGTTCGCCAAAAGTGTATTCAATCACTTCAAGCGGAATGATCTTTGTGTAGGTGCCTTCAAAATCAAATCCAAAGCTTCCATCTTTTGCTTCCATGCGTGAAGAAAAATTTCCTCCAACACGCAAATCAACATGAGACGCAGTGGTATGCCAATCATCGGAAGCTGCATTCCATTGCTTTATATCTTCTGGACTGGTGTAAGCATCCCACACTGTTTCTATGGGCGCATTGATCGTGATTTTAACGATGATGTTCATAGCTGAAATAATCTTGAAGTTATTTTAAATGACGATTTTCCGTTGATGGTGTGTTTGGCAAACTGCGGTTGGAATGGAATAATAAATCGTGTTTAATAAAGTGCCCATCCCCCGTTTGTGGTGGAGAGCCTAAAGATACTGCTTCTATCTCACTCAGCATTATTCTTCCCGATTTTAAAGCAGCTAAACCCGGATTAAAAGGTGAAAGACCAGCTGCAATAAGGTCAGCATTTATAAACTGATAAGTTTGGGCTTCTTTGAGGAGAAAGTTTCGTGCAAAAGTCGTTTTACCAGCCCCGTTAGGACCCGCAAAGAGCC
>CAIMTJ010000106.1 GCA_903844385.1 uncultured Burkholderiales bacterium
AACTGGCGACCCTACGGGGATTCGAACCCCGGTACTCACCGTGAAAGGGTGATGTCCTAGGCCTCTAGACGATAGGGTCATACCTGGAACAAACTTTTTGACTTTTGGTGGAGGTAAGCGGGATCGAACCGCTGACCTCTTGCATGCCATGCAAGCGCTCTCCCAGCTGAGCTATACCCCCAAAAGGCATCAAGAGCGAGATTATAACCCGATTTTCAAGCTTTCGACAAGCCCGATAAAACATCCTCTTTTCTAAAGAGCGACAAGACCGCATCGAGTGAGGGAGTTTGTGTCGTGCCCAGCATCAAGACCCTCACAGGCATGGCCAATTGCGGCATTTTTAAACCCGTCTTAGAGAGGACCTCCTTCAGATCAAGAGCTATGTGCGCCGTGTCCCATTGCGCCTCAGAGCGAGCCGACAAGACGGTGATCAAAAGCGCGATGGCGTCTTTCACTGCTGGGTTCATGAGCTTTTCCAGCTCAAGAACGGGCACATCCACGGGCTGGTAAAACCCTTTGGCCCATTGCGCCAAAACCACCAAGGTGTCACAGCGGTCTTTGAAGAGCTGGCCAATGGCAGGCAAGCGCTCATCAGGCGTCACACCCCACTTCAAGAGGAATGGAGTGACTGCTGCGCTGAGAGATTCTGCACTCAACATTTTCATGTGTTGCAAGTTCACCCACTTGAGCTTGGCCTCATCGAACTGCGCCGCACTTCGACCCAAGTGATCCAAGTCAAACCACGCCAAGAACTGCTCGGTGCTGAAAATCTCATCATCACCATGACTCCAGCCAAGCCGAGAGAGGTAGTTCACCATGGCCTGGGGCAAATAACCCTCCGCCTCATACTGCGTGACCGCTTTGGCGCCGTTTCTTTTGCTGAGCTTTTCGCCTTGTTCGTTAAGCACCGTTGGCAAATGGGCATAGACCGGGGGCTCCACTCCAAGGGCTTTAAAAATATTGATCTGTCTTGGCGTGTTGTTGACGTGATCGTCTCCGCGAATCACGTGGGTGATCTTCATATCGATGTCATCCACCACCACGCAGAAATTGTTGGTGGGCGTCCCGTCGGGTCTGGCGATCACCAAGTCATCGAGCTCAGCATTGGCAATCTCGATCCTGCCTTTAACCTTGTCATCCCAACTCACCACGCCACCCAATGGGTTTTTAAAGCGCAACACGGGCTTGACCCCTTCAGGCACCGGGGGCAATACTTTACCGGGCTCAGGACGCCAGGTGCCGTCGTAGCGAGGCTTTTCTTTCGCTTTCATTTGTGCGTCTCGCAAGGCGTCCAGCGCTTGAACACTCATGTAACACGGGTAGACCGCGTCTTTCTCAATCAACTGGGCCAAGACCTCGCGGTAGCGCTCCATCCTCTGCATCTGATAAAACGGCCCCTCATCGGGCTCGAGACCGAGCCAACGCATGCCTTGCAAAATCACATCCACTGCCTCTTGGCTGGAGCGCTCTACATCGGTGTCTTCAATGCGCAAGATGAACTGCCCTCCCTGAGACTTGGCATAGGCCCAGGGGTAGAGCGCCGAGCGAATGTTGCCCAAATGGATAAATCCAGTGGGAGAAGGTGCAAAGCGGGTACGAACAACAGTCATGGGGTTTTCCAAAAAATCAAATCAATGTATCGAGTCCCCGGGACAAATCCGCTTTCAAGTCATCCAAGTGCTCTAAACCCACGGCCAGGCGAATCAGGTGCTGACGGATGCCCGCTTGTTGGCGCTGGACTTCAGTGAGTCGACCGTGTGAGGTGCTGGCGGGCTGGGTGATGATGGATTTGACATCCCCCAAGTTGGCCGTCACCGACAAGACCTGGCATTGATCAATCACATGGAACGCATTTTTTCGGCCTTGATCGGGGGTATCGCCAAAAACATCAAAGGACAAGACCGCACCCCCCATGCCCTTTTGCTGGCGCATGGCCAAGGCATGCTGGGGGTGACTGGGCAAAGCAGGGTAATAGACCCTGGCCACTTTGGGGTGTGCCTCCAGCCACTTGGCCATCTCCAAGGCCTGCTCAGACTGGGCCTTCATCCGGATGCCCAGGGTTTCCATGCCTTTCAAGACCACCCAGGCGTTAAAGGCCGAGAGCGTCATTCCAGCACTTCGCATGACGGGAATGAAGCAGTCTTTGACCAAGGCGTGCGAGGCGCAAATCGCACCCGCGACCACACGGCCTTGGCCGTCGAGGTACTTGGTGCCCGAATGGATGACGATGTCTGCACCATAGTCCACGGGGCGCTGCAGCACGGGCGTGCAAAAACAGTTGTCGACGGCGAGCACCGCACCGCCTTCGTGGGCGATGTCGGCGAGCACCCGAATATCACACACCTCGGTGAGAGGGTTGGTGGGGGTTTCCGCAAAAAGCAGCTTGGTGTTGGGGCGCATGGCGTCCTTCCACTCTTGGGGATCGGTTTGAGACACGAAGGTGGAGAGCACCCCAAATTTCCCAAACTCAGAGGCCAACAGCTTGATCGTGGAGCCAAACACAGAGCGTGAGCAAATCACGTGGTCTCCGCTTTTTAGCAGCCCCATGCATAGCAACAGCACCGCGGCCATACCGCTGGCCGTTGCAATGCAACTCTCGGTCCCCTCCAAGGCGGCCAGGCGCTTTTCCATGCTCGCCACGGTCGGGTTGGTAAACCGAGAATAGATGAATCCGTCTTCCAGCCCAGAAAAACGCCGGGCTGCGGTTTCGCTGTCGGGCTGGGTAAAGCTAGAGGTGAGATAGAGAGACTCTGAGTTCTCACCGTATTGGGATTTGTCCACCGCTTCACGCACGGCCAAGGTGTCAATGTGCAGACCTGGGGGCAAGGGCTTGTAGCTCATGGGAGTCCTTTATTCGTGGGCTGGGTTGGGCAGTGCCAGGCGGGAGTTATCTTCTTGGGTTTCATCGACACGGGGCCTCAACGCCTGGAGTTGAAGAATATCGTGCACGGACACGTCGCCAGTCACATACACCCCATCAAAACACGAAGCGTCAAAGCCATCCAAACGTGTCGAGGTCTCGCTTTGAGCAGCCAAGATCGCCGCCTTCATGGCCGCCACGTCTTGGTAAATGAGGGCATCGCAACCGATGATTTGCCTCACCTCCTCCACGGTTTTTTCAAACGCCACCAACTCGCTGCCAGTGGGCATGTCAATGCCATACACATTGGGAAACCTCACGGGTGGCGCAGCACTGGCGAGGTAGACTTTTTTGGCGCCTGCGTCGCGTGCCATCATGACAATTTCTCTGGACGTCGTGCCTCGCACAATGGAGTCATCCACGAGGAGCACATTGCGGCCCTTGAACTCACTTTGGATCACGTTGAGTTTTTGTCTGACCGAGCGTTTTCTCACCCCTTGGCCCGGCATGATGAAGGTGCGCCCGACATAGCGGTTTTTCACAAAACCTTCGCGATAAGGCAAGCCCAAGAGATGGGCGAGTTGCGTGGCACTGGGGCGACTAGATTCGGGAATGGGGATCACCACATCGATGTCCTGGGGCGGAACGGTTGAGATCACCCGCTTGGCCAGCGTTTCGCCCAAATTCAGGCGGGCTTGGTAGACCGAGATGCCATCCAAAGTCGAGTCGGGCCTGGCCAGATACACGTACTCAAAGATGCATGGACTCAGCTGAGATTGAGGCGAGCACTGCTCAGTGTGGATAGCTCCACCACTCTCAATGTAGAGCGCCTCGCCGGGTTGAACGTCGCGCACAAATCGGTGCCCGGTGCCCTCCAGGGCCACCGACTCACTCGCCACCATGACCGCCCCGTTGGCATCCACGCCGTAGCACAAAGGGCGAATGCCAAAGGGGTCGCGAAATGCCAGTAAGCCGTGCCCCGCAATCATGGCCACCACCGCATAAGAGCCTTTGACCCGCTCATGAACGCGCTTGACGGCTTGAAAAATATCCTGAGGCCCCAGGGGTAAACCGCGTGTGGTTTTCTCCAACTCATGCGCCAACACATTGAGCAGCACCTCGGAGTCGCTCTCGGTGTTGATGTGGCGGTGGTCGGTCAAGAACATCTCTGACTTCAATGCATGGGCATTGGTCAAGTTGCCGTTGTGCACCAACACCAATCCAAACGGGGCGTTGACGTAAAAAGGCTGGGCCTCCTCTTCACTGTAGGCATTGCCTGCGGTGGGGTAGCGCACTTGCCCCAGTCCCAAGGGGCCAGGCAAGGCACGCATATTGCGGGTTCGAAAAACATCGCGCACCATGCCTTTGGCTTTGTGCATGAAGAATTTTTGATCCAACTGGGTGACGATGCCCGCCGCATCTTGACCACGGTGCTGCAGCAAGAGCAAGGCATCATAGATGAGTTGATTGACGGGCAATGAACTCACAACCCCAACGATTCCACACATATTAGTTCACGTACTTTCCATATTCAGGCGGCAACAGGGGCTTTAAATCAACCAACAGTTGAACCAACAATTGAACGCCCACGGACTCACGCCAAAGCGCCAAGGTCTTGAGCGCAGTGAGGTTGACCACGATGGTGAGGCAAAGACAAATGATGGTGGTTTTGGCGATGGAAAACACACCCCCCAAGAAGCGGTCCACCAACCCCAAGCCGACCCAATCCACCAATTGGTGCAGGATCCTGGCCACCACCCCCAAAACCACCAAGGTGATCAACAAGACGAGGATAAAACCCACCAAATACTTCACACTCGCACTGGCACCAGGCATGGGAAGCAAGGAGGCCAGAGAAGGCGCAAAATGAGGCGCCAAGACAAAACCCACCACCCAGGCCACCAAGGCCATCAATTCTCTGACCAGGCCACGCCAAAAGCCATTGAGCCAAGCCAGCGCAAAAAAAACAGCAAAAATCCAATCCAGGGTCGTCATAGAGGTTCAAGGCAATTGAATAAAACTGGTCTGAAAGTTCAGGGCCTTGGCGCGCTGCGCCGATTTGCTCGCTTCTTCCTTGCTGGCAAACGGCCCCAAGCGCACCCGCGTTCGCTTCACCCCTTTGTCCATCAGGGGCAAAATAAAAGTGTGCAGTCCGGCTTTTTCAAGCTTGTCGCGCACCTCTTTGACCTTGGCGTCGTCGCTGAACGCACCGACTTGGACCACATATCGCGCGCTTGAATCAGGGCTCGCTTTGCTCGAGTCTTTGTTGGCAACCACCGGCTTGGTCGCATCAGACTTGGCCGTTGCTGGCATTTTGGACTCGGATTTGGAGTCGCCCTTTGCATCCGTCTTTGCATCCGCCTTGGCATCCACTTTGACATCGGTTTTACTGCTGCTCTTGGCTGGCTGCGCGGGCAATTTGGGAGACACGATCTCTTCTTTGGGCGAGAGTGCCTCTTTGGCGCCGAGCGGGGCAGGTTTGGTCTGGGCCGTGGTGGTCTGATTAGTTTTGGCCGGGTCTACTTTGGCAGGAGATGAGGGTGTGGCTTTGCTATCCACCGCTTGAGACGATGGTGCTGGGGGCGCGGAATGGAGCGGCACTTGCAGCGCAGGAACCACCGGTGCGATGACCCGAGCTGACTTGGGGTCACTGGGCTCCAAGCTTTGATCCATGGCCTCAGAGCCTGTGCTGAGCGCATTGTTCGCAGGCACTTGGTGTGAAGGCTGCGGCCTCAAGGGCTGAGGGGGAACGCTCGCAGAGACCTTGGCTTTATCCGGAATATCGATGGCCATGTCCACGGGCAAGGGTCTGGGTTGTGTATCAAACACCAAGGGAAACCCAATGACGGCCAAGATCACCAACACCGCCGAGCCCATCAGTCGATGTTTGACGCGTTTTCTCAAGGACTCCATGCTTTGAGCGGCCGAATCCGAGTGATCTTGGTCTTGTTGACCGGGAAAGCGGAATTTAAAAAATGCCATACCCTTAAGCGTTCAAATGGGGCGCATCTCGCCTGGGGATGCCCTTGGCCAAAATTGCGCCCACCGTGTAAAAGGACCCAAACACAACGATTCTATCAGTGGGGCTTGCTTGGACCAAAGCGGCATCCAAAGCCAGACAAGGATCGGGGAACATTTGGGCCTTTTGTTGGGGGGCTTGCGGCGTTTGCAGCCAGAGTTGTTTCAACGTTTGGGCGCTGGCCGCTCTTGGGGTGGGCAAATCGCAAAAATACCAATCGTCCACCAAAATCCCAATGCGCTTGATGATGGCCGCGAGATCCTTGTCCGCCATGGCACCGAAGACCGCGTGGGTTCGCGGGAAAAATCCCATCGCATCCAAATTCTCAGTCAGTGCGGCAACCGCATGGGGGTTGTGGGCAACATCCAAAACCAACTGGGGCTGACCAGGGAAAATCTGAAAACGCCCAGGCAACTCCACCATGGCCAAGCCGTTGCGAACCGCTTGGGCAGTAACGGGGATGATTGAGCGCAAACTGGTCAAAGCGGCGAGCACCCCACTGGCATTGAGCAATTGGTTGGCCCCACGAAGAGCGGGGTAGGCCAAACCACTGTAGGCGCTGCCCCTGCCTCGCCAAGCCCATTGCTGCGGGTCCCCAGAAAAATTAAAGTCTTTGCCAAGTTGCCAGACATCGGCCCCGATGGTTTGGGCATACTCGAGGACACTTTGGGGAGGGAGCGGATCACTGATCACCACCGGTCGGCCAGAACGCATGATCCCCGCCTTTTCCAGACCAATGCTCTCTCGGTCCGCCCCCAAGTAGTCCATGTGATCCAAGTCCACACTGGTGATCACGCAGCAGTCGGCGTCGACCACGTTCACCGCGTCAAGCCGTCCCCCTAGCCCCACCTCCAGCACCACCACATCCAAGGCGGATTGCGAAAAAATCCACAAAATGGCCAAGGTGCTGAATTCGAAATAGGTGAGCGTGTTCTCACCCCGGTGACGCTCCACCTCGTCAAAAGCCTTCACAAGTAAGTCTTCACTCACCGAATCCTCTTGAAGCCGACAGCGTTCTTGAAAATTCACCAAATGCGGGGAGGTGTAGAGGCCGACTTTGTAGCCAGCTTGAGACAAGATGGCCTCGAGCATGGCACAAGTCGAGCCTTTCCCATTGGTGCCCGCCACCGTGATCACAGGAACCGTCAAGGACAAGCCCATGCTGAGCGCCACGCGCTGAACGCGATCGAGCCCCATGTCGATGCTCACGGGGTGTAGATGTTCAATGCGGTCAAGCCAGTCTTGGAGTGTCATGGTGAGGATTCAATCAGAAAAAGGACGGTGCAGACAAAAACAAAAAAATTAACCACATCTGAGCATTCAAGCCTAGCAGCCACGCACGCTCAGTCAGGGACAGCACCGAGTACGACAGTGGCCTGGGTGGAGAAAACGCCCCCGCTGCCATGGGCGAGCGCGAGTTCACAATGGGGAATTTGGCGCACACCACACTCACCTCGTATTTGTCTCACGGCTTCAATCAAGAGTAAGAGTCCGTACATACCGGGGTGACAGTAAGACAAGCCCCCGCCATTGGTGTTGACGGGCAAAGAGCCCCCTGGTGCAATGGCACCACTGCTCACCAGCGGCCCGCCCTCGCCTTTTTGACAAAACCCGAGGTCCTCCAAAAACAACAAGGTGTTGATGGTGAAGGCGTCGTAGAGCATGGCCAAATCGATCGCCTGAGGGGTGACACCGGCCATCTGGAGGGCTTGAGCCCCTGTGATTTTGGCAGCGGTGGTGGTGAGGTCTGGCATGTTCGATATCGACAAATGGGACAACTCCTGGGCAAAACCCAAGACATAGACGGGGGGCTTAGCGAGATGGCGCGCGCGCTCAGATCGGGTGAGGATCAACGCGCCGCCGCCATCGGTGACCAAGCAGCAGTCGCGCAAGCTCAAGGGTGAGCTCACCATTCGCGCCGAGAGCGCTTGCGCCAAACTCAAAGGCTCCTTCTCCCAAGCCACTGGATTCATGACAGCCCATTGCCGGGCAGCCACAGCCACATGGGCCAACTGCTCACGGGTGGTGCCAAATTCATGCATGTGCCGGGCTGCGGCCATGGCATAGGCCGAGACTGGCAACATCGGCTGGTAGGGTGTTTCATAAGGATTGTGCTCTCGCGGGCTCGCCGCCGCACGACTCACCGAGCGCTGCGTGCTGCCGTAGGCCATCAAAGCCACCTCGCACTGCCCGCTCTCAAGCGCTGCACAGGCGTGTGCCATGTGGGCCATGAAGGAGGAGCCACCCATTTGTGTGCCATCGTGCACGCGGGGATGGATTCCCAAATAATCACAAAGTGCCGTGGTGGCAAAGCGTATTTGTGTCGTTGCACAAAACACCGCGTCCACGTCCTGCAGTGCCAGGCCCGCATCGGCCAGGGCTCGGGTGCTCGCTTGCGCCATCAAATCGAGGGGGGTGGTGCCAGGCAAGCAGTGGCCCAAATCAGATTCGGCAGCCCCCACCACGGCCACGCTGGCGCGTGAAAATGGGGCCACTCGAGCGCCGTGGGAGTCAATCATGCGAGGCTTCGCGGGCAGCCGTGCCAAGCGGCACAAACACAGGCAATGGATCGTCTGGATGGGTGGTGTCCATCTGGAGCTCGACTCGCATGCCAATGCGGACATCTTGGGGCCGAACGCTGTCGACACGACTCATCATTCGAAAACCCTCATCCACATCGATCAAGGAGACGTTGTAAGAGGGGCCATCTTTGACAAAGACTTCGGTGCAAGAGTAGACCGTACCGAGCCCCTTGGAGAGCGCCCAATGCAGTGCCTCTCCAGTCTGGGGCGCACAAACCCGCGGGTAAAACACCACTTGCCCACTGGCGGTGACTTGGTAGGCCAGTTGGCCCTGCAGGCAATGGTCTTTAAAGACACGCCAAACAGAGGCGTGGGGAGCTGTGTTGTCGGTCATCTTGATCGGTTCGACGGGGGACTCACTGGTTGACGGGGACAGCAATGGTAGGCGCCATGGCGCTGGGAGTGATGGACAAGATGGATACACGACAAGTATAAGTTCAGTTCGCCTAGGCTGTGGGCCGCAAAGCCGCCGAGATGCCAAGCGACACACCAAACCGCTCGAGCTCACTCGCTCTAAAATAGCCGACAGGTTGAGCTTTTTTTGACTCGAAAGTTCAAAGGCTTCACACAGGGTGCCCACCCTGGGCTTTTCAGGGGCGGAGATGGGCGGTGAGGGGCGGTGAGGCCCATGCCGGCTTTTGGCCTACAACCCGACTCATACCAACTGCACCACCATCAGCACCACCATCAGCCAGACCTTCAACCCAGCCGCCATGTCCACCAAGAACGCCCCTCTCATCTCCCCCATCGAGGTCTTGAACAGGTACCCAAGCCACGATGGCACACTCGCCCAAGCGTTCAAGCACCGCGTCGAGCTTTTGGGCGACCAAGCCTTCATGTGGTTGGATGGACAAGAGAGCTCCTGGGCACAATGTGCTCGCCAAATTGAGGACTTGAGTATTTGGCTCTTGAGCCAGAACGTGGGTGCGCAAAGTCGGGTGGGTATCATGGCGAGAAACCATTCAACCCACGTCTTGCTGCTGTTTGCGCTGGCCAAAATCCAAGCGGTGATGGTGCCCATCAACCCCGAGTTTGGCGTGGAAGAAACCCGCTATGTGCTCGAGCATGCGCAACTGCGTTGGGTCTTGGTGGATGCTCACGCGAGCACGAGTTTTTTAAAAGCCAGCGATACCCTGCCAGTCCACCTCAGACCGATGGCTTGGTCCATCGAGTCTGACGCGAGCCAGGTGCCAGACTTGCCCACACTCTTTGATGCCGTGTGGGCCCATCCGCGCCCACGCCAAGAGCGCGCTCACCATCAGCAGCTTCAAGCGCTACACGCTTTGGAGCAACAAACCCGGGGCGAGCACACGTGCTTGATCATCTACACCTCGGGCACCACGGGCTTTCCCAAGGGCGTGATGCACAGCCAACGCAGCTTTTTACTCGGCGGCGAGACCTTTGTCGAGCGCATGTATTTACAGCCCACGGATCGGTTGATGATCGTGCTGCCTTTTTTCCACATGAACGCTTTGTTTTATTCGGTGGCGGGCGGCTTGGCTTGTGGGGGCTCGATCGCCATCATGCCGCGGTTTTCAGCCTCGTCCTTTTGGCAGCAAGCCGTACAAAGTCAGTCAAGCATCGTCAACTTGATCGATGCGGCGTGTCAAATTTTAAAGAAACGACCGCGCAAAGAATACCTCGACGAGCACCGTCTGCGAGCCGCCTATGGCGTGCGCCACACCGCTTGGGCCACGTTTGAAGTTGAATTTCACATCCCGCATTTGGTGAGCGGTTACGGCATGACCGAGATCCCAGGCGTCACCTGCAGTCCTTTCACTGGCCTTCAAAAACCGGGCACCATGGGGCCCGTGGGCAAACACCCAGATGCCCGTCGTGAATGGGCCCGTTGCAAAGTGGTCAATGAATCGGGAGAAGAAGTCGGACCCCACCAAGTCGGTGAGATGTGGGTCAAGACGCCCATCATCATGCAAGGCTACTTCAGAGATCCGGTGCAAACTGCGCAACAATTTGAAGACGGTTGGTTCAAAACGGGGGACTTGGTGAGCGTTGACGAAGACGGCTACTACACCTTCGTATCGAGAAAAAATGACATCATTCGTCGCCGAGGCGAAAACATCTCCGCAGCGGAACTCGACCGAGTGATCGCACAGCACCCCCATGTCGCCGATGTGGCCGTGATTGCCGTGCCTGCTGAACTCGGCGAAGACGACATCATGGCCGTGGTCGTGCTCAAAACCGGTGAGCAGTTGAGCGCCCAGGGGGTGGCCCAATGGTGCCGTGAGCGATTGGCCTCAACCAAGGTGCCGCGCTATGTCGTCTTTGTCGAACAAATTCCCTACACACCCACCCACAAGGTGGCAAAATCCGTGCTCAAAAACGACCCTTCTTTGCTGGGCCAAGCCACCGATTTGGGTGGATGGAGAGCACCCCCTCTTTAAGTTATTCAAGCCATTGAACCCGCTGAACCCAGCCATCACCCCCTTGACACTGTCCACCGGAGAAGTCCCCATGGTTCATCAAACCACCGTCACCGTCTACGGCATTCCCAATTGCCAGTCGGTCAAAAAAGCCAGAGCGTGGCTGCAGGATCAATCGATCGAGTATGCCTTTCATGATTTTAAAAAAGCCGGCGTCCCTCTTGACCGCTTGAGAGCTTGGGTCCAGCATTTCGGCTGGGAGAGTGTGCTCAATCGCAAAGGCACCACGTGGCGTATGCTCTCAGAAGAGGAGAAAGTCCTGGTCACCAATGCCTCCTCTGCCATTGAGGCCATGGCGCAGCACCCGTCCTTGATCAAACGCCCCGTCATTGAATTCGACAACGCTCAACTCACACTGGGCGTCAACCCCGAGGCCTGGTCAAGCGTTAAGCAATGAGACCACAGCCGGTTGGGGGTGTTGGCGGCTTTCCCTGCCGCGTGGGTCTTGCGGTGCTAGAGTGTTGAAGATTCATTGGAGCATTCACAAAGTTTTACGCCATCCGCACACCACCTTCACCTCTCGAGCCTAAAATTAACCATTGTTTGATGGAGACCCCGACATGACCCCAACAACTTTTCACCCCACGCCCCTGGGCTTGGCTGTCTTGACCTTGTCAGCGCTCACGCTGCTCACCACAAGCGTTTCGTGGGCTCAGGAGAGCGCGCGCGTTGTCTCCTCCACCCCCGTTGTGCAACAGTTCTCGGTGCCCAAACGCGTTTGCACGGAAGAGCAAGTGGTGGTGAATGGGGAGAAGTCTGGCGCTGGGGCTGCCATGGGCGCGATCGCAGGGGGCGCCATTGGCAACTCCGTGGGTCGCGGCGACGGCCGCGCTGCGGCCACCATGTTGGGGATCATTGGCGGCGCCATCATGGGCGACAAAATCGAAGGCAATCCCAATCCACAACTGCGCAATGTTCAGCGCTGCACCCAACAAATGGTCTATGAAAGCCGAATCACCGGCTACAACGTGGTTTATGAGTTCGCAGGCAAGCAGTACAGCGCCATGATGCCCACCAACCCAGGCCCCGTGGTTCAACTGCAAATCACCCCACTGGCACCACCGGTCTCCTATTCTGGCAGTCCCCAAGCGGTCTACCCCGCCACTCCAAGCCCCTATGGCAGTGCGGCCAACCCACCCCCACAATCGACACCTTATGGCGCGGGCTCGAGCATGGTGCCACCGCCCAACTCCGCACCCCAGTCCTACCCAACACCACCAGGCGCCCTCAGTGCGCCTGTCCCCCTCAACAATTGAGTCAACTGCAGGTTGGCCAAGTCTGTGAGCGGCGGCATCTGGAGCGGGCCCAAAGCCTGAGCACAATCCGCTAAAATCAGTCTCTTCAAGGCACGAGAGCGCTCAATGAGTCACGTCTTGTCCACTCTGAGTCGTTGGGCTGACCCCCAAAGCCGGGGGACGGCTTCACGCAGCTCACACGCTGATTGCCCTTGATGTTCGTGGTTTTGAAGGAAGCAGACCGGGTGTGTGCACGATTCCTGATGAAACCACGGCCTTTTGTTTCATCTTTCACCGCTTTGTCATGACTAAAACTGCTGCCCCAAAAACCCTCCCTGAACAAGGCCCCAAACGCGTCGTCTTGGCCTATTCAGGTGGACTCGACACCTCCATCATTTTGAAGTGGCTGCAAGACGCTTACCACTGCGAAGTCGTGACCTTCACGGCCGACATTGGTCAAGGCGAAGAGATTGAACCGGCCAGAGCCAAGGCCATCAAAATGGGCATCGACCCCAAGAACATTTTCATTGAAGATTTGCGCGAGGAGTTTGTGCGCGACTTTGTGTTCCCCATGTTCAGGGCCAACGCTTTGTACGAAGGTGAGTACTTGCTGGGCACCTCCATTGCTCGCCCCTTGATTGCCAAGCGACTGGTGGAAATTGCGCAAAAAACCCATGCCGACGCCATCAGCCACGGGGCGACTGGCAAGGGCAACGACCAAGTGCGCTTTGAGCTCGGTGCCTATGCCCTGATGCCCAATGTCAAAGTGATCGCCCCATGGAGAGAGTGGGACTTGCTCTCGCGCGAAAAGCTCCTCGCTTATGCCGACCAACACGGCATCCCCGTGGATTTCAAGAAAAGAAAAGGCGGGGCGCCCTACTCCATGGATGCCAATTTGCTGCACATCAGTTATGAGGGTGGGATTTTGGAAGACCCCAATTTCGCACCCGAAGAGAGCATGTGGCGCCTCACCCGCAGCCCAGAGAAGGCCCCCAACAAGCCCCAGGTCATTGAACTCACCTTTGTCCACGGCGATGTGGTGGCCATCGACGGGGTGAAGATGAGTCCGGCCCAAGTCCTCACTCAACTCAACACCATTGGTGGCAAGCACGGCATTGGACGCTTGGACAAAGTGGAGAACCGCTACGTGGGCATGAAAAGCCGCGGCTGCTATGAAACCCCGGGGGGCACCATTTTGCTCAGCGCTCACCGCGCCATCGAATCCATCACCTTGGACCGCGAAGTCTTGGCCTTGAAAGACGACTTGATGCCGCGCTACGCCAGGCTCGTGTACAACGGCTACTGGTTCAGCCCCGAGCGTGAACTGCTGCAAGGCTTGATCGACGCCTCACAAGCCAGCGCCAACGGACTCGTGCGCCTCAAACTCTACAAAGGCACCATCATGTGTGTGGGCCGCGAGAGCAAAACCGACAGCTTGTTTGACTCGCGCATCTCGACCTTTGACGACGATGGCGGCGCTTACAACCAAGCCGATGCCGGGGGATTCATCAAACTCAACGCGCTTCGCATGCGCATTGCAGGCAACTTGAAAGCGGCTCGTGCGAGTGCAGCCAAAGCGTCTTCCAAGCCAGCGGCAAAACCAGTTTTGAAGACGGCCGTTAAATCCAAAACCAAAACCAAAACCAAAACCAAACTCAAATCCAAGTCCCAAGCCTGAATGCGCCAACGCTCAAACGCCTGTTGAAGCCTGGCGTTTGAGCGACTGCCTTTTGACCTGCTTGTCACCTCGCCCACCGACCTTGCACACCTCATCGACCATCAACCCACCTCACCACCTTGAACTCAATTGCCATGAGCACCATCCCCTTCCTCACCAACGTGAGCTTGAACCCCAAAGCCAATGTGTATTTTGACGGCCGCTGCGTCTCACACTCTTTCACGGCCGCAGACGGCAGTCAAAAAAGCGCCGGCGTGGTCTTGCCCGCGAGCCTCACCTTCAACACCGCTGCAGCCGAAATCATGGAGTGCGTGGCCGGCGCTTGCGAGTACCGACTCAAAGGCGAAGACAAGTGGTCCAGCGCTTCAGCGGGGGTGAGCTTTCACATCCCCCCCAACTCGAGCTTTGAGATCCAAGTCCAAGACGCCTTTCACTACATCTGTCACTACGCCTGAACAGCCTGCAGCGTCCTTTGAGCTAAAAGCTCTCTGCACTGAGCGCGTTGACACTCTCGCCGCCAAAGACAATGCTCTGCGCGAGTCCGGGGGACTGCGTCAAGATGTGCTGCGCGTAAAAGTGGGCCGTGTCGATCTTGGCTTGATGGAAAGCGCGGTCTTGCCCCGCATCCATTTCGGCTTGTGCCGCCATCATCGACTTGGCCATTTGCCAACCAGCCATCACTTGGGAGGTGAGCATCAAAAAGGGTACACCTGCGGCGTAGGCGAGCAAGGGTTTTGCCTGAAAGTGCTTGAGCACAAAATCGAGCGCGAGCTCAAAGGCCTCAATCGCCTCAACCATTCGTTGGTGCAAAGACTTGGCCTGGGGTGTTGGGTTCGCAGATAAAGCGCTCAGCGTGACTGCCATTTGCGCCAAGAGCAGTTGAGCGACCCGACCGCGATCCTTCCAAGTCTTGCGACCGAGCAAATCATTGGCCTGAATGGCGGTGGTGCCTTCGTAAATGGTCAAAATTTTGGCGTCCCGGTAGTACTGAGCCACACCCGTCTCTTCGATAAAGCCCATGCCGCCGTGGACTTGAACCGCCATGGAGCTCACCCATTGACTCATCTCGGTGCTGAAGCCCTTGACCAAGGGAACCATGAATTCGTAGATAGCTTGCTCTTGAAGTCGCACGGCTGCATCAGGATGGTGGTGAGCTCGGTCATAAGCACCGGCAGCGGCAAAGCTCAAGGCGCGCGCGCTTTGAACGTAGGCGCGCATGGTCATGAGCATGCGTTTGACATCGGGGTGCTGGACTATGGCCACAGCCCCCCCTGAGGGGTTGTCCACGGCTCTGGACTGCACACGCTCGAGTGCGTAGTTGCGCGCCGCTTGATAAGCCCGCTCCCCCAGCGCCACGCCTTGCAAACCCACCCCGAATCGGGCCGCGTTCATCATGATGAACATGTACTCCAAACCTCGGTTGAGCTCGCCCACCAACAGGCCTTGGGCTCCCCCGTGTTCCCCAAACTTCATCACCGCAGTGGGGCTGGCTTTGATGCCCAGTTTGTGCTCGAGCTGAACGCAGTGCACATCGTTGCGCTCGCCCACCTGACCCTCGGGCGTCAATTTGAACTTGGGCACCAAAAATAAGCTGATGCCCTTCACTCCCGGGGGGGCGTCCTTGGCCCGGGCGAGCACCATGTGCACGATGTTCTCGCTCATGTCGTGCTCACCATAGGTGATGTAAATTTTGGTCCCAAAGAGCAAGTAGTGCCCATCCTCGGCTTCTTGAGCCCGGGTCTGGATGAGTGAGAGGTCCGAGCCCGCCTGGGGTTCGGTCAAGTTCATGGTGCCACTCCACTGGCCACTCACCAAGTGGGGCAAAAAGCGCGCTTGCATCTGCGCTGAGCCCGCCACCCTGAGCGCCTCAATGGCGCCATCGGTCAGTAAGGGGCACAGCGCAAAACTCAGGTTGGCCGAATTGAGCATCTCCGCACAGGCTGAAGAGATGCTTTTGGCAAACCCCTGACCGCCGTAGGCTTGGGGGTGCTCGAGCCCTTGCCAACCGGCATGGATGAACTGGGTGTAGGCGGCCTTGAAACCAGGGCTCGTGTGCACCACCCCGGTGTTGGGGTCGAGTTTTGATGGCGTTTGGTCGCCGCTCCAGTTCAGCCCAGCCGTGACCTCTTGGTTGAAGCGGGCAAATTCCTCCAAGACCGCTTGGGCGGTCTCCAAGCTGCTGTCTTGCAAATCAGGCAACTCGCACAAGGACTCGAGGTGAGCGATGTGCTTTAAGTTGAACATCATGTCTTTGACAGGGGCCACATAGTTCATGGACGGATCTCCTCAACGTTGGGTGGCTCCACCCTAACACACCAGTGCTTGGGCTGGCAAGTCGGTGAATCAAGGCGTCACGGGCCTACCCGTAGGCGCCGTGCGGACTCAAAGCTTGGAGACCAACTCCGGCACGGCCGAGAACAAGTCCGCCTCGAGCGAAAAATCCGCCACGCTAAAAATCGGGGCCTCGGCATCTTTGTTGATGGCGACAATCACTTTGCTGTCCTTCATACCGGCCAAGTGCTGAATAGCGCCACTGATGCCCACCGCGACGTAGAGGTTGGGGGCCACGATTTTTCCAGTTTGTCCGACTTGCCAATCGTTGGGGGCGTAGCCCGCGTCGACAGCCGCGCGACTCGCACCCAGGGCTGCGCCCAATTTATCGGCCAAGGGGGTGAGGACCGCGTTGAATTTTTCCGCACTGCCCATGGCCCGACCCCCCGAGACGATGATCTTGGCACCGGCCAATTCGGGACGGTCGCTCTTGGCCACTTCTTGCCTGAGAAAAAGACTCAGGCCCTGGTCCGCTGCGGCCGGCACGTGTTGGATGGGGGATGGTGCAGCGCCTTGGGCAGTGGCATCAAAGCCCGTCGTGCGCACAGTGATCACTTTGATGGCGTCAGTCGTCCTCACGGTGGAGACCGCATTGCCCGCGTAGATGGAGCGCTCAAAGGTGTTGTCATCGATCACGTGAGAGATGTCAGACAGTTGCGCCACATCCAACAAGGCAGCCACTCGGGGGGCCACGTTCTTGCCCTGGGCGCTCGAGGCAAAGAGGACGTGGGTGTACTCACGCGCCAACGCCAACACTTGCTCAGCGGCATTCTCAGCCAAGCCATGGGCCAAGCTCTCGCCTTGGGCCAAGAGGACTTGCGAGACCCCTTGAATTTGAGCGGCTTCGTGAGCCACCGCCTCGCAGCCCTGTCCCATCACGAGCACATGCACCGTGGGTGCACACAAACGTGCAGCGGTGACGGTGTTCAAGGTCGCGAGTTTGAGGGTGTGGTTGTCGTGTTCTGCAATCACCAATGCGTTCATGCTGTATCTTCCTGTTTGATCTGTGTGGGAGGGCTCGTTCGTGGCGGGGGTGCCAGGTTCGGGGCCAGTTGGTTGGGCGCCTTAAATCACCTTGGCAACGGTTTTGAGCTGCACGATGAGGTCATCGACAGAGGCCACCTTGATGCCTGACTTGCGGCTCGCGGGCTCACTCACCTTCAAGGTTTGGTGGCGTGGCGTCACGTCCACGCCCAAGTCCTCGGGGGTGATCACATCCATTGTCTTTTTCTTGGCCTTGACGATATTGGGCAAGGTGATAAAGCGCGGCTCATTGAGCCTCAAGTCGGTCGTGACAATCGCGGGCAACTGCAGGGACAAGACCTCAGAGCCCCCATCGATCTCACGCGTGACCTCCAAACGAGCGTTCACCAATTCGACCTTGGAGGCAAAGGTGGCTTGGGGCATGCCGGCCAAAGCCGCCAGCATTTGACCCGTCTGGTTGCAATCGTCATCGATGGCTTGTTTGCCCAAAATCACCACATCGGGCTTTTCTTTGAGCACCAAGGCGTGGAGCAATTTGGCCACCGCCAGGGGCTGAAGCTCTTGGGTCGTTTCAACCAAAATGGCGCGGTCTGCGCCAATGGCCAAGGCGGTTCGCAGTGTTTCGGTGCATTGGGTCACACCACAAGAGACGGCGATGATTTCAGTGGCCAGCCCTTGCTCTTTGAGCCGAACCGCCTCCTCCACGGCAATCTCATCAAACGGATTCATGCTCATCTTGACATTGGCGGTGTCCACACCGGTTTGATCCGACTTCACCCGAACTTTGACGTTGTAATCAACGACACGCTTGACCGCGACCAAAACCTTCATGAGACTGACTCCTCGTTCATTTTTGCTGACTGCTGTGCCTGGCGCTGTGACGTGTGCCCAAGGCCCAGGGTGCGTAAAGCCCTTATTTTAGGCGATTCAAGGCCTCCCCCCCGACCCATGACCTCCTGTGGTCATTCTTGTCCTGGTCTGGCCTAGCCCACCCGACCACTCGACCACCCGGCCACCCCCTTTGTCCCCGGGCACCGACGAGACGCCTGCCCAAGGGTCTCCAAGTCGGCTCGAATTGCACTAGACTGGAGACCACCCCTTTTACCCCGCTTTTGAGCGCCTTTCATCTTGCCCATGCTCGAACCTCAAGCCCTTCAGTCCATTGGCCTGACCCTGCAACTCGCGTTGGCGAGCACCGCGGTGCTCTTGACCCTGGCCACGCCCTTGGCGTGGTGGTTGAGCCAAACGCAAAGCGCCTGGAAGTCCCCCATCGAAGCCATGGTGGCTTTGCCCTTGGTGCTGCCGCCCACGGTGCTGGGGTTTTATCTCTTGCTCGCCTTGGGACCCCATGGCCCCATTGGCATGCTCACCCAGACCCTCGGGATGGACAGCTTGGCCTTTAGTTTTGGTGGCTTGGTTCTGGGCTCGGTCATTTACTCCTTGCCGTTTGCCATTCAACCGCTCTTGCAGGCCTTTGAGCGTTTGGGGCCCAGGCCCATGGAAGTTGCCGCGACCTTGGGTGCGAGTCCTTGGGACGCGTTTTGGAGTGTTGCTTGGCCACTCTCACGGGGGGGATGGATGACGGCGGTGATTTTGAGTTTTGCCCACACTTTGGGGGAATTTGGCATGGTCTTGATGATCGGGGGCAATATCCCGGGGCGCACCAACGTCATCTCCACAGAAATTTACGGCCACGTTCAGGCCCTGGAGTTCGGTGAGGCCCACACCTTGGCGCTGGGTCTGTTGGTGTTTTCGTTTGCAGCGCTGTGGATCCTCCATCGCTTGAGACGCGCCCAAGCGGCGCCCTTGTCATGAAGGGGCCCGAGCGCTTGGAGTTGGCCTTGTCCTTGAGACGCGAGGGCTTTGATCTCGAGCTCGATTTGACGCTCCCCGCGATGGGCATCACGGTGATCTTTGGGCCCTCGGGTTGCGGTAAAACCAGCCTATTGCGATGCGTGGCGGGCTTGGAGCGCCACAGCACGGGTCGCATTGCACTGGGTGCGAGCGTCATGCAAGACAGCCAACACGCCATCCATTGGCCCACCTGGCAGCGCCCGCTCGCTTATGTGTTTCAAGAAGCATCGCTTTTTGAACACCTCGATGTGATGGGCAATTTGCGGTTTGGGCTCAATCCCAAGCGACTGCACAACAAACGCAGCCCCCTTGCCAAGGGCGTGGGCGAGCTCTCCCAGGCGCTCTCGCCCAAGGCCGCGCTCGAGCAAGCCATCGAGGTCTTGGGGCTTGGAGCCTTGATGAAGCGCCACCCCCAGCAACTCTCGGGCGGTGAGCGCCAACGCGTGGCCATCGGCCGAGCCCTGGCCACCCAACCGCGCTTGATGTTGCTCGACGAACCCTTGGCGTCCTTGGACAGCGCTCGGCAACAAGAGATTTTGCCTTGGCTGGAGAAACTGCGCGACACCTTGCACGTGCCCATGCTCTACGTCACCCATGCTCAAAGTGAGATGACGCGCTTGGCCAACACGCTGGTGTTGATGGAGCAAGGCCGCGTGAGAGCAGCCGCTCCCATTCAAGAGATGTTTGCCCACGCGTCTTGGCAGGCTGAACTCGGCGATGAGCCCAGCGCCTTGATTGACGCCCAACTGCATGAGCGCGACGAGCCTTGGGGCTTGGTGAGTGCTCGGTTTGAGGGCGGTGCCTTTTGGATTCGCGACCCCGAACTGGCGCTGGGCTCGCGCGTGAGACTGCGGGTGATGGCACGCGATGTGAGCATTGCCTGCAGCCCACCCGAGCGCACCAGCATTCAAAACATTTTGCCAGCCCGGGTGAGCGCCATTCACCCCGACCACCACCCCTCACAGCGCTTGGTGCGCTTGGAGCTGCAAGGCACACCGCTTTGGGCCAAGGTGACCACACGAGCCTTGAACGCCTTGGCGCTGGAGGTGGGTCAAGCGGTGTGGGCTCAAATCAAATCCGTGGCCTTGGTGAGCTGAACGCCCCCTGAGGCTTCATCAGCGGCTCCCCTCCCCGTGCCTGAGCGGCTGGGGCTCAGCTCTTGGGCCTTGGGCAGCGCCCTGGATGGGGTCTGATCGCACGGGAAGTGCGCCGTGGAAGGTCCATTCGCGTTGAGGCACGGGCAGGCGCAGGCCCCTGGCCTTGACTTGCGCCAAAATCGCGCAATTGACCTCTGAGAGTGCTTTGAGCTGACCGTGCTCGGGGTCCACAATCCAAAACTGCAACTTGAACCTGAGCCCATCGGCTTCAAACGCCTCGAGGAGGGCGCACGGAGCCGGATCGGGCAGCACGCGTGGGCTCGTGAGCGCGGCCGTCTCCAGCATTTGTTGCACCGAGCTCACATCGACCTCGGCGCCCAAGACAATGCTCGTGCTCAGCAGCACATGGGGGTCGTTGAGCGAGAGGTTTTCAATGCGCTGGGTGAGCAGCTGCTCATTGGGCACAATGGACTCTCGCCCACCATACGACCGAATCAAGGTAAAGCGTGTTTTGATGTCGGTGATCTTGCCCTCAAAGTCATCAATTTTGACGACGTCGCCAATGCGAATCGAGCGCTCGAGCAAAATCACAAAACCACTCACGTAATTGGCAGCGAGCTTTTGCATCCCCAGCCCCAAACCGACGCCAAATGCGCCCCCCAAGACCGAGAGCGCCGTCAAGTCTAGACCCAATGCGGACATGGAAAACAGCAGGCCCAGCACCAAGAGTGTGCCCCGAAGCACATTGGAGGCGACCTTCCTGAGGGATAAATCATCCAAGGCGGGCTCGATGAGTTGGCGCTCGAGCAGCGCAGACAACCAGAGCGAAAAAATAAGCACCGCCACACACGAGGCCAGCCCCTCGATCAAGGTTCTCACACTCAGTTGTGTTTTGCCAAACGACAAGTGAACCGCTTCGAGTTGCAACAAAAACTCGGGCAACCACCCCGTCACCCACAGCAAACTGAGCAGCACCACGGCGTAGCTCATGAGCCGCTCGAGCGCGCGCATGCCGGCGCTTTGAGGAAAGACAAAGAGGAGGACCTTCTTGACCAAGGACAACAGCAACCAACACGTGACCAAAGGCTGCACCAAGGCCAAGGTGCTGCTGGCTTCATGGGCATGCTGGAGATGGGTCAACCAAAGGGTGAGGAGCGTCCAAAGCACCAAGGGATAGGCCACGCCGTCAAGCACCCAGGCACTGATCTCGGTGTCGACTCGTTTTTGGCCACCCCTTGCCCAGCGCTGATGGCCCCAACGCACCAACACATAGGTCAAGGCGCTCAGTCCGAGGAGCCAAACCACTTGCAGCACCACCTCTGACCACGCCCACTCGTTGAACCACACGCTCAGCAAGTTCATAAGTCGGCCAATCCGCGCAGGTGCACTTCCACGCTCGAGGCGAGCGCGTGCAAGTCGTACCCTCCCTCCAGGCACGAGACGATGCGTCCCTTGGCGTGCTTGGCGGCCAAGGCCATGATCTCTTGCGTGATCCAGGCGTAATCGGAGGTGTTGAGCATGAGTTGAGCCAAATCGTCATCTTGGTGGGCATCAAACCCAGCGCTCACGAAGATCATCTCGGGCGCAAAGGCGTCGAGCCTGGGCAACCACGTTTGGCGAATCGTCTCGCGAACGACCTCTCCCTTGGTGTAGGCTTTCAAGGGCACATTGAGCATATTCATGGCGGGGGGATGGGGGTGAATGCCTGGATAAAACGGGTGCTGGTAAAACCCCACCATCAAGACCTCCTCTTGGCCGGCCAAAATGTCTTCGCTGCCGTTGCCGTGATGGACATCAAAGTCGATCAAGGCCACACGCCTGAGTCCTCGGCGAACAATGGCATGCTCGATGGCAATGGCCACGTTGTTAAAGAGACAAAAACCCATGCCGCGCGAGCGCGTGGCGTGGTGACCCGGGGGCCGGATGGCGCAAAACGCGTTTTCCAATTGACCATCGATCACGGCGTCGGTGGCGGCCAAGGCGGCCCCGACAGCCCTCAAAGCGGCTTGCAAACTGCCGCGATTCATGCGTGTATCGGGGTCGATGTCGACATAATCCTGCGGGGGATTCGCCTCATGAAGTTGGGCATCCCAGCGTAATATTTTTTCGATGTAGGATGTGTCATGGGCAAGGCTCAAGTCGGCCACGCTGGCCACACCAAACTCGGGTCGACTGAGGACTTGGCCAAGCCCTGAGGAGAGCAAACGGTCATCAATGGCGCGCAAGCGCTGTGGGCACTCGGGGTGACCCGGGCCCATGTCGTGAAGGAGGCAGTCGCTGTGGGTGTAAAAGCCTGTAGCATGCATAGCGTTGAAGTTTACATGGCTTTCGAGCCGCGGGGCCTGGCCTCGCATCACCACCGACAAGGAAGACAAGAGCGTGTTTGGGAACCATCAAGACCGAGCCCATGCGAGTGTGCTCTTTATTGGGCGACATGAAGCCCATCAGGCCCATCAGGCCCATCAAGCCCATCGAGACTGGCTGGGCCACTGGATCAGCCCTGGGGGCGTCGTCACCCATGCCCTGGCTTTAGCGCTCGTGAGGTCGCTGGCATTGCTGTTGGCTTTGGGCGCATGCCCTGGGGGCTTGGCGCTGGCCGCCGCCCCTGAGCTCAACCAGCCTGGCCACTCAGCAGCGCAGCGACCAGGGCGCGCGTTGGCCCGGCCATCCAAGCACACCCCTCGCCCCTTGCTCAAAGGACCCCGGTTTCAAAAAAATGCCGCTTTTTTAGGGTTGGTGGAGCGCTTGTCCACCAAGACATCCTTGCCCCCCAGTTGGGTGCTCGAACAGCTCTCGGGGGCCCATCACCTGGAACAAGTCCGACAGTTGATCATGCCAGCGGCCAGTGGCACGCGCAAAAATTGGCTCGCCTATCGAGCCCGATTTTTAACCGAGGAGCGCATCCGTTGGGGCCAAGCGTTTAGCCAAGCGCATGCCCGTGAGTTGAAAAAAGCCGAAGATCTCTATGGTGTGCCAGGCTCGGTCGTGGTGGCCATTTTGGGGGTAGAGACCTTGTATGGCCGGCACATGGGCCAGTACCCGGCCCTGGACGCCTTGACCACCTTGGCCTTGGACTTCCCGCCAAATCACCCCAGGCATGACGAGCGCGCGCAGTTTTTTGAGGCTGAGCTCGCCGCCCTTCTTTTGTTGATGAAAGACGAACCTCACTCTTACTCACACTCACACTCGCACTCGCCCATCTTGTCGAGCTACGCGGGCGCCTTGGGGATGGCGCAATTCATGCCGTCGAATTGGCGCCGCTTTGGGGTTGATTTTGACGGGGACGGACGAGTCGACTTGATGCACTCGGCCAGTGACGCCATCGGCTCGGTGGCCCACTACTTGGAGGCCTTTGGCTGGCGTCGAGGCTTGCCGACCCACTATGCATTCGAGCCTTCTGAGTGGCGAATGAAAGAGCCGGCAGCGGCTCAATGGGAGAGCTTGCTCGCTCCTGATATTTTGCCCACGTTCAGCCCCGAGCGACTCCAAGCCCTGGGGTTGACCTTGAGCCCCGAGGCGGCCCTGCACCCAGGGCTCTTGGCCGTGGTGGCGCTGGAGAACGGCGCTGAGCCGGATTCTTACGTTTTGGGCAGCGAGAACTTTTACGTGATCACGCGCTACAACTGGAGCAGCTACTACGCCATGGCGGTCATTGAGTTGAGTCAAGAAATCCAGGCTGCACAACTTCGCTGAACCAGCCCAGAACCAAGGCTCTTGAGAGGAGCACGCCTGCAAGCGAAGATCTTTGCGCCACCAGTCCACAAACCAACATTGCGTGGTTGAAGTGCGTTTTGCGTCTCTTTTGGATGGACATATTGCTAGACCTCAGCCAAAAGTTTCTCCTCATTGGCGCCACCTGTGATCGGCTTCAATGAGCGTTGATGGTTTTCACGCTTTTGGTTCTGGGGGGCGACCAACATCATCTCACGCACCTCCAGAGACTCATCCTGTGTGTGCGTGTTATTCATTGGCCTTCTAGAGGAGCTATCTGGCCACGAATCCAAGTTGCCAAGCCTTCCTCACTGAGCTCGCCTGCAGCAAGCGACAAGATCGTTTGCGTTGCCTCTGGCTGCGAGGCGGTAAAGCGATAGCCATTCAGACGCAAAGACAAACCCAGCGCTAAAAAAGCAGTCCTCTTATTACCATCGACGAAGGGGTGATTTTTTGCCAATCCAAAAGCATATGCGGCAGCAATATCAGCCACATCTGGCGAGCCGTCATGGGCCCGTTGTTCTGGGCGTGAAAGAGCGCTGCCCAGTAGCCCTTCATCACGCAAACCTGCAAGTCCTCCAAACTGCACCAAGGACATGGCGTGTAAACGCACCAATGCTTCGCGCTGTATCCAGCGCCACTGAGTCACTTGGCCAGCACCTTGAATGTTTCACGGTATTCATTCATAAATGCTTGCCCCATGGCTATTTCAGCCTCCAACTGCGCGTTGTAGGGGGAAACTTCAAGCCCGTTGGGCGACAGCGTGACAAAAAGGGTGTCCCCTTTACTCACGTGCAAATGATTGATCATTTCCTTGGGCAAAATCACCCCCAAAGAATTGCCAATTTGAGTAACGCGAAGTGGCTGCATATTGGGCTCCGGGCAAAAATAGTTATAACCTAAATTATAACACCTCGATGAATCGCCCAGGACGATGACGAGGCATTGGCTCGATTGAAATCTCAGGCTAAGATGAAGGTGTTCGCTCTTTGATGCCAGCTCTGGACACGGTTTTGAACCCGAAAATCGCGCCTATGGACAGCCAATTCATTTTTAAGTACGCTTAAAACTGGAGCAGCGACTAAGCCATGGCGGTGATCGAGTTGTCACAAGGGATGACGCCCCACTGGGCTCATCGCCACTGAGCCCCATCACCCCCAAGCTTCAACACCCCAAGCATTGATCAAGACCCCATGAATCCCCTGAGTCCGAAGAAACTGTTGTTGAGCAAATGGACGGCGGTCAAGCCCGTGGACAAACAAAAACACTTTTTGGTGAGCCGAGTGATTCAACCGGCTTTACCCGACGATCCCATTGAGTTGGTGGAAATCCAATCGGTGTTTTCCAACGCCACGCAAATCATTGCTTGGCGTGAATTGCAAAACGACTCGGTGTGGCGTCAAGGCTGGGTTTGAGATGCAGGGGCTTGGCGCTGGAAGTCACCTGCACTCGACGCACTCGAGCACGCCTTAAACCACCCCTTGATCGACCAAGGACTGAATGTCTTGGTCGCTTTTATGAAGGACCGATTTCAAGATCTCGTGGGTGTGCTGACCCAAGGTGGGTGGGGGCATGTCATGACTGATGGGGGTGGCGGAAAACTTCATGGGGCTGCCCACCAAGGTGACTTTGCCCGCTGCCGCGTGGGGCAACTCGAACTTCATGCCGCGCGCGAGCACTTGGGGCTCTTCAAAGACGTCGGCGATTTTATTGATCGGCCCATTGGCAACACCCGCCTCATCGAGCAAAGCGACCCAGTCACGGGTGGTTTTGGTTAAAAAGATGGCATTGAGGATGTCGGTGATTTCAGCGCGGTGCTTCACGCGCTCACCGTTGCTGCTGAACCGTGGATCGGTGGCCAATTCTTCACAGCCTGCGGCATGGGTGAATTTTTTGAACAAATTGTCGTTGCCGCACGCCAAAATGAGCGCCCCGTCTTGGGTCTTGAAGGTCTGGTAGGGCACGATGTTGGGGTGTGCATTGCCCAGGGACAAAGGGGACTCGCCAGTGGCAAAGTAATTCATGGCCTGATTGGCCAAGAGGGCCACGCAAGAATCCAGAAGCGACACATCAATCCATTGGCCTTGGCCACTGACGGCACGGTGCGCAATGGCCGCGCAGATCGCAACGCTGGCGTACATGCCCGTCGACATGTCGATGATGGGCACGCCCACGCGCTGAGGCCCGCCGCCAGGCAAGTCATCTTTTTCACCCGTCACACTCATCAAGCCGCCCATGCCTTGCGCCATGAAGTCGTAGCCAGGCCTGTCCTTGTAGGGGCCGGTTTGCCCAAAGCCCGTGACCGAGCAATAAATGATTCCGGGATTGATGGCCTTGATATCCTCATAGCCGAGTCCATAGCGGGCCAAATCACCCACTTTGTAGTTCTCCACAATCACATCCACATCCTTGGCCAACTCACGCACCAAAGCTTGGCCTTGGGGGTCGGAGAGGTTGACGGTGATGGATTTTTTACCTCGGTTGGCCGCACAAAAATAAGCCGACTCTTGGGTCACATCGCCTTGCTCATTCTTCAAATAGGGAGGGGCAAAGGCCCTGGAGTCGTCGCCCTTGACGGGGCGCTCGACTTTGATCACTTGGGCCCCCAGGTCGGCCAAGTTTTGCGCGGCCCAAGGGCCCGCCAACACGCGCGAGAGGTCTAGTACTTTGATGTGAGATAAGGGACCGGTCATGTCAGATGCTTTCTGCAGTCATTCGTTAGGGAGACACTTTTGCGGCAGGCAAGAACAAGTCTTGCACACTGGAAGAAGTGGAGATGATGCCTTTGGCCAGGAGTTGGCGGTGGCGATCGAGTTTTTTCAAATCATACTGGTAGTTCACCATGATGCCCCAAGACTGCTTGGCGCCTTTGCTCGAGGGGTCTGCAGCCCAGTTGATGCGCTCCACGCGAGCGCCGTTGTACAAATGAAATTTGGCAACCGCATCCAAAGGGCCCGTCTCGCCCAAGGTTTGTCCCAAATAAACGGCAGCAGCACGCATCAAAAACGACTGCAACAAGGGGTTTTTCTGCATCACCTCACCGGGCTCCAAGAGTTTGACAAAGTCGGCAAATTGATTGAACTCCAGCCCCACCGATTTCAACAAGGCCGCCAACTCTTTGTCACTCAAGCGCTCGAGCAAAGCGTCAATGTTTTTGAGCACCCAAGGCCTCAGGCCCGGAACGGGCGACAAGGTGGCAAAGACCTTGAGCTTGGGGAACTCGGACTTTAACACCTCGACCACCCGCTTGATGAGCGAATCCCCAAAGCCCACGCCTTTGAGGCCCGGTTGGGTGTTGCTGATGGAGTAAAAAATCGCAACACTGGCTTTTTGCAAGTTCTCCGGGGCGGCGTTCTCATCCAAGAGCGGCGTGATGCTTTGGGCCATCTCTTCCAAGAGGGCCACCTCCACAAAGATCAAGGGCTCTTGGGGCAAATTGGGATGAAAAAACCCGTAGCATCGCCGGTCGCTGTCGAGCCGGTTTTTCAGATCCGCCCAACTTTTGATGAAATGCACGGCCTCGTACTGGATGAGCTTTTCGATGAGTGAGGCAGGCGAGTTCCATGACAGTTGTCGCAACTCCAAAAACGCCACATCAAACCACGTGGAGAACAAACTCTCGAGCTCCACATCCAAAGCCGCCAAGCCTTTGTTGGTCTTCAAGAGGGGTAGCATCTCGGCCCTCAAGTCCATCAAAAACCGCAAGCCCCCTTCAAACGCTGCAAAACGCTGAAACAAACGGGTTCGGGGTGAAATCAAGGAGCGGCGCAATTTGATCTCGGCCGACCCTTCCTCGGGTGTGCCAAAAGCCTGGGTGTATTCATCCTTGGCGGCCATGACTTTTTTGGCGTCAGGCCCAAAATGCTCGCTGATCAAGAGCCAGACATCGAGCCGCTGGGGCGCTGAGGCTTTCAGGTACCACTGCGAAAACAACTTGGCACGGCGACCACCTTCGATCTCACTGACTTGCGGGTCGATCACGTTTTGCAGCTCTTTGAGCACCCGTCTCAATAGCCGCGCAGGCAGCACTTGTTCGCGCTGTTTGATCGACGCCTCAATGCGGTCTTTGGTCGCTCGGTCATCGGGCAGACTGCTCAAAGCAGGCTTGGCGCTCACGACACCACTTTGGGTTTTGCTGCGAAGCAGCATCATGCCGCGCTCGAGCCAATGGGGGGTGTTCATACGAGGACGGTCCTTTGTGTGAGGCGAGTGAGCTCCATGAGCGCCTCGTGTTGGTGGTGAATGTGCACGCGCATGGCGTCTTGGGCGCCCAGGGCATCGGCGCGCTCAAGGCACGCAAAAATGCGGCGGTGTTCCTGCACGCTTTGCGCCAAGCGCCCAGGCGCTTGGAGCTGCTGCAAGCGCGAGAGGCGCAAAATTTTCCGCAAGTCTGAAATCGTCTGGGCCAACCATGGGTTGTGGGCCAACACAATGAGGGCCTCATGGATCGCCAAGTTGGCCCGGTAGTAAGCCGGTATGTCTTGCGCCAAGAAGGCCTCCTCCAGCCGGGATTGCCAAATGCGCAGGGCATCGAGATCAGCGGGCTTGATGTTCTGGGCCGCTTCAAAAGCACTTCGTCCCTCCAAGAGCGCGACCATGGGAAAAATATCATCGAGGTCTTTGCGCTTGAGCACCCTCACCGTGCAACCCACCCGGGGTTCGTGCTCCACCAAGCCCTCGGCACACAGCACTTTCAAGGCCTCTCTGAGCGGCGTGCGAGAAATGGCAAACCGGGCACACAAATCCCGCTCATCAATGAAGGCGCCAGGCGTGAGTTGCCCCTCAAAGATTTGATCTCTGACCCAATCGGCGACCTCGTGGTGCAAGGAAACGTGCGACATCGTCATCCCAAAATAGCTCTAAAACTGTTAAAAATAGTGAAAAAGACGTGAAAATCATCTAATTTCTGTAATTATGCGTAATTACCGCCGTTTACTCAAGCAACACGTCGAGCTGTTACGGCTGGCATTGATGCCAATCAAGTTAAAAACAACATGGGGGACTTCTGGCGCGTGAGCCAAGGGGGTGGCTTTGCTCATCCCGGCGCGAGCGCAGGCGCTTGAGGTGCTGGATTTGGTGCAGTGTCTGGTGCAGTGTCTAGCGCGGTTTCTAGCGCAGTTTCTAGCGCAAAGCAACTCGCATCGAAGACTCAAAGGCAAGGAGCGCGCGAAGGCGATGGGCTTTAGGGTGTCCCTGTGCGAGCAGCGCGGGTTTGGGCGTAGACATACAGGCATGAGCCCAATATGATCATGGGCACACACAACCACTGCCCCATGCTCAAGCCCCCACTCAAGAGGCCCAAGAAAGCGTCGGGCTCGCGGAAATACTCGGCTGCAAAGCGACAAAGGCCATAACCCACCAGAAAGAGTCCCGACACCGAGCCTTGCGCGCGGGGGGACCTGGCGTACCACCAGAGCAGGGCAAACAGCAACAAGCCTTCGAGTAAAAATTGGTAGATCTGAGAGGGGTGCCTCGCCATGAGCGTGCCGCTTTGCGGAAACACCATGGCCCACGGCAAGGTGTTGTCGGCCACTCGGCCCCAGAGTTCCCCATTGATGAAGTTGCCCACCCGACCGCTGGCCAAACCGGTTGGCACGCAAGGCGCAATGAAATCCGTGACTTCTAGCCACGGGCGCTGATGCATGCGCGCCCAGATCACCATGGCCGCAATCACCCCCAGCATGCCACCATGAAAGCTCATCCCGCCTTGCCAGACATACAAGATCTCGAGAGGGTGGGAGAGATAAAACTCAGGCTTGTAAAACAAACAGTAGCCCACTCGTCCACCGATGATGACACCAAGCACCCCGTAAAAGAGGAGATCCTCAATGTGCTCAAAGCGCCAGGGGGTGGCACTGTGCGTGGCGCTCGCATACGGCTCGTGCTTCAAGCGCGAGCGTGCCAAGAGCATGAACAGCGCAAAAGCGACCAAATAAGTGACACCGTACCAGTGCACGGCCAAAGGGCCTAAATTGACGGCCACCGGATTCCATTGGGGGTGTGTGAGCATATGGGGCATTGTAGTGGCCAACCGCCAAAACCGAGCTCCAACGAAGCGGTTAAACTTCAAGCTTGGGGTCCTTGGGCGGGCGGAGAAAATAATTCCACCCCCTGGCGCTTGACCCCTGCTGCGGCTTGACCCTGGCCGCCATCTTTGACCCTTCTTGGACGCATCATGGACATCAAAACCATTCAGATCAATCGCCGCTCAGCCCAAATCACCCAGGGCAAATCTCGCGCCCCCAACCGCTCGATGTACTACGCCATGGGCTACCAAGAGGGCGACTTCAACAAGCCCATGGTCGGCGTGGCCAATGGTCACAGCACCATCACGCCGTGCAACAGTGGCCTGCAAAAACTCGCTGACGCGGCCATCCAAGGCATTGAGGAGGCCGGTGGCAACGCCCAGGTGTTTGGTACCCCCACCATCTCTGACGGAATGGCCATGGGCACCGAGGGCATGAAATACTCACTCGTCTCGCGCGAAGTCATTGCCGACTGTGTCGAGACCTGCGTGCAAGGCCAGTGGATGGACGGGATCTTGGTGGTGGGCGGGTGCGACAAAAACATGCCTGGCGGCATGATGGGCATCTTGCGCGCCAACGTGCCTGCGATTTATGTTTATGGTGGCACCATTTTGCCTGGGCGGCACAACGGCCAAGACCTCAATATTGTGAGCGTCTTTGAAGCCGTGGGGCAAAACTCAGCGGGCAAGATGAGTGACGCCGAACTCAAAGAGATCGAACAAAAAGCCATCCCCGGCACCGGCTCGTGCGGCGGGATGTACACCGCCAACACCATGTCCAGCGCCTTTGAGGCCCTGGGCATGTCACTGCCGTTTTCCTCCACCATGGCCAACCCCCATGATGAGACACAAAATTCTGCCAAAGCCTCGGCCAAGGTGCTCATTGAAGCGATCAAGAAAGATTTGAAACCGCGCGACATTGTGACGCGCGAGGCCATCGAAAACGCGGTAAGCGTGATCATGGCCACCGGCGGCTCGACCAACGCGGTGCTGCACTTTTTGGCCATCGCCCATGCGGCCGAGGTGCCTTGGAACATCGATGACTTTGAGCGCATCAGAAAACGCGTGCCCGTGCTTTGCGACTTGAAGCCCTCGGGTCAATTTTTAGCGGTGGATTTGCACCGCGCAGGCGGTATCCCCCAAGTGATGAAAGTGCTCTTGAATGCGGGCTTGCTGCACGGCGAGTGCATGACCATCACCGGTCAAACTGTGGCCCAGAATTTGGCCAGCATTCCCGATACCCCCCGTGCTGACCAACACGTCATTCGCACACTGGCCACCGCGCTCTACCCGCAAGGCCACTTGGCCATTCTCAAAGGCAACCTCTCGCCCGAAGGCGCTGTGGCCAAAATCACCGGCCTTAAAAACCCCGTGATCACCGGCCCCGCACGCGTCTTTGACGATGAGCAGTCGGCGTTGGCAGCGATTTTGGCCGGGCGCATCGTGGCGGGCGACGTGATGGTGTTGCGCTACCTCGGACCCAAAGGCGGCCCCGGTATGCCCGAGATGCTCGCCCCCACCGGCGCACTGATTGGCGCAGGCCTGGGCGAGAGCGTAGGACTCATCACCGATGGACGCTTCTCGGGGGGGACTTGGGGCATGGTGGTGGGTCATGTCGCACCCGAAGCGTCGGTGGGCGGCAACATCGCCCTCATCCACGAAGGCGACACCATCACCATCGATGCGCACCAACTGCTCTTGGAGCTCAAAGTGAGCGAGGAAGAACTGGCCAAGCGTCGCGCCACCTGGGTGGCCCCCTTGCCGCGCTACACCCGTGGGGTCTTGGCGAAATTTGCCTACAACGCCTCAAGCGCGAGCTCAGGCGCGGTGCTCGATCTCTTTGAAGACCGCCATTATTAAACGTCACAGGATCGAGGTCCAAGACGCGCGTGCCCTGTCTGTTGTGCACGTCCAGCGCAATCGGCTCAGGCTGTGCGCTTGGGGCCTCGCCTTGAGCGCAGCCAGCGCAGCCAGCGCAGC
>CAIMTJ010000107.1 GCA_903844385.1 uncultured Burkholderiales bacterium
GCCGTTCACAACTGGCCCGGCCTCTCGGTGGGTCAGTTTGCCCTGAGCCCAGGCCCCGTGATGGCCTCATCGAATGAGTTTCGCATCGTCATTCGCGGCAAAGGCTCTCACGCCGCGCTCCCCCACAACGGTGTCGACCCGCTGCCCGTGGCTTGCCAACTCGTGCAAGCGTTTCAGACCATCATCACCCGCAACAAAAAACCCGTCGATGCGGCGGTGATCTCGGTCACCATGATCCAAGCCGGTGAAGCCACCAATGTGATTGCCGACCACTGCCAACTCAAAGGCACCGTGCGCACCTTCTCCACCGAGGTGCTCGACATGATCGAGCGGCGCATGCGCCACTTGAGTGAGCACCTGTGCGCCTCGTTCGATGCCAGTGCGGAGTTTCATTTCTACCGCAACTACCCCCCCACCATCAACCACCCCAAGGAAAGCGCGTTTGCCAAACAGGTGATCCAAAAGATGGTGGGCGAGGCCCAGGTGGTGCACCAAGAGCCCACCATGGGAGCGGAGGACTTCTCCTACATGCTGGAGAAAGTCCCCGGCGCCTACATCTTCATTGGCAACGGCGACGGCACCCACCGAGAGACAGGACACGCCGAAGGCCCCTGCATGCTGCACAACCCCACCTACGACTTCAATGACGAGTTGATCCCGCTGGGCGGCTCGATGTGGGTGAACTTGGTGAAGGCTTGGTTGGAGCCGGTTTAAATCAGCATCAACATCAACAGCGACTCGCCGCTCAGCGCACAGCGCTTTCCTTGCCCCTTTGTCCTTCACGCGAGCTTTCTTTTTTCATGAACATCACTGAGCTGAGCGCACAAGCCTTGCACACCGCCATCCAGACCCGGGAGGTCTCTTGCGTGGAGGTCCTGCTGGCCTATTGGGAGCAGATCAAGACCCACAACCCGCGCTTCAATGCCATCGTGAGTCTGCACAGCCTTGAAGCTCAAGCTCAAAGCCAGGGCCAAGGCCATGATCAGGACCTGGCAGCGACCCCATCCCCAACGCCCACTCACCACCCAGGGCTCTTGAGCCTGGCCCAAACCCTCGATGAGGAGCTCAAAGCCGGACACTCCCGTGGTTTCTTACACGGCATGCCCATGGCGCCCAAAGATCTCGCCGCCACCCAAGACTGTGTGACGACGCAAGGATCGCCCTTGCTCAGGCACTACCAACCCAAAGAGGACGCGCTCGTGGTGCAGCGCATGCGCCAAGCCGGCGCTCTTTTCATCGGCAAAACCAACACGCCGGAGTTTGGTTTGGGCTCACACACCTACAACACCGTCTTTGGCACCACGCTCAATGCTTACCAGCCCCACTTGAGTGCGGGCGGCAGCTCAGGCGGTGCCGCCGTGGCACTGGCGCTTCACCTGCTGCCCCTGGCCGATGGGTCGGACTTCATGGGCAGCCTCAGGAACCCCGCGGGCTGGAACAACGTCTTTGGTCTGCGCCCCTCGCAAGGCCGCATACCGAGCCTGCCCGGCGCCGACCAATTCATCAGCCAACTCGGCACCGAGGGCCCCATGGCCCGCAGCGTTGTGGATCTCGGACGGCTGCTGTCCATTCAAGCCGGCCACGATGTCCGCGCTCCCTTGTCTCTCGCGCCATCGCAAGAGAACTTTGCCACCGAGCTCGAAGCGGTGCTCGCGGGCGAGCCGCTGCCACTTCAGTCGTGTTTCAGTGGGGAGCGGCCTTACACCGTGGGTTGGCTGGGCGACCTCGGGGGTCACTTGGCCTATGAGGTGGGGGTGAGCGAGCAGTGCCTGCTTGGACTTCAGCGCTTTGAGGCCCTGGGCGCGCGGGTGAGTGAGGTGAAGTTCACGATGAACCCCGAGAGCATTTGGCAGGCCTTTCTCGTTTGGCGTGGGGCCTTGGTGGCCCATCGCCTGAACCCCTTGGCCCAAATGGCCCATGCCAAAGAGCACATGAAGCCCGAAGCGCTTTGGGAGTTGGAGCAAGCTCGGGGCTTGTCGGCCGATGCCTTGATGCACGCAAGCCACACCCGCACCCAGCTCTACCATCACTTGCTGAGCCTCTTGCAAGAACACGATGTCTTGGCGCTGCCCAGCGCCCAGGTCTGGCCCTTTGAGAGGGCACAGCCTTGGCCCCAGCACATCAAGACCGCCTTGGGTGAGCGGGCCATGGACACCTACCACCGCTGGATGGAGGTGGTGATCTATGGGACTTTGAGTGGTTTGCCCGTGCTCAGCATCCCCACCGGCTTCAACGCCCAAGGCTGCCCCATGGGGATCCAACTCATAGGCCAGCCGCAAGGCGAAGCGGCACTCCTTCAAGCCGCGCGGGCCTATGAAAACCAAATCCAAGACTGGTTGAGTGTGAAGCCCTCGGTGCTGAGCGCGATGGTCGTCTGATCAAAGACGAATCACTGCCGACTCAGAGGTGGGTGAGGTCTTGATCCCGAAGAAAAGGGCCAAGCTTGTGCTTTGAACGCGGCGCCAGGGTCCTGCACGAGACGCTGCGGGGTCCTGCAAGACCGGGCGAAATCCTTCGACTCCTTCGAATCCTTCGACTCCTTCGTGATGGCCTTCAGTTTTGTCGCCAGGGCAGTCCTGCACGCTTCCAGCCGCCAAGGACCGAGCGGTGCGCACTCTCATCGCAGTCGCCCTCAAAGCCCTCCAAAATATTGAAGACCTCGATCTTGAGCTCAGGGTGGGCCGCGACTTCAAGTGCTGCGGCAATGGATCTCACCCCACTGCGGCAGAGCAAGGCGGCTTTCTGAACACCAGCCTTGGAGCAAGCGGCTTGCACCTGAACTGCAAAATTCGCATTCACCGCCATGCCCGGCCACTGTTTCCAAGCCACTGCCACGGCGCCCGGCACCCATCCCACCCATTCGCGCTCGGCATCGGTGCGCACATCGATGATGAGGGCCGACTTTTCCTCAGACCAGCGCCAAGCCGTTTGTGGCCTGATGTCGCCGTCATAACCAGAAGCGGGGTGGATGTCGTCATGCGTCATGGGGAAAGAGTCCTTTCAGGATGAGGGGTCACGATGAAGGCTCGGGTGAGGGTGGAGTGAGGGTCGAGTGAGGCCCAACTGAGAGCAGCGCTAAGTCTAAACTCTGAGCCCCAACTCAATGCCCCAAACTGCGCTTGGTTTTAGACAGATCAACGCCGAGCTGCTTGAGTTTTCTGTAAAGATGCGTGCGCTCAAGCCCCGTCTTCTCCGCCACCCGGGTCATGGACCCCCCCTCTTGCACCAAGTGAAACTCAAAATACGCTTTCTCAAACGCGTCGCGCGCCTCTCTGAGCGGTTGATCGAGTTCAAACACCTGTTGTGTGCCGCCCGTGGCCGAGCCGCTCGCCTGCGCAAAACCTCCCACGCTGCCACCGCCCAAAGAGGACAGACCACCTGCGCCATACCCAACCATTCCGGCTGAACCGGGACCACCCCCTAGAGCGGTAACACCGGAAGATGAAGCGTGCCCAGCACCGCTCAGACTAGCCTGTGCGCCGCCGCCCGCTCCAGAGCCCAAACTCGAGCCGCCTTGAAGCGAGGCACCAGCACTCGCGCCAGCGCCTGGGTGCAGCCCCGAGGTGAAGCCGTGGCCACCGGGTACACCGCTAGAACCCAGGCTGCTGCCCAAGCCCGAGCCTTGTTGACCCGAACCAAATCCTGCACTCCTCGAAAGGGAGGCCTGGAAATCGGTGCTGCCGCGCTGGCTGCTGCCCGCGCTCGCACCCATTCCAATGGCATTTCCACTGCCCATGCTTGAGCGCGAAGCACTGGCGGAGGGGCCCAAACTGGGTTTCTTTTGAAGAGCCTGCTCCACCGCCTTCAAGAGCTTTTGCATGGTGATGGGTTTTTCTAAAAACGCCATCGCCCCAATGCGGGTGGCCTCCACCGCGGTGTCAATGGTCGCGTGTCCACTCATCATGATGACGGGCATATTGAGCAGGCCCAAGGTGGCC
>CAIMTJ010000108.1 GCA_903844385.1 uncultured Burkholderiales bacterium
CATGGGGGCGTGTTTTGGATTGCACGCGTGGAGTTTGTTGTCGCTCAACTGGTGGCTGGGCTGGAGCGTGCCGGCTTTCATGGTGGCCTCTTGCGCAGTCGCTTTCACCGTCGGTGACTTGGCGGTTTTGAGATGGCAGCGTACCCGTTTGTTTGAGAATTTGGCGCGTTACGTGAGCACGCCCGTCGCGAACGAGGTGGCTTTGAGCCCACCAAGCGATCAAGTCGATGCCCATGCCGAGCGGGTGGTGGTGATGGCGATGAATGTGAGGAACTTTGATCGGTATTGCGACACGGTGGGGCCAGAGTCGTCGGCCGCGTTTTTGCACGGGTATTTGAGCCTGTTGAGCCAACAAGTGGCTTCAAGTGGGGGTGAGTTGCACCACGTCCAAGGCTCAGAGGCCCTGGCAGTCTGGCGCCTGGGCAAAGCCCAATCCCAAGCTCAAGCTAAAGCGCAAGGAGAAACTCAAACTCAAGCGATGGAGAAGCAAACAGCCACCCATGCGGCGTTGGCCCTGGGTCGCGGTTTGTGGGAATCCTCACAAGCTTGGCAAGGCATTCCCGCCCAAGCTGAGCTTGAGCTGGAGATGGGTTTGGAGGCGGGTGAAGCTTGGGTGGGTTCGATGGGACCGGGAGAGCGTCGTTTTCATGCGGTCATTGGTGAGCCCGTGGTGCTGGCCCAAGCCCTCAGAGGCATGGCCGCGGAACTGGCCTATCCGGTCTTGCTGGGCCCTCAAGTTGCAGATGTGTTGGCGTCGAGGTCCCCAACTCCTCCAAAGGTAGGTCACTCCAGTGTTGAAGAACTCCCCCTGTTGCGCTTGGGTGAGTTTTTGCTGCCAGGTACTGCCGAGCCGCGCGTGGTCTTTGCGTCCCCGGTGAGCATCGAGGACCAACGCTTGCGGTTGGTGAGCGGTTCTTTGGCTGAGCAGCGGGTGGCTTGAAGGCGATTTCAAAGAAGTTTTCCCAATAAGATTGCCAAGAGGATTGCCAAGAAAATTTTCAAAAGAATTACCAAGAGAATTGCCAAGAGAGTTTCGAGGTCGACCCCAAAGCCTCTGGGCGAGAAGCGCTACCCCATCAGTCGGTTCTCAAAGAACCATACAGGTGTCACTCACCCTTTTGTCGAGTTCATTCAATGCGCCGCTTCACCCGTCTGACGCCCACCTACAATAGGTGACTTGGCTGAATTAGGTGCCAAGCTGAACATTGGACTTTCAACGTCTCCCCACCCTCTTGAATGCCTGTCTTTGCGTGACCGTCTCCCATCCATGTTGATTGACAAGCCTCTGGCACGCTTCACGCGTCTATTTCACCGTGCACATTCCATGGTCCCCAAGGTCTTCAGGGTCCTAAGTGTCCTCAGGGTCTGTCATGTCTCTAAGCGCCCCTTGTTATCGGTGTTGTCCTTTTTGGTTTTTTTTGTTGTGCTCAGCGCTGGGGCTGGGTTTCCCAAGGACGCAAAAGCACAAGACCAAGCACAAGACCAATCACAAGAACAAGTGCCCTCAGCCACCCAAGCAATGGGTCAAGCCGATCTACAGCATTGCCCATGGGTTCAGGCGCCCAGCAGCCGCGCTGATGCACTGCGCTTTTTATCGCAGTCTGCCGCTCAGCGGGACCAGGAGTTGACGGATCTCAAAACCCATGAACCCCAGTGCCTCAAAGAGTCCGGCTATTACGCGCGCTTGGGGGAGTATTTGCTGCTCACCCACAAAGAACGCGAAGCGATTGAGGCTTTGGAGAGAGCGCTGCTCTTGAACGCCGAGCAGCCTGGTGTTCAGTTGGACTTTGCCCAGGCCTTGGCCCAAACCGGGGATGTGGAGTCGGCCAATGCCTTGCTCCATCAAGTTCTGGCGCGCAGCGATGTGCCCAAAGAGCTGCGCACCGTGCTCGAAGCGGTCCTCCAACAAGGCTGGACGGCGGATGGCCCCTGGAGCGCTGGTCTGGATTCCTTGACTGCAGCACCCGCGAATGACAAGTCGGGCGCGGTAAGCCTGGTGTTGAACGACCCCAACAGTCGAGCCGATTCGAGGGGTTCAAACGCTTTGCCAGGATGGTCTGGTGTGGGGGTTGCGAGAGGGGGTGGTCTGGCGCCTGGAGCTGTTGGCGTTGCCGGTGGCGGTGGTGGTGGCAGTGTTACAAGTGCCCCCCCAACGGATTTGAAATCGACCTCGAAAGCCTGGCAAGACTGAG
>CAIMTJ010000109.1 GCA_903844385.1 uncultured Burkholderiales bacterium
AAGGGCAACGCCGCGCTTTGTTCTGCTCTTGCAGCTCACGAGCAAGGTGCCCGTGTTTTGGTGCTCGAGGCGGCCGCGCAAGATGAGTCTGGAGGCAACAGTCGCTTTGCGGGTGGTGTGATGCGGTTTGCTTATTCAAGTGTTGAGGACTTGAAGCAAGTCACCGAGATCACGGCCAAAGAGGAGGAAGAGACGGACTTTGGCACCAACACAGAGGAAGAGTTTTTTGATGATTTGTTTCGTTTGACTCAAAACAGAACCGACTTGGACTTGTCCGATATTTTGGTGCGCAGAAGTTTGCCCACCATGGTTTGGCTCAGGGAAAAAGGAGTCAAGTTCATCCCCAATTTTGGACGCCAGTCTGGCATGGTCAACGGCAGAAGGCGCTTTTTTGGTCGTTTACCCATTGAGGTCAATGGGGGTGGAGCGGGTTTGGTCGAGTATTTGGATGCGGCGAGCAAAAAGGCCCAAATCGAGGTGCTCTACAGTACCCGCACCGTGTCCTTGATCTACGAAGACGGCCATGTCAAAGGTGTGAATGCTTTGAAAGAGGGTGCCCCTGTACAGTTTCGCGCGGCAAGTGTGGTGTTGGCCTGTGGTGGCTTTGAGGCCAACCCAGAGATGCGCACACGCTACTTGGGTCCAGGCTGGGAGTTGGCCAAAGTGCGTGGCTCCAGGTTCAATCAAGGAGATGGTCTCAAGATGGCCTTGGACATTGGCGCGGCCCCCTATGGCAACTGGTCGGGTTGTCATGCCACGGGTTGGGACAGAAATGCCCCTGAATTTGGAGATGTGAGTGTGGGCGATAAATTCCAAAAGCACAGCTACATTTTTGGTCTGCTCATCAACGCTGAAGGCAAGCGTTTTGTGGATGAAGGTTTTGATTTCCACTCATTCACCTATGCCAAATACGGCGGTGAAGTGCTCAAGCAAACCGGCCAATTCGCTTGGCAAGTCTTTGACGCCAAAGTCAAAGACAAATTGAGAAATGAGTACCGCATCAAATTCGTCACCAAAGTTTCTGCCAACACGCTTGAGGAATTGGCGGAAAAACTCGAAGGGGTGGACCCCAAACAGTTCTTGAAAACAGCCAAGGAATTCAACGCCAACATCAATACCGATATTGCCTTCGATCACACTGTCAAAGATGGCCGATCAACCAAGGATGGTGTCACTCCTCCCAAAACCAATTGGGCTCAAGCACTGGATACGCCACCCTTTGAGGCGTATCAAACCACGTGTGGCATCACCTTCACCTTTGGAGGCTTGCGCACACAAGCCGACACAGGACAGGTGGTGGATGTGCATCTCAAACCCATTCCTGGGCTTTATTGCGCTGGTGAGATGGTGGGGGGAATCTTTTATTTCAATTACCCATCTGGCACGGGATTGGTCTCGGGTGCGGTTTTTGGTCGCATCGCCGGCACCAGTGCAGGTCAAGATGCCGTGGCCAAGAGAGGCACTTGAAGATGGCTCGCACGCCACTGGTGTCTGGGTTGAGCATGCACTGGGTGCAACCCCGTGCCAAGGGCTGTCCTCGCCATGGATGAGCAGTCCCAAGACCGACTTGGTGTCATGGCCCAGGACGCGACCGCCAACAAAGGACAGTCTTTGGCGCAACGTGCCTATGAAGCGATTCGCCAAGCCATTCGCAGTCGCAGGTTCCGTTCGGGTGACCGATTGGTCGAGAGTGAGCTCGCTCAAATGTTGGGGTTGTCCAGGACACCCATTCGTGAAGCACTCTTGAGACTACAAGCTCAGGGCTTGGCCGAGCAGCATGCCCACCGGGGGTTTTCTGTGATCGAGTTCGATCACGCGATGCTCTTGGAGCTTTATCAAATGCGCGAGGCCCTGGAGGGCACCGCAGCGCGACTCGCCGCCAAAGGGGCCGATGAGGCTCAATTGTCATGGCTGCGTTCCTTGCACACTGAGTATGCAGAGCTCATTGATTCTGGAAATGCCAGCGAGCTGGCTCTCAAAAATCGACAGTTTCACGAAGCTTTGATTTTGTGTGCTCACAACCGTTTTTTAATTCGGATCATGGAGCCGCTTCAAGATGCTTTGGGACTGCTGGGTGAGTCCAATTTGTCCGACCCTGCTCGCGCGCGTGAAAACATCACCGATCATGAAAGCATTTTGCTGGCCTTGGAGGCAGGGGATGCGCAACGCGCACAAGCCGCTGCGGTGCAGCACGTGCGACGCGCCTACAGTGCTCGCATGCGCCGGCTCTTTGATGTCAGCGGTAAATAAGAGTCTTTGAGCAGATCAAGCGCGATGAGGGTCAGCGTATTTCTTCTCTAGCGCATCGAACTCATTTTTACTCACCAGATGTTGGCGCTCATTGAAGGTGGCAACCAAGCCACTGGACTCATCTAAGCGGCCATGGGTTTTGAGAGCGCCCAACGCGAGTTGCATGCCTTTGACTGCACCTTGCAAAGCGGCGTTGGCATAAAGCACCATGCCAAAACCCATTCGCGTGAAGTCGCTTGCATCCAACGTGGGGGTCTTGCCGCCAATCACAATGTTGACGACTTGAGGGGCGGAGAGGCGCTTGGGGATTTCTTGAATTTCATGGGTTGACTCGGGTGCTTCAACAAACAACACATCGGCCCCAGCTTCTTGGTAAGCATGGGCTCGGTCTATCGCAGCTTCAAAGCCTTCCACCGCTCTTGCATCCGTGCGAGCAATGATGAGGAAGTCATCGTGGCGTCTGGCATCCACCGCGGCCTTGATTTTGCCTATCATCTCAGCGCAACTGATCACGCCCTTATCGTTGAAGTGACCGCATTTCTTGGGGCTGATCTGATCTTCGAGCTGAATGGCATTGGCCCCAGCAGCTTCTAAAACCTTGATGGTGTGGATGACGTTCAACGCATTGCCAAATCCCGTGTCTGCGTCCACGATCAAGGGCAGCTCCACGGCTTGAGAGATGGCCTGGGTGTGAGAGGCGATGTCATTCAAGCTGATGAAGCCCAAATCAGGCATGGCGTAAAACGTGTTGGTGAGTCCTGCTCCACTCAAATAAATCGCTTCAAAGCCCAAGGAATGAATCACGCGGGCTGCCAAGGCATTGGCTGCTCCAGGCACCATGAGACCATTTTTTTCTTGCAAACGGGCTTTTAATCGGCGACCTAAAGGCGTGCTCATTCGTCGCTCATTCCTGTCAATTTGACGACCGATTGAAGGCGTGCCCGCTCTTGGGTGACAAATTCTTCAAAGGAGGATTGTGTGCCGCCGATCGGCTCGATGGCGACGTTTTTGAGCCGCTCAACAATGACGGGGTTTTTCATGGCCGAGTCGATGGCGCTTGCCATACTCTGGATAATGGCTGGTGGAGTGCCCCGAGGTGCGTGCAAACCCGCCCAGTGCGCAATTTGAATATCGGTGTATCCGAGTTCAAAGGCGGTCGTGACATCGGGCAATTGGCTAAGGCGATGAGTCCACGTGGTGGCCAAGGCCCTGACTTTGCCACTCTTAATATGAGGCATGACCACAATGCTCGCTTCCGAGGTGGCATCCACTTGACCGCCGACAACCGCGGCCAAGGATTCTGAGCCACTCTTGTAGGGAATCACCCTGAGATTGGCACCCGCCTTGATGTTAAGCAGTTCGGCCACAAAGTGGGGGGTACTGCCCGTGCCAGCGGTGGCGAAATTGAGGCCCTTGTCGGTTTTGGATTTGGCGATCAAATCTTTGAGTGAGGTGACAGGCGAGTTGGCCGGGACAATGATCACCGATGGAGCCAGCGCAATCATGGCCACAGGCACCAAGTCGGTGTCTTTGTAGGGCATGGATTTTTTGATCATGCTGTTGGAGATGATGCCCGCTGCGCTGATGAGAAAGGTGTATCCATCGGCTGCGCTCTTGGCCACAAAGTCCGCGCCAACGGTGGCGCCAGCGCCAGGCTTGTTATCGATGATGACGGTTTGGTTGAGTGCTTTGCCAGCACCCTCAGCACCTGCACGTGCGATCAAGTCGTTGGCACCGCCTGGCGCAAACGGGACAATGAAGTGGATGGGCTTGGCAGGCCAACTCGCTTGTGCAAAGGACGTTGGCATGCCAAGACCCATGCCAAGCAAAGCGCTCAGTTGCTGAAGAAAATGTTTACGCTTGATGTTGTGCATGATTGAGCTCCTCAAATAAGATCATCAAATCCATATGTCGAACCGTCATACTCTAACATGATTGTTGGTGTATCAACGGTATCGCAAGTCACTGTCACCGATTGTCGTGACATGGTGTTTCAATCTCTAAGAGCTTACTTAACCCGTCAACGTCAACGTCGACTTAGAAGTAGGAGCTCTGGCAAGTTGTTTTCTTGGTTACTTCAAGACATCAACACAAGCCTAAGCCACTCATGCCTTGGCTGATGTCAATAGGGTTGGCTCACGCGTCCACGCGAGCGCAAAGATGCATTGCACGATACCGACAAAAAAGCCGACGGATACGCCCACTTGAATGGCCACGTTGTAGCTGCCCAGTGCGTCATAGATGAGCCCCCCGCCCAAGGCGCCGACAAAGCTGCCCAGTTGGTGGCTCATGAAAGCGATGCCGCTGAGCATGGCTTGCCAGCGAATGCCAAATGTGTCACTGATCCAGCCCGTCACCAAGGGTGCAACCCCCAGCCACAAAAAGCCAATATAGGCCGCAAAAACCAAGGTGGTGGCGGGGGTTGGATCCGCGTAGAAATAAAAACCAATGCCAATCGAGCGCAGGACGTAGATCAAGCCCAGCACGAACAATTTGTTGGTGCGCCCACCCACCCATCCAAAAAACAAACTCCCAAGCGCGTTGAATCCGCCAATGGTGCCCAGTGCTTGTGCGCTCAGCATGGGGTCCAGGCCACAGATCTCAAGATAGGTGGGCAGGTGCGTTGTTAAGAAAACGAGCTGCATGCCGCAGACCAAGTAAGCGATGGTCATCACCAAATACGGCGGATACCGCAGAGCATGAAGTGCGACAAAACTCGCGCTGTTGTCGTCAAATCCAGGCGTGTGGGTGATGGGCAATTGATCAACTTTGGCGGCAAACCAAGCGGCAACCACCATGCACAAGCCCAAGACCACAAAACCCATCACACCCATGCGCCAGCCTTCGTGCTGAGACAAGGTCTGTCCAATCGGGGCTGCAATGAGTGCGCCAATCGAGCCTGCTGCAGACACCACCCCCAAGATCGTGCTGCGCATACTTGGTGATACACATCGCGTGGCGACGGCCATGGCCATGGCTGAGCCCGTGCAGGCCAAGGATAGGCCAATTAAAACTCCAGCACCCATCAAGACCATGAGAAAGTTGTGTGCCAAAGTGAGCAGCACCAGTCCACCAACGTAAAGCACGGAGCCTGTGAGTAAGAGATAGCGGTAGCCGTTCTTGCCAGCCCAAGCGCCCACCCAGGGTTGTAAAAATCCCCAACTGAGGTTTTGAACGGCAATGGCCAAGGTGAACTCAGACACGGAGATGCCGGTCTCTTTGGTCATCGGCAGCAAAAAAACCCCCAGGCTTTGTCTCATTCCCATGCTGAGGGTCAGCATCAATGACGCTCCGATCAAAATGGGCAAGTTGGCTTTGATCAATTTATCGAGGGTCATTTTGCTATTGTAGAGAGTCCTGCCTGCCCGTGCATCGGTGTTGTCCATGACTCAATGAGCCGCGTTGAGATTTGCTCTAGAGAGGTGGACTTGAGTGGGTGGGATTGGACGAGTCTTTTGAGTCTCTTGCCATGGATGAGCGATCGATAGGCAGACATCGACAAAAACAAGCGTAAACCCTAGGACTTGCAGCGACGGTTTGCATTAACCTCAAAATCATGAATGCGCAATCTATTTGTATCCTTTGGGGAGTGTTTTATGTTGAGTCAAGTTGTGATGGGGTGTCGTTTGGTCGGGTGCATACTCGCCATGGTCAGTCTACAACTGTCCTTCGCTCAAGATAAATACCCCAACCGAGCCGTCACTTTTTTGGTGCCGCAGGCTGCAGGGGGTGCCAATGACGCCATTGCCCGAGTGATTGCACAAAAGCTCACTGAAGCCAGCGGTCAAACCTTTTTGGTCGACAACCACCCAGGCGCGGGGGGCAATGTGGGTACTGCATTGGTGGCCAAGGCCAAGCCCGACGGCTACACCATCTTGGTGACCGCTGACAGCGCGCAAGTCATCAACCCAGCCTTGTATCAAAAAACGGGATTTGATCCGATCAAAGATTTTGATGCCGTGACACCTCTGGCCAAGGCGGGTTATGTGGTGGTGGCCAATCCAGCATTCGCGCCCAACAATGTGGCTGAGTTGATCGCTTATGCCAAGGCCCGCCCAGGAGAGGTGTCCTATGCATCGGCAGGCAACGGCACGATGAATCATTTGATCGGTGAGATGCTGCAAAAAGCCGCAGACATCAAACTTCAACACATCCCTTACAAGGGTGCTGCCGGCGCTGCCACCGATGTGGTGAGTGGGCAAGTCCCCTTGTCGGTGCAAAGTACACCATCTTCACTCGCCTTTATCCGTTCTGGCAAGTTAAAGGTCATTGGTGTGGTCAACGAGAAAAGGCTCTCCGCCTTGCCCGATTCACCCACCATTGGAGAGACGCTCAAGGGCTTTGGCGCCACCCCTTGGTATGCGATGTTTGCCCCAACAGGCACGCCCAAGGCGATTGCCGCCTGGCTACAAGTGGAGGTCAATAAAGTGCTCGATGACCGCGATGCCATCGCCAAACTTGCGACCTTGGGCTGTGAGCCCTACAAAGGAAACCAAGAGTCGCTCAACCAATTGGTGCAGTTTGATTTGGTGCGATGGGCCAAAATTGTGAAAGATTCTGGTGCCAAAATCGATTGAAGCGTTTGGGCCCTCGAGAGTTTGGATCTGCTTGACTATTCGGCTTTGAGCCCGACGTCTTGAACCAAGCGGGTCATGAGCACTTTATCGGCCAAAAAGACTTTTTCAAATTCATCGGCATTATCATGCGAAGGCTCGATGCCTTGGGTGATGAGGCGCTGACGGACCACGTCTTGAGAGATGGCTTGATTGAGCGCCGTATTGAGGCGTTGAACCGTCGCTTTGGGCGTGCCACTGGGGGCCAAAAACCCAAACCATGATTCAAAATAGAAATCTTTGAGTCCTGACTCGTCAATGGTTGGAATTTGAGGGTATTGGCTGGCGCGACGTCGAGACGTGATGGCCAAGGCTTTGATGCGTGGGTCTGCCATGTACACCCCAATTCCAGCCGTTGGAATGATCACAGCTTGGGAGCGGCCAGCCAACACGTCATTGGCGGCCTCTTGCGTGCCCTTGTAAGGGATGTGCAAGAGTTCAATGCCCGCTTGCCGACAAAAATAAGCCATGGCCAAATGGGTAGAGCTGCCAATGCCAGCCGAGTTGTAATTCATCTCACCTGGGTGCTTTTTAGCATAAGAGACGAAGTCAGCAACGCTCTTAAAGGGCAATTTGGCATTGATGAGCAAAACATAGCTTTGGGTTCCAATATTACCCACAGGCACAAAATCTTTGACAGGATCAAAATGGGGTTTGGTTCCCAAAGCCGCTGTCACAAAATGACTGGATGCAGCCATCAGCAAAGTTTTTCCATCGGGCTCGGCTTTGGCAACAAAGACCGTCCCTATGGCCCCCCCAGCACCCTGGTGGGACTCGATGATCCAATGCTCTCCAAGGAGTTGCGCCATCTCTTGATAAACCGCACGCGCTGGCATCTCGCGCGCACCACCGGGCGCAAAGGGCACGATGATGCGACCGATGGTGTTGCCCGCAGACTGCGCCCAAGAAGGGCAAGAACACACCGCGATCGACAAGCCTGCGATAACAGTGGCGAAGAATATGTGTTTGATGTGAGAAAGCGCTTGCATGGGAACCCTAAACCGTAGAAAAAAATTGAACGCACGAGCTGATGGCGGATGAGAGTCTAATCGGTTAATGGACCCATGGTTGAGTGGCTCAGCGGCTCAGTGACAAGCTGCCAAAGAGTTCATGCATGCCATAGGCTTTGGGAATCAGGCCCTGTTGTGCTGAGTAGTTGAGCAACAACGCCAATGCATTGTGATTGGCCTCAACCCCAAACGGGGTGAGGTCTTTGTGCGCGCTGACAGGGTGGTGCGTTTTACCTTCTGAGTGCAGACTCAGTGAATCGGCGGCCTGTTTACTTTGCAGCAGCAAACGGTAGGCCTCTTGGACAAGCTCGGCGTGATGGTTGTAAATGGTTTTTTTGACCACCATCATGTGATTGATGGGGACCAAATGGTGGCGCTCACCCCAGGCCTGTGCAGCCTCGTGGGGGTCAGGGATCACCGACTGCAATCGGTCATCATCGGGCAAGTCCGTGCCGATGATGGCGGCATCGAGCTCGCCATTGAGCAGCATGTGCATCATGTTGTGCTCAGGCTTGGCTCGACGAAAACCTTTGGGGTCAGGGAACTCGGCCAAATGGCCGTCCTCAAACGTGATCCAATGAATATCGCGCAAGTCCACGCCATACTCATTCATCAAAATACCTCTGACCCATGTCACCGTCGTTTGGGCGTGGGCGCGGATGCCGATGCGTTTACCCTTGAGTTGAGATACACCGAGTTTGCCCCGCTCTTGGTTATAAACCAAGCAGTGGTGCTGGTAGCGCCCAGCGCCCACGACAGCGGGCAGCATGATCAATGGTTTGTTGTAGGCCTTGGCTTGGAATGCGGTGACCAAGGCGAGCTCAGCCAAATCAAACTCCAAATCTCTCACCACGCGTTTGAATAAACGATTGGGTACGGGCGCATCGACAAAATTAAAGGCCAAGTCGGGCGAATGAATTTGACCACTCTTGAGCGCCAATGTGTTGGGATAGTCGCCCAAGAGGGTCTTGAAAGTGAAGGGGGAAGTGTTCATGATTGTGATAGGCCAATGACTTGGCTCAGTGAGGGATAAAGGGAGTGAGCGGTTTTGGAGTAAATCCAATCTTGGTCAGAGCTGCTCAAGAACTGCGTGGCCGCCAAGGACTCTTGCAATTGCTCGCCCAAGGAGCCCGAGCAAGCGGGGAAATTCGAGCCCCAAGCGATGCGAGACGCGCCAAAGACATTCACCACCCGTTGGATAAACGACTGGGGGGAGGCCTTGCCCAATTGGGCGTCGCGGATATTGTGGGTGGTGAGTTTGAAATGGAGGCCTTCAAATGCGGCCAAGTCAAAGAGGCCTTGAGCCTCTGAGTAAGGCGTGCCGCCTTGTAGATCGGGTCTGGCAAAGTGGTCCAAGAGGACGATGAGCTTGGGGTGGCGCTCAAGCACGCTCGCCAGTGCTGAAAGACCCCCCGAGCGCAATTGCACGCAAATGGGAATGTGGTGAGACGAGACATACTCCCACAGCGGGTCTGCACGCGAGTCGTCAATGCGAAGGGTCTGGTCTTGTGCGGTGTGCCCAGCAATGAACACGCGAACGCCCGACATGCCAAGTTCCATCCAGTGAGCGACTTGTTCAATGGATTGAGGGCTGACCAAATCGACGGAAAAAACACCAAGAAAGGCCTCTGGGTGGTGCTTCACGCTTTGGGCCACGTAGCTGTTGTCATGCCCGTAGCAGGTGGAGGCTTGCACCAAGACGGATTTGCTCACTCCGGCGTCTTTCATGGCGGCCATCATGCCCGCGTCGCTTACGGGACGCTCTTTGGACCAATCGGACTGCTTGCCCCCCGTTGGGGCGTTGATCGGAAAGCGCGTGTTGTCACTGGAGATAACGTGGCAATGGGTATCGACCACATGGGAGGCAATAGCGTGCATGTTTGAATGGCTTTCAGAGTGGTCTGGCAAGAAGATGTTTGACCAAGGCCTGAGCAGTGGTATCGGTTTTTAGGTGTCCGCCCACATCGGGCGTGACTTGGGCGGTTTGCATCACGTAAAGTGCAGAGTCCTCAATGGCTCGGGCCGCGGCCAAGAATTGGGATTGACTTGTTTTTTGACCGTGCCAGTTGAGCAGCATGGCACCAGAGATGATTTGCGACAAGGGGTTGGCAATGTTTTGCCCGGCAATGTCCGGTGCAGAGCCGTGGGCGGCTTGTCCCATGGCGTATTGCTTTCCGGCGTTCAAGGTGCCCGCCAGCCCCAAGCTGCCAGAGAGCTCAGCGGTGAGGTCAGACAATATGTCGCCAAACATATTGGTGGTCACAATCACATCGAAACGCTCGGGTGCACGCACGACGTGGGCCATCATGGCATCGACAATGAAGTCATCCACCACCACGTCGGGGTAGTCCTTGGCGGTGGCGTGACAGATGTCAATGAACATACCGTCCCCCAATTTGAGGACATTGGCTTTGTGCACGATGGTGACGTGTTTTTTTCGGTGTTGGGACAGTTCAAAGGCGCTTTTGGCGATGCGCTCACAACACAAGCGGGTGATGCGTCGCAAAGAGATCACCACATCGGGGGTGATGAGCATTTCACTGCCGCCCGACTCCACGTTGCGATCGGCATAAAAGCCTTCGGTGTTTTCACGCACCACAATCAGATCAAAATCTTGGGCCACACGTTTGGTCAAACCTGGATAGGTTTTCGACGGTCTGATGTTGGCAAAGAGGTCGAGTTTTTTCCTGAAAAACATCGACGGGTTGATCTCACCCTTGGATTCATCTTTGAATTCATAGGTGGACATAGGACCGAGCATCAAGCCGTCATGCGACTTGACCTTGTCGAGGAGCTCTTGGGTGACGGTTGCGCCCCGTTTTTTGAGGCTTTCAATACCGGCAATGTCGTGCTCGAGCTTCAACCCGAGATGAAAGCGCTCAGAAGCCGCCATCAACACTTCATCACACGCGGCCATGGTCTCTGGGCCAATGCCGTCACCAGGAATCACTATAATTTTCATGGTCTATCTTGAACCGATTCAAGTAAAGACCCTATCATAGCAAGCTTACGGACCCGCTGGGCGGGGCAGCTTGGTGTCACCAAAGAAGGCCCACTTGACTTGGGGCAGACGAATGCAGCCTGGGGCGTTGAATGGGTACACTTGCCGAGTCCATCACGCTCTGTGCAAGGGTTGCCAAATATATGAGTCAAAAATTATCGGTCCTGGGTGTTGAACACACCGCTCTTGAATATGCCATGCCCAATGGGGCGTGCGATTGCCATACCCATATTTTTGGCCCCCACGAAGAGTTCGCTTTGTCTAAGAGCCGCCAATATACCCCGCCTGAAGCGCTGTTGTCGGATTTGGTGAAATTGCACGACGGTCTTGGGCTTGCGCGGGTCGTGCTGGTGCACCCGTCGCCTTATGGCAGTGACAATTCTTGTACCCTGCGGGCTTTAAATGCTTTGAAGGGGCGTGGTCGAGGCGTGGTGGTGATTGACAAAACACTCTCCAAGGCCGAGCTCCAACGCATGCATGCCTTGGGGGTGAGGGGTGTGCGCATCAATTTGCAAACCCAAGGGATCCATGATTTGTCCATGGCACAAGAACAAATCGATTGGACAGCTCGGATGATCCAGCACTTGGGTTGGCACATTCAACTCTTCACCCAGCTGGGCGTGATTGCCAGACTCGAGAGTGTGATCAATCAATACGATACCGGGTTTGTCGTTGACCATTTTGGGTTGATCAATCCAGATCTGGGACTGGATCAAGCGGGTTTGCATGTTCTCCTGGGGATGATTCGAAATGGCAAGGTGTGGATGAAACTCTCAGCACCTCAGCGTATTTCAAAGGCGCCCGATAGCCTGTCTGTCACGCAGTTGGCCCGTGCACTCATCGCATGCAACCCGCAAAGAATGCTCTGGGGCAGTGATTGGCCACACACGGGCGGGGCCGTGAGTGGGCGCCGCAGCATTGAACAGCCTGAACCCTTTAGTCCTGTTGACGATGGTGCCGCCTTGAATCGCTTACAGCGGTGGGCACCAACGCCTGAGATGCTGCAGCGCATATTGGTGAGCAATCCGGCGGTCTTGTACGATTTTTAGAGTTCTCAATCGCTCGCTCATGGATTCAATGGGGTGAATTCAAAAATTTTTCCTGAAATGGCAATTGGGCTTGATTTTTGATGCCCTGAGTTCAGGAGTCGTATCTGGGATAGGCGCAATGCGCGCTCTCGGCTTCAAGTCTTCGAATCAATGCAGGCCACTCCAGAACACCATAGGGTCTGCGCGTCCCAGGTTGGTACAAATGGGCGGTGCGTTCAAGTACTTCTTGATCGGGTAAAACCAGGTCGGTCTTGGCGGCCATGGCGTCCACCTGAGCACGGCAAGACAATTCCAATTGGTACAGGGTGTTAAAAGCTTGTTGCACGGTGGCACCGCAGGTGAGCAGTCCATGGTTTCGAAGCACCATGGCGTCATGGGTCCCCAAGTCAGCGACCAAACTCTCGCGCTCTTTCAAATCAATGGCCGGTCCTTGAAAATCATGGTAGCCCAAGTGACCCACGAAGCGCATCGACGTTTGGGTCATGGGCAGCAGACCACAAACCATGCTAGAGACCGCCATACCCGCTCGGGTGTGGGTGTGGATCACGCTATTGACATCGTTGCGAGCTTGGTGGATGGCGCCGTGGATCACATACCCCGATTGGTTGATGCCGTAATCGGTGTCTGGTTTGTAGAGGATGTTGCCGTCGATGTCGATTTTGACAAGACTCGAAGCGGTGATTTCTTTATACAAGAGGCCGTACAAATTGATGAGCAAGTGATCGGTGCCTGGAATTTTCAAGGTGATGTGGTTGTAGATCAAGTCAGACATGCCGTACAAATCCACGAGACGGTAACAAGCAGCAAGCTCCACTCGGGCCAGCCACTCCTCATGGCTGACCATGGACTGAAGCGATTTGAACTGGGTGTTGAATTGGGGTGAACTCATGGTTTGGTTGTTGGTCTATGGGTGTAATGGGTCACGATGTCGTTGTGGACAGGATCGTCAACCGAGGGGTGGACAAAACTAGCTCGGTCAAGCTCAATCAAGCTCAATCAAGCTCAATTGTTACAGGATTTTTGGCGCGCCTCGCAAGAGATGAAAACCATCGGGCATCGTGCCCGAGTTTTAATCCCCGCATAAGGTAGAGGCTGCACTAGTTGCTCCTTGCTGGGTTGCCGATCAAGCATGATCGTCGGGATGTCTCGCAAGCTCGTTGGCCATGGTTTTGCCCAACTCCACACCCCATTGGTCAAATGGGTTGATGCCCCAAATCGATGCTTGGACAAAGGTTTTGTGTTCGTAAAGCGCCATCAACATACCGAGATTAAAAGCATCCAGCTCTTGCAGCCACAGGCTGGAACTAGGTGTGTTGCCCTTGAAGGACCGGTGAGGGGCGAGGGCATCGATGGCCTCTGGGGAGAGTCCTTGTGCTTGCATCTCGCTGCGAGTGTGTGATTCGTCCCGCCCCAAGGCCATGGCTTGGGCTTGGGCCATCATGTTCAGATGCAGACAGCGCAGGTGCTCCTGGGTCAGGGGCATGGGGCAATTTTGGTCTTGTCGTATGCCGATGAAGTCGACGGGAACCAAATGCTCGCCTTGGTGAATCAGCTGAAAGTAGGCATGTTGGCCATCAATGCCAAGACCGCCCCAAACGATGGGAGCCGTTTCAACTTGAACACGACTGGCGTTCAAGTGTGTTCCTTTGCCATTGGACTCCATGTCCAGTTGCTGGATATACGGTGTGAGGCCTCGCAAGCGATAAGCGTAGGTGGCGATGTGGTGCGAGGGTGCCTTTAAAAAATTGCGGTTCCAGACCCCCAACAGCGCCATGAGGACAGGAATGTTTTGTAGCGTTGGCGCCGTGGAAAAGTGCTCATCCATGGCCCTTGCACCAGCGAGCAGTCGCTTGAAATCATCCGCCCCGATGGCCAAAGCAACCGGTAAACCAATGGCCGACCACACCGAATAGCGCCCGCCAACCCAGTCCCAGAAGCGAAATGTTTGGGAGGGCAAGAAACCTTGCTTTGCTGCCAAGTCTTCACGCGCTGTGACGGCCACCAAATGCAGCGACAGGGCCATTGGAGGACAGCCATGGTCGCTCAACCAACGCTTGGCCGACTGTGCAAGCAAGGTGGTTTCTTGGGTGGTGAAGGTCTTGCTTTGCACAATGAACAAGGTCGTGCGCGGGTTCAGTCCTTCAAGCGTTTGCCACAAACTCCAAGCGTCCACATTGGAGACAAAGTGCACCTTGGGGTGGGGGCTGCGCCCGACATTCAAACTCTCTAGCGCTTGAACACAAGTCAGCGGACCTAGGGCCGAGCCGCCAATGCCTAGGTTGACCACATCAGTGAACGGCTCATCGCTATAACCCTTGAGACCGTGGGATTCAAAGCGGTTGACAAAACTGCACACGCGCTCGAGTTCTGACTCCACTTGGTGCTGTATGGACTCTCCCCAAGGTGGGGAGGTGACACCTTGGCCGCGAAGAGCCACGTGAAGAGCCGCGCGCTGTTCGCTCACGTTGACTTGGTCGCCGCTAAAGAGTGCCTGAATGTGCTCACTCAATTGTGAGGCCTGTGCCAGTTCGGCCAAGGCCGCTAGCACACTGGGTGTCACCCGTTGGTGCGAGTAATCCAATTGCATGCCATGAAGATGCACACTCATGGAGAGGGCGCGCTCGGGATCTGACAAGAGTTCGCGCAAATGGGGGACCGCCTGAGCTTGTGCCAGATCCTCAAGCTTTTTCCAGGCCCCCAAGGTGCAAGGTGCGGTGAAGCTGGTGCCCTTTGCAATAGGGGTTGCAGGTAAATTCATAGAATGAGTCGGGCTAGGGGTCAGATGGATTTAGTCTTCTTTGAGCACCAGGCCAGAAGGTTGGCGTTTCTCAACGGAGAACCGAATCAAGGCGGCGCTGCGGTATATGCCGTGGGCAAATTTGCCGTAGGGCAGCGTTAAAAAAAGCGCCATGATACTTCCCAAGTGGGCTGCGAGCATGCTGGGCAAGAGGGCGCTGCCCTGACTCAGCCACAACAACAGCCCCGTGCTGGCACACAATGCCAACAGCGCAATGAAGCCCAAGTCCATGGGTTTTTGTTTCAAGTCACCATGCCAAGGATGGCGCTTTAAGTTGAGCCATCCAAGTCCCAAGGTCCCCAACAAGAGACTCAAGCCGCCCACCACACCCAAGACCTTGGGTAAGCTGCCCCAGGCATAAGGGGCGTGCAAGTTCAAGACATAGTGCTCAAGCGTTGCAACACTGGTCGATGCAAAACACAGCAAAAAGCCATAAAAGGTGAAGTGGTGCATGCGTTGTCGCCAAAGGGTAAAGGCATCGTCTTCGTTGTTGCAGCCTTCGTGGTGGCCTCCATCCAAGTACTTCAAGCTCATGATGTTGTGTGTGGCTTCGAGCGCGGCAGGCGTCGAGACGGCTGCGCCAGACGTGGACGGTGTGATCTTGCCCAGAAATCGGTAAACACCGATGCCCAGAGCCAACACGTCAAATAAAAACACAGGTGCAAACCAAGACACCATGGCCTCATGACTCATGAGGCCATAAAAATTGCGCGCCTCTGGGCTGGGTGTGGGCAGCAGCAGTCCCACGAACAGCGCCAAGCTGGCAAATAAACACAGCGCTAGCCACAGACCGTTTTTAGCGTAGGTGGCCCCCATGAAGGCCGGCCAGGCATAGGTTTCGTACGTTTTAAGTCTCACTTGAGCCATCGAGCGCGGAATATTTACAGCAAAGTCATGGGGCTCGGCGTACTGGCAAGCATGCAAACACGCTCCACAGTTGTGGCAAAGATTGGCCATGTAGTGGATGTCGTTTTGCGCAAAATTCAGCCGGCGGGTCATGGCCGGGAAAACCGCACAAAAGCTCTCGCAGTAGCGGCAAGCATTGCAAATTTGCAGCTGTCTCGCCACTTCACGCTCGCTGTCGGCCAAGACCAGAGTGGGGCGCGTGAGGCCTTGAGCCTCTTTGACCAATTGATCAAGCACTTGCATGTTCTACTCTCGATTAAAGGTGGCTGTCTGGATGTGGGCCTGGGTGCACTCCCCCTTGAGCCTTGACGCTAAAAGCAGCAGACGAGCCGGCAATGCGCCCAAACGCAGTGCCAATGGTCATGCCCACACCAGCGGTGTAGCCTTGGCCCAGCACATTGCCCGACATCATCTCGCCCGCAACAAAAAGATTCTGACTGGCTTGACCCGCGAAATGAACCGCGGTGGTCTTGTCGGTCTTGAGTCCGAGGTAGGTAAAGGTGATGCCAGGTCTTACTGGATAGGCGTAAAAAGGCGCCGTGTTGATGGGCAAGGCCCAATGGCTCTTGACCGGTGTGAGTCCCTGGGTGTGGCAGTCGTCGAGTGTGGTGTGATCAAAATGACCCACCTGACACGCTTGGTTGTAGTCATTGAGGGTTTTCATGAAAACCTCTTGATCGAGTCCCAGCGTTTGTGCCAACTCTTCCAAGGTATTGCACACCGTGCCATCAAAGACGGGTGGCATAAAACGCCCCACCGCTTTGGCATCCGTGATGGAGTAAGCGATTTGACCCGGTTGGAGTGCCACCAATCGACCCCAGATGGCATAGCGTTTGGGCCAAAAATCTTCGCCTTC